>CAZOHS010000207.1:0-4130 GCA_964579285.1 uncultured Rhodospirillaceae bacterium | reverse complement strand
CTCGGTCAAGGCAGTACGGGTGATATTATATTGTCCGCGGTCACCGCTTTTATCGGCGTCTGGATCGCCTCCTGCGGCCTAATTGGCTACATGTTTGGGCCTTTCAACGCCTTAACAAGGCTACTATTCTTTGTCGCGGGAATACTACTCCTGTTACCAGCTGATGCCATTCCAAACGGGCTCCTCATAAATGGCGCAGGCCTGGTGCTCGGAGTGATCGTGGTAGGAAGGGACTACATTAAAAACCGGCGCAGCAATAAATAACCAGATCGGCCCCGAGACCGAACGAAATTGAATAACGTCACCAACATCAACGAGACCATTTATTGCGTTCTTTGATGGTTGGCATTGTCGATCGCGGACAAAACGTTTTCTGGTGTCAAAGGCAATTTACGAATTCGCACGCCAATTGCATCTTCAATCGCGTTTGCGATCGCGGAAGCCACCGGCAGCATGCATCCTTCGCCTAGGCTTTTCGCTCCGAAAGGTCCGGGCCCGTGACCCTGTTCTTGGAGAATGGAAACAAAACCCTCTGGAATGTCCGAAGCAACGGGCACACGATAATCCAGGCCGTTACCGTTAATGAGTTTACCCCCATCGTAAATCATGCACGGGAATAATGCCCCCGTCAGCCCCATTACGGCGGACCCTTCATCCTGCCCGCGGCAAATTAGGGGATTAATCGCTTTACCGGCATCACCCGAAACGACAAGTTGCAACAAGTGTATCAAGCCGGTTTCTTTATCTACCTCAACCTCTGCTGCGCCCCACCCAAATTCCCAGGACACGCATTGGGTTTCCAGGGGTGCTGAATGATCAATATCAGGCTTAAAGAAACCCTCTCCCGTAAATTCATAACCCGTGCCGCCATAATTTCGCATTATCATGGGCGGCAAGGGGTGTAATTCGTTTCCTTTTTTTATAGACCAATCATCCAACTCTATTTCCGTAATTTCACAATCGAGTTGGTCAGCAGCAAACTCTAGTACCTTTTGCTTTGCTTGTAAGGAGGCCGCTTCAATTGCTTTGGCCATCACGACAACTGCGGAACTGGCATTCGTACCTTGGTCAAAAGGTGTATGATCGGTATCCAACGTCGGGTAACTAACTCGGTCCAGGGATGTATTTAGGAGTTCTGCAACAATCTGAGAAAGGGCGGTATGTGCACCTTGACCAAGCTCTACAGTTCCACATTGTAAATAAACCGCTCCGGTCGTGGTTATTCGAACTCGAGCCTGAGCCGGTTTATTTACGCCCCCTGCATCCTTAAACCCTACCGACACCCCCATACCACGACCATTCTCGGAAGTTCGAGCTTCATAACCGATGCGATCTGCGACAAGCTTCAAGCCAACCTTGAGATCCGAATCGATGCCGCTTTCACCGGGCATATAGGGCTCATTCAAATCCTTAAGGTTCTGAATCCTAAGATCAAAAGGATCTCTCCCGAGGCGTCTTGCTATTATGTCTATTTGGGACTCTGAAGCCCAAGTGGCCTGTGTTCCACCAAAGCCTCGATATGGCCCCGCTGGTGTCGTATTTGTCAGTATACAATCACAATCCACATCGACGTGTCGCCACTTGTATGGCCCCGGCAAGCGGTACCCGGCCTTTTCCGCAACAAGCGGGCTAGCGTCCGAATAGGCTCCAGCATCAAGCAAAATATGGCCGCTCCGGGCGACAAACGTGCCATCGTCCATTACACCGGTTTTTACATCCAATATTGCGGCGTGCTGGCTTTGAGTCAGGAAATTCTCTTCCATCGTCATACAAAAGCGTACTGGTCGACCCGAAATTTGAGCTAACAGGATCGAAATCGGCTCCGTTTTACAATTATTTTTAGCTCCGTAACCTGCACCAACATAGGGTACATGCACGCGTATCTTATTTTCGGGGTGCTGAAATATTCTGGCTAGTTCTTTGCGCAGTGGAAAGGGGTTTTGGCAACTGCTCCAGACCTCTATCGCGCCTTGCTCAATCTTAGCGACAGACACAAACGGCTCTAGGTGAAAATGCTGGTCGCGAGAAAAGAAAAAGCGATCCTCAAAAAGGTGATCGCAGTTTTCAAAAGAATTTGGATCTCCGCTTTTATAGGAAAAACGATAACAATTATTTCGACCAACACGGAGGGCGGCACTCGCTCCTTGACCATAGGCAGGCACAACCCCCATCGGCTCCTCTTCGAATAACTCGGGAGCGTCGTCGGCCTGGGCATGTTCGACCTTCGTGACGGTTGCTAAGGGTTCGTACTCAGCATTTATAGTTTCAAGGGCAGCAACTGCCTGAAGTTCCGTTTCCGCTGCGACCGCCGCCACGGGATCACCTATATAGCGTACTTTGTCGATCGCAACGATTGGCTGATCCTTAATGAAATATCCATACGTAGGGTTGAGACCGTGCAAATCGTCGCGCGTAATAACAGCATGCACCCCGGGCATTTGGCGTGCATTTGTTGCGTCGATAGAGCGTAAACGCGCGTGCGGGTGAGGCGAGCGCAGCACCTTGGCGTGTAGCATATGCGGAAAGGATATATCCACGGTGTAGGTAGCCTCGCCTGTCGTCTTCAACAAAGCGTCCGTCCGAGGCAGATCTAGGCCCACCGTATCTAGGACTAACGAATTTTGGGTCATTGCCTCTCCCTAGATAGAACCTTGGCCGCTTTCTCAACCGCCTCAATAATCATTTCGTACCCTGTACAGCGGCAAATGTTTGCGCTCATCCAATTTCTAATGTCTTCACGGGAAGGATTAGGTGATTTTTCAAGCAACGAAACTGCTAGCAATATCATTCCGGGGGTGCAGTAACCGCATTGAAAGGCGCTGTTTTCTATAAACGCATCCTGGACCGGATGGAGAATATCATTCGATGCAAGACCTTCAACAGTTTGAACATCGGCACCCTGCACTTGCCAGACAAATGTATTACAACTCGCAAAAGGGAGGCCGTTAACCAGGACCGTACAAGCACCACAAGAGCCCACGTCGCACGCAAGCTTAGTCCCGGTCAGACCAATATGTTCCCTCAGAAAATCAACGAGCATTTCTTGGGGGCCAACGTGGTGACCATGCTCTTTGTCGTTCACTTTACACGAGACGTATACAAGTTCAGATGACATAAATCAGTTCTCTGATCGAAATTTCAGGAGTGCCCGGCGCACCAAAACACCAGCCATACGTTGGCGGTATGCGGATTGCCCCATCGGGTTATTTTTTGCGCTCGGAAACCCTTGGATGATCGTCTCTATTGGCTCTTCGGATGAGCCCGCCCAAAATGCGGGCGTATCGAACGCGCACCCAATACCAACGCGAACCGTATCACCCTCCAATGCCACGGCCGCACTAACGGCGGGTTTTAAACTTCGATCAAAGGCAAGCATCACCCCCTGACTAACGGGGATTACAATTGATTTAAGCACGGCTGATCTGGGAGGGTGCCAATCTGTATTACTTGCCAAAACACTCTCTATTTCGCCATCTTTGGTAACAAATTCTAGCGTGGCGCACAGTACACCTAGAAGTGTTCGTCCATCGTATCCTGGGTCGAGCGCCATCACGTTCCCGCCAATTGTACCCGTCATACGCACACGAATATTTCCAATCGTCTTCCAGGCGTCCTGAAACTCTGGTAACAGTTTTTGAAGCAGAGGGTTCGTTTCAATTTCCCAATGTGTCGTCAACGCACCAACCCGCACGAAGTCCCCTTCCGCGCAGATGCCTCTCATACTGTCAACGGATGATAGGTCAATGACGGTTTTCCAGACCTCCCCAGAACGCATCCGCCGGACAAGATCAATGCCCCCCGCAATTACCGCAGAACGCTCATTTTCGGATAAGGCTACCGCCGCCTCCGTTGCGGTCTGGGGCTGAACCAATCGAAAGGGCACAATTGCTTTGTGAGAACGTGCAACCCAGCCAGAATCTGTAGCGTTGAAATCCATTTTTATTAGGAATTAATCCGTTTTCGAAACAATTTCGTTGGTGGCGTATATGGGCGCGCTAAAAACTCCCGGTCCACTACGTCGAATAAAATTAAATTTGCGTTTGACGAACCCCAAATAGCGGAAATGACATTTAAGAACTTAGCAAACCGCTCAACTATTAACTCTACCCAAGCACCGGACAAATGAGGTG
>CAZOHS010000206.1:0-4165 GCA_964579285.1 uncultured Rhodospirillaceae bacterium | reverse complement strand
ATATTCAGTTTCTCCTTAAGGTGTTTTGAAAAATTTTAAGATGAATGTAGTCAGCCAAGTGCAGAAGTTACGTAAAAATTACCCTAAAATGCGAGCCAAAGGAATGCATGTAAAGGCTCTCATTACTACAAATTCGCCTTTCAGCTTATTTTGTTTAGCCCAAAACCTGCACGGGCGTGGTTTGCTGATTAAGCTAACTTTTCCGTCCAGGCCTCCTAAAACTAATTAGACTTCAAAGCTATCGCCTCCCTAATCTCATCTATGGCTCGCTCAGCCCCGCTCGCATTAGGACCACCCGCTTGAGCCATATCTGATCTACCCCCGCCGCCTTTTCCACCCAGGGCCGCCGACCCTATTTTCACTAAATCGACAGCGTTCAACAAGTCGGTCGCGTCTTCAGTAACACCGACAACTATTGACGCCTTGCCATCCGTCACTGAAATTATTGCAACAACTCCACTACCGATTTGTTTTTTAACGTCGTCAACCATACCTTTAAGGTCTTTTGACGGCACATTCTCAAGCAAGCGAGCGGCATATTTGAGATTTCCGATTTCTAAAACGTTAGCTCCTGCACTCTTACCATCGGGATTAGGGACACTTGCAAGTTTTCGCCGTAACTGCGAGAGTTCCCTTTCGAGTTTTTTACGATCTCCAAGCAGACTACTTACTCTCTTTAAAACGTCCCCCCGACTGCTCCGGAGTTCAAGTGAAACTTCATCTAGCAAATCTAGCTGTTGATAAACGTGCGTCTCGGCACTCACACTGGCGACAGCTTCTATTCTTCGCACCCCGGCAGCTACCGCACTTTCTGATAAAATTTGAAAAAACCCTATGTCACCGGTGCGAGCGACATGGGTTCCCCCACAAAGCTCGACAGAAAATGGTTCCGCCTGGCCTCCCATTGCGACCACTCTCACCTCATCTCCATATTTTTCGCCAAACAAGGCCATCGCACCATTCTCTATCGCGTCCTCAGGAGTCATTAGACGAGTCTCGACCGGAGTATTCAAACGTATGCGCGCATTAACCTCGTGTTCTACCGCACGCAAATCATTAGAGGTGATCGCTCGGGGGTGCGAAACATCAAATCGTAACCTATCGGGCGCCACCATGGAGCCTTTTTGGGTAATGTGTTCGCCAAGCCGACGGCGAAGTGCTTCGTGCAGAAGATGTGTTGCCGAATGGTGTGCTCGAAGCATCACACGACGCGCGGCATTCACCTCAAAATTCGCTGTATCACCCCGATGAACCGTGCCTGCGACAACTTTCGCTATATGGACGTGTATGTCTTCTAACTCTTTCCTCGTATCGATAATATCTAACTTGGCACCTTCAGTTATGACCGTGCCAATATCTCCTTGTTGGCCTCCCGCTTCGGCATAAAACGGGGTTTGGTTAGCAAGTAATTCCACTTCACTACCTTCATGAACCTCTTGTTGCTCATTGCCGTCGATTATTAGGGCGGTTAACTCTGCTTCCGCTATCTCCGTGGTATACCCAAGAAACTCCGTTCCACCGACCCTCTCCCTCACATCAAACCAAAACGCCTCATCTAACCTGGAGCCAGACCCTATCCAATTCTTTCTCGCTTCTGTCCTCTGTTTCTCCATAGCCGCGTTAAACCCAGGTGTATCTACTGAGCGTCCCTGTCCCCTAAGCACATCCTCAGTGAGATCGAGTGGAAACCCGTATGTATCATAAAGCCGAAATGCAATGGCACCGTCTAGCGCTTCACGTTCCCCGAGCTTTGACGTCTCTTCTTCAAGAAGACGAAGACCACGGTCCAACGTTTCTTTAAACCGCGTTTCTTCTAATTTTAGTGTTTCACTAATCAACGCTTCCGCTCTCTTCAATTCGGGGAATACGGCACCCATTTCAGCGCTTAGGGTATCCACAAGTCTCCATAAAAGCGGTTCAGCACAACCCATAATATGGGCGTGACGCATAGCGCGCCGCATTATACGTCGAAGGACGTATCCTCGGCCCTCGTTGGATGGCAATACACCATCAGCTATTAGAAAGCTCGATGACCTTAAATGGTCAGCGATCACGCGATGCGAGGGTTGATAATCGCCTTCTCCATCAACTCCGGAGGCGTGGGCCGACGCCTCTATTAAGCGCCGCATTAGGTCAATGTCATAATTATTATGTTTTCCCTGCAAGACCGCCGTGAGGCGCTCTAACCCCATTCCTGTGTCAATCGAGGGCTTGGGTAAGTCTTGGCGATTATCGGCATCAATCTGCTCAAACTGCATAAAAACTAGGTTCCAAATTTCTATGAACCTGTCACCATCTTCGTCAGGGCTACCCGGCGGGCCACCCTGGACGCTATCGCCGTGATCATAAAAAATCTCCGAACATGGGCCACACGGTCCAGTATCCCCCATTGACCAGAAGTTATCGCTTGTCGGTATTCGGATGATACGGCTCTCAGGGAGCCCAGCTATTTTTTTCCACAATTCAAAAGCTCGATCATCCTCACTAAACACCGTGACCAATAACTTTTCTGACGAAATGCCGTATTCCTTGGTGATAAGGTTCCATGCATATTCAATTGCATTATCCTTGAAATAATCGCCAAAAGAAAAGTTCCCTAACATTTCAAAAAATGTATGATGTCGAGCTGTATAACCAACGTTTTCTAAATCATTATGTTTTCCGCCTGCTCGGACACATTTCTGCGAAGTCGCCGCTCGCTTAAATGGAAGAGTTTCCACGCCAGTAAAAACGTTCTTAAACTGCACCATTCCCGCATTGGTAAAAAGCAATGTGGGGTCGTTATGAGGCACCAGTGGCGACGATGGAATAACCTCATGATCGTTCGCAGCAAAGTAATCTAGGAATTTAGCTCGGATTTCATTTGTTGTAGAAGTCATTAGTAAGTTTAGGCCCTTATAAACCCACAGCCAATTCGGTAAGCACACGACAAAATATACAGTCCACGCAGTAGCTCTTAATAGCACAATCACACAACACATAACAAAAAAGGGCCCCAAAGTCGGAGCCCTTTATTTAGTTATGGATATTTTTTACACCTCATCTAAGTCTTCGTCATCTTCAACGATACTGGGTGGGTCAGTCATTGCGGCCTCATTCAAAATCCCCGCATGTTCTAAGATCTCTCGCTCTAATTGTGCCGCTATATCGGTATTGGTCTGTAAAACACTTTTCGCGTTTTCACGTCCCTGCCCAATTCGTTGATCACCATAGGAAAACCAAGAACCCGCCTTTTCTACAATTCCAGCCTTAACTCCAAGATCAATCAATTCACCCATTTTAGAGATACCCTCGCCGTACATTATGTCGAACTCAATAGTTTTAAACGGCGGAGCCATTTTATTTTTAACCACTTTTACGCGGGTTTGATTGCCTACAATCTCATCTCTGTCCTTAATGGCACCTATTCGGCGTATATCCAGTCTCACTGATGCATAGAATTTAAGAGCATTACCGCCAGATGTAGTCTCAGGGCTACCAAACATAACCCCAATCTTCATTCGAATTTGGTTGATAAAAACAATCAAACATTTTGAACGATTTATCGACCCGGTAAGTTTGCGGAGTGCCTGGCTCATCAGCCGGGCTTGCAAACCAACGTGTGCGTCGCCCATTTCTCCTTCTAACTCCGCTCGCGGAACCAACGCAGCCACAGAATCGATCACAATTACGTCAATCGCACCGGATCTGACCAGAGTGTCAGCTATTTCGAGGGCCTGCTCACCCGCATCCGGCTGAGAAATTAACAATTCTTCAACATCGACATTGAGCTTTTGCGCATACACGGGATCAAGCGCATGTTCCGCATCTATGAAAGCGCAAGTCCCCCCGCTCTTTTGGGCTTCCGCTACAATGTGCAACGCCAAAGTAGTCTTTCCAGAACTTTCCGGACCATAAATTTCTGCAATTCGGCCACGCGGCACGCCACCAATGCCTAACGCGATATCTAATCCAATGGAACCAGTCGACACGGCCTCAGTATCGATGGGCGCAGATCCGTCACCCAATTTCATTATAGAACCCTTACCGTGGGCCCGCTCTATTTGGCTCAGAGCGGCTTCTAATGCTTTAGACTTTTCACCCGTAGATTTTTCCATATTCGGTTCAATGACTCTAAGATTTGCCTCAACCATATCGCTTCACTCCTTATTCCACACCGACCATA
>CAZOHS010000205.1:2110-4165 GCA_964579285.1 uncultured Rhodospirillaceae bacterium | reverse complement strand
GGTGCGGCGGCAACCTCGTCCATTGTTTGTGGCGCTTCCAGGAACGCGACATCGGCACCGGCCTTTAGCGCCGCATTGCAACGTTTCACAGCTTCTTCAAATCCGAGTGAAGCGCGTGCATCTGTGCGCGCGATGATCATGAAGTTTGGATCGCGCCTTGCATCGGCGGCGGCACGGATTTTGGGCAGATAGTCGTCAAGCGGGATGAGCTCCTTGTCCTCCAAATGGCCGCAGCGTTTGGGGAAGGCTTGATCCTCAATATGGACTCCGGCGACACCCGCCTTCTCGAAGGCTCGGATCGTACGGAAGGTATTGAGCTCATTACCATAACCATTGTCTGCGTCGGAGACGATCGGCAGGTCAGTTGCGTCCGCGATGCGGCCAGCATTGGCGACCATCTCGCTCATGGTCAGCAACCCGTAATCGGGATAGCCATGCCCGCAGGACGTTCCGCCGCCTGTCATATAGATCGCGGAGAAGTTGGCCTGGTCAATCAGCTTCGCGGTTAGCCCGTCATAGGCACCCGGTGCGACCACCATGCCGTCGCGTTCCATCAACTCTCGTAACTGCTTGCCCTTCGACATTTCGTTCTCCCTTATCTGCGTTGCTTTGTTCGACGTTATTACAGTACCGAGAGGGGGGCAAATCGTCTGCTTGTCATTGGCTAAACGGCGTGGTTATCGTTCAACGAAACGAAGTGGGACTGGGACATGGCTTCAACGGGGCATGCCTGCTCCCCATTGCAGCAATCCAAGATCGGTCTGCGGCACGTGCTGAACTCGCAGTGGCCGCGGACGAATTTGATCCGAGAGGGGTGTCCACGCCATGGGCAGCGATCAGTCGTTACCAAGAAACTTCTTAAAATCTGACATCTCTTTGTCAAACTGCGGATCAACACCCATTTAATGGATCCCACTGCGGTTCGGGCTAGGTCTTAAAATCCTATTAAAGTCTGAATAAATAGAACCCTATTTCTTACCGTAGTTAAGGGCGTGATTATGCCTACGACTGTTATCTCTCCAATAGCCTACCGCTGCCCAATCCCTGTATTCACCATCGTATTCGTTGCCATCAGCAGTGGTAAGGATGCCGGGCCCATGCATTTTGCCATGCCTGAATACACCAACGTATCCTTGCGCTGGCTAAAAGTCTTGTTGGCCTAATAGAAATCCTCCCAGCTTACGTCCTTGGCTTCTTCGACAATGAGAAACTGACATTGTGAAGCCCGATCTTTGTAAGTTTTATCGGCCGAAGTACCGCGCCCAACCAGTTGAGCAAGGTTCGCCTTTGAACCATGAACCTGAATGGCCCGCTCAAGAATAATGCCGACGCAACTTCGACCAATACCAAATGCATTCTCGGCCACCAGCGCCACGGCATAACTGCGCTCACCTGGGTTCCGCACTTCGTAGGCCAAACAATTGAGGAATGTTTCATGGTCAAGGTTTGACCGTAACAGGTAAATGAGATGGTCGAGGTATCTTGTAGGCGTCCATTAGAGCAGGGGAGGGCACTATATCCTCCACCCGCAAAGTACGAACTCTGGTCGTGCGCTAATGTTACGGGTCAAGTTTAGCGATGACTAGGATATCTGGATATACGCCATAATAGCGAGTACTACTGTCTGGTTTGGTTCGGTGTTCAGTCGGGCTTTGTGTATCTTGCGGATACACTTAACCAGTTCCAGACTTTTTTGTCGTCGGGAGGTTCTCTAGGTCCCTTAAAAGCAGCGATAGACGAAAGGACTAAACCTCCGCTACAAACAGCAGGGACGGCATACGGTGTTGCGGGTCCTGGTTATTCGTTCGTGTAGGTTATCTAGAGTTCAACCTCGAACTACTTTTCTAGCATCTACAATCACCTTCTGCTCTAGGTGCCCTATGAATACTTTGCGCATATTCAATGCTCTATCTTTGTTTGAAAAACTATATTCACGAATATCGTCTGCGCTCATCCGAACACTAAAGCAGTAAAACGCACCTTTCTTTTTGACTTGGGAGACACTGCTCGCAGCAATTCGTGCTGGAAGTATTTTTGTACCAAAAGACGTTTCTA
>CAZOHS010000205.1:0-2010 GCA_964579285.1 uncultured Rhodospirillaceae bacterium | reverse complement strand
TACAGACACATTCGCGGGCAAGTACATTTTCAGTCTCAGGCAATAGAAGTTTAGATAAAACCTTTAAATCACTATTTTATATGCCTTTTAAAAAACTCTATCGTCAATTTATGAGAGTCTTTATCAACGTCTTCGTTATAGTCCCATTTTTTAGAATCTGTTCTATCCCATGCATGATCCGCACCTGCATAAACATGGGTCTCTAATGTTCCTCCCTGAGATTTTACTTCGTCCCATGCCTGCTCGACAATATCCAATCTCTGTGTACCATCGTCCTCGCCGTGAAGCGCAAGTACCGGGGAACTTGATGCCGAAAAATATTTCATAGGATATGGGTTCGTGATCTCCCGACCAAAGTTCGCTTTCCAAACGCCATAGTGAGATACGCCAGCATCAACTTTTGAAGTTCCCGCTAAATAACAAACCCAAAACCCACCGTTGGAGAATCCGACCGCAAATATGTTTTTGTTGTCGACCTTGGAGTCATTTTTCATAAGGTCGACAATCTCTGATAATTCCTCTTCAATATTTTCACGGTAGGTACTGAAAGTCTCCATTCTCGTTCTTGGAGTTAGTCCGTGTCTGGTGAAAAAATCTGGCGCATAGACAGCAAAACCATCGTCAACGTAACGTTGGACGAGATGTTTTATCCTCTTAAAACCACCGCTACTATGTAATGCTATGACTGCTGGAAATGGACCAGAAGCTTCAGGGTAAAACTTTTCGTGATAAATTGGTTCCGCCCAAGCGCTGTGGGTAAAAATCAAATAAACTAACAAAACCGCTAAAAATTTAATGCGCTTGGTCATCATTACATTCTCCCAGTTAGGCCCCTTTGGAAATCAGGGTATCAACTCAATCCAACGCTCCCAAAACGCACTGCGAGGGTCAATCAGATTATGGGTAAGGAGGGTTTATCGAAGGTAGCCCTAACCCACTGTGTATCCGCCATCAATAACCAATTCTGCCCCTGTCATCCAACTAGACTCATCACTTGCCAGGAAAAGGCAGCCGTTAGCGATGTCGATGGGTTGGCCAAAACGGCCCATCGGGGTCGCGGCGAGGCGGGGGATCGAGAGAACAGGGTCTTCATTGCGGTCCCGGGTCATCCCCGTGGTGACCATGCCGGGATGGACCGAATTCGCCCGGATGTTCTCCGTCGCGTATTGCAACGCTGCCGCTTTCGTCGCGAGACGTACCGATCCTTTGGAGGCGTGATAGGCCGCGCTCGTCACGGAGCCGACAAGACCGTAGATCGAGGAGATGTTGATGATGGAGCCGCCGCCAGCTTTCCGCATCTCGGGGATCGCCGACTTCATGCCAAGAAAGATGCCGGTGGAGTTTACGTCCATCACCCGGTTCCAATCCTCAAGGTCCTGCTCATCAATTTTAGGGGAACCGGTACCGTCGGGGCGACTACCCCCCGGTACGCCGGCGGCGTTCACCAAGATGTCGAGGCGGCCATAAGTGTTGACCGCCTGTTCGACCACAGCCTGCCACTCATCCTCGCTGCGGGTATCGAGACGGGCATAAAAAGCGGCATCACCGATCTCCGTCGCAACGGCACGGCCTCCGTTGTCGTTAACGTCCGTTACGACAACCTTGGCACCCTCGCGCGCGAAGATGCGCGACGTCTCCGCACCAATGCCGGAGGCTCCACCGGTGACCAGCGCCACTCTTCCTTCAAGTCGTCCCATCATGTCTCTCCTTTTAAGTTTCATGCCGGTACCCACTTCCGGCTACTGTCGGCTAGTTATTGGTTGGGACCAAAATAGAGTGCAGGCACCACTACCTCGACGCTAATTTTCGAATCAATCAAATGGGTCATTCTCTTAGGAAGGACAAGTATGGGCGAAATCGATAATGATACACGCATTAATTTAACCGATGAGCAAGAAACACTGGCGTCGAAAATCCATCGAGAGGCGATGTTGATCGATGGCACGGCGCTTGCTTATACGCTGGAGCCGCCTTTTACCAACATGCTTATCGAGGCCGGTGTATCTGCCG
>CAZOHS010000204.1:0-4216 GCA_964579285.1 uncultured Rhodospirillaceae bacterium | reverse complement strand
GCCGAAACTGTCAAGCAGAGCCGCGTAGAGAAGATTAATGTCGCAAAAGATAAGGCAATAGACTCATTAAACGAGGAAAATGAAACAGTTATTGACCGTGCAAAAGCTATGTTGAAATCTGTGGAAAAAGCGATTGTTCGCCAAGAAATACTTGACACAAAACGCCGTATAGATGGACGAGACTTGGAAACTGTTCGGCCCATCGAGGCAGAGGTTGGTATCTTACCCCGCGCACATGGCTCAGCACTTTTTACCCGAGGTGAAACGCAGGGTATTGTTACTGCTACGCTCGGAACCGGACAAGATGAACAAATAATTGATGCGCTAGAAGGCGAATACCGTGAACACTTTCTACTGCATTATAATTTTCCCCCGTATTCGGTTGGTGAGGCCAGTTTTTTGCGGTCTCCAGGTAGGCGGGAAATAGGCCACGGAAAGCTGGCTTGGCGTGCTATCCGCGCTCTATTGCCAGAAAAAGATGACTTTCCGTATACAATGCGAGTTGTGTCCGAGATAACCGAATCGAATGGATCGTCCTCAATGGCGACCGTTTGTGGAACCTCTTTGTCGCTTATGGATGCAGGTGTTCCCTTGAGACGGCCCTGTGCCGGTATAGCGATGGGCTTAATCAAGGAGGGCGATAGCTTCGCCGTACTCTCTGATATTCTTGGAGATGAGGACCATTTAGGCGATATGGATTTTAAGGTCGCGGGTACCGAGGAGGGTGTGACCGCCTTACAAATGGATATCAAAATTACTGGTATCACGGAAGAAATTATGCAGGTGGCACTTGATCAGGCCAAGAGAGGTCGGATTCATATATTAGATGAAATGGCGAAGGCGTTGGAAAGCGGACGTGAAGAGGTTAGTGATTTCGCGCCAAGGATTACCTCTTTTGAGATCCCAAAAGAGAAAATCCGAGAAGTAATTGGTACTGGTGGTAAAATTATTAGAGAGATTTGCGAAGAGACCGGAGCAAAAGTAGATATCGAAGACGATGGTACTATAAAGGTGTCATCGGTTGACAACGCTGCCAGCGAAGCCGCTATCAATTGGATAAAAGGCATAGTTGCGGAACCGGAGGTGGGAACTGTCTATTCGGGTAAGGTTGTCAAAGTCGTAGATTTTGGTGCATTCGTGAACTTTATGGGTTCGCGCGACGGACTCGTACACATTTCAGAACTTGAAAATCGACGAGTCGCAAAAGTCACCGACGTTGTTAATGAAGGAGAGGAAGTAAAGGTAAAGGTACTAGCTGTAGATGACCGTGGAAAAGTACGCTTATCTATGAAGGTTGTTGATCAAGAGACAGGAGAAGACCTGTCGGAAGCGTCAGAAGAAAAATAAAGACTTTTTAGCGCAGCCACTTGGCATTAAATGTCTTTCCTTAATCGATCGAACTATTTTTTACAGACTGGCCGTTCTGGATTTTCTTAATATATTAGAGTCATACGGAAGCCAAATCTGGGAGAACAAGTTTGAAGTTGCTTAAACCGCTCGTCATATCAGGTAAGGAGGTTGCTCCCCTCGTCGAGGGGGGGAAAGGTATAGCCGTCTCCAATGGCGAGAGTTCCGGCGCATGGGCCGCTACCGGTGGAGTAGGCACTTTTTCCGGTGTAAACGCAGATTCTTACGATGAGAATGGAAACTTAATTCCCTTTATTTATAACGGTAAAACACGTCGTGAACGACACGAGGAGCTTCTGGCTTATGCAATACAGGGTGGTATTGCGCAAGCGCGAATTGCTCATGACATGTCGGGGGGCGTCGGGCGCATCCATATGAATGTCCTCTGGGAAATGGCTGGAGCTGAGCGCGTGCTTAATAGCGTTCTTACCGGTGCAAATGGTCTTATCCACGGTGTCACATGTGGAGCTGGTATGCCGTATAGAATTGCGGGGTTGTCTGCAAGCTACGGGGTCTACTATTATCCAATTGTGTCTTCCGCTCGTGCGTTCCGCGCACTTTGGAAAAGGGCATACCATAAATTTCCTGAATGGCTTGGTGGCGTTGTCTATGAGGATCCTTGGCGTGCTGGGGGTCACAATGGTCTCTCGAATAGTGAAGATCCTAAGACGCCCGAAGACCCCCGTCCAAGGGTCGTTGACCTTCGACGAATAATGAATGGTTTTGGTCTACAGAATGTTCCGATAATCATGGCGGGCGGTGTGTGGTATCTTCGTGATTGGGAAGATTGGATAGATGATCCAGATATAGCACCTGTAGCGTTCCAGTTTGGTACACGACCTTTATTAACAAAAGAGAGTCCCATATCTACAGAGTGGAAGTTGCGCTTACTGGACTTAAAGGAGGGAGATGTATTTCTAAATAAACATAGTCCAACAGGTTTCTACTCATCAGCTGTCTGGAATAAATTTTTAAGTGAACTTAAGCAAAGATCTGAGAGGCAAATTGCTTTTTCTGAAGGGCCGAGTGGTAAGTTGGTTGAAGAGTTTAAGATTGGTCCCCGTGGCCGGAAGATCTATGTTGCAAACGATGATAAAAAACGGGCAGAAATTTGGGCTTCTCAAAACTTTACCTATGGTCTCCGCACTCCTGATTCAACATTGATTTTTGTCACACCGAGAAAAGCAAAAGAAATCCAAAATGATCAATCGGAATGTATGGGATGTCTCTCCCAATGTCTGTTTTCGAATTGGGCACAGAACGAGAGCGGCACCACGGGACGTAGACCAGATCCACGTTCATATTGCATTCAGAAAACATTGCAAAATATTGCACATGGGGAACAAGTAGATGAGCAGTTGATGTTTGCTGGGCATAATGCCTATCGTTTTCGAGATGACCCCTTCTATTCGAATGGGTTTATCCCTACAGTTCGAGAATTGGTTGATCAGCTAAAAACGGGCAACTGAACTTTTTAAATCAACTTTTTAGTTGCCTGGGTCATACCAATCCCACATTCATAATTAGCCAAAATATTTTTGACTTTTAAATAATAAGCTTCAGTCTTATACCTTGGACATGAAAGTTAATAAGCTAACACAGCTAACCAATATTGGTGCGATTTCTGTGATAAAGAAGGCGGGCTTGCGCCCGACGCGCCAGCGTATTGGGTTGGCGAAACTTCTATTCAAGGCTCAAGATCGACATGTGACTGCTGAAGAGCTGCACGTCGAGGCGCGAGCAGCGGGTGTCAGCGTTTCTCTGGCGACAGTGTATAACGCTCTCCATCAGTTTACCCAAGCTGGTTTAATGCGAGAGGTCGTCGTAGAGGCGGGGCAGTCTTATTTTGATACTAATACTGATGAACACCATCACTTCTACCATTTGGGCACTGGGATTTTGACTGATATCCCTGTTGATAGGATTCGCTTGTCAAAATCACCTGAATTGCCGCCAGGTACGATGCTTAGTCGCATCGATGTAACGGTTCGGATTGTTGATAAAATTGGTAAATAATTCTTCTTTTGAATAGTTCTAAATTATTGACCCGAGCTTCAGACCCTAATATATTTCCCTCCCGTGTTTTGGTTATGATATAAAAAACTCGGGTAGTTGATTTACGCTGCCTATACTGGGAAGCGTTAGTACGTGTAAACAAATGCAAGGAGGCTGACATGCCGTCACTTGGTGGAACCAAAACAGAACAGAATTTAAAAGATGCGTTTGCTGGAGAATCTCAGGCTAATCGCCGTTATCTATATTTTGCCCAAAAAGCAGATGTAGAGGGTTATAACGATGTTGCCGCCGTCTTTCGCTCAACAGCAGAAGGCGAAACCGGTCACGCACACGGCCACCTGGAGTATCTTGAAGAGACCGGCGATCCTGCGACCGGCGAACCAATTGGCACAACATCCAACAACTTAAAGGCGGCGGTTGCGGGAGAAACGCATGAATATACGGACATGTACCCGGGGATGGCGCGGGAAGCACGTGACGAAGGCTTTGATGAAATTGCTGGTTGGTTTGAGACTTTGGCTAAAGCCGAGCGTTCGCATGCAGGCCGGTTTCAAAAGGCTCTCGATGAGCTTGACTAATACATCGCCTTTCTTAACTGCTGCACGCGTAGAACATTAAAAAAGATAACAGACGGCGGGCGAGTTTTCGCCCGCCGATCTCTGATCTGGACTACTACATCTACTGAGGACCTTTTATGTCAGAAGGTAGCCTAGGGGCGCCGGAGAGGCGCCCTATACCATGGGAAAACCCAGAGTTTTACGACGAGGAAAGCTTAGATAAAGAACTTCGCCGT
>CAZOHS010000203.1:0-4251 GCA_964579285.1 uncultured Rhodospirillaceae bacterium | reverse complement strand
AAAAGAGAAATACTGGGAATGGCTACAATAAGTGTAATACGGACAATGTCCGCGGCAATGAACGGTAGCACACCACGAAAGATTTTCGTCAGCTCCACTTCGGGCAGCATTGATTTTAGAACAAAGACATTTAGCCCTATTGGCGGCGTAATCAGGCTTATCTCAATAACGACAACGACAACAATGCCAAACCACACGAGGTCCAAGCCGAGTGATTGCATTACGGGGTAAAACACCGGCACCGTAAGAAGCATCATCGATATGCTTTCGAGAATACAGCCCAACACGATATAGACCGCAATACAAATTATGACGACGGTGATCGGGGATGCGTTCATACCCGCGAACCAATCAGCAATCTCATTGGGTACGCGGGCCACATTGATAAAGTTTGCAAACAAGAGTGAACCTATAAGAAGCGCGAGTAACATCGCTGTCGTCCGCCCGGTTTCGGCTAGTGCGTCGAGCGTAATTTTAAGAGTGAGACGCTTGCGGGCCAACGCTATGCAAAACGCGCCAAAAGCCCCGATCCCCGCTGCTTCGGTCGGCGTAAAGATGCCGCCGTATATTCCACCCATGACGATGAGAAAAAGGAGGAGCATTCCCCATATACCACTTAATGCTTGAAATCTCGCACGCCAGGGAAGTTTTTCTCCGGGCGGTCCAAGCTCCGGATTAATTTTGGTCATTACGGCCACGGCCATCGCGTACAGAAACACACCCAAAATGCCCGGAATGATGCCGGCGGCGAATAATTGACCGATGTCTGTTTCCGTCATAATGCCGTAAAACACCAACGCGACACTGGGCGGGATGAGTATCCCCAGCGTACCGCCAGCGGCAATTGAACCCGTTGCGAGGCGCTCATCGTATCCAAATTTTCGCATAGACGGCAGGGCGACTTTTGACATCGTCGCTACTGTGGCGAGGCTTGATCCGCAGACGGCACTGAAACCGCCGCAGGCGACGACAGTGGCCATGGCTAAACCTCCGCGTTTATGTCCGAGCCACGCATTGGAAGCTTCATAAAGGTCATGTGAAATTCCGGACCGCGCAACAAAATTACCCATTAAAATAAAGAGTGGCAGTACCGAAAAGTCGTAGACCATGACGGTGTCGACAGCCGTATTACCGATACTCCGCAAGGCCGGCTCAAATCCGATGAAAAAACCGAAACCAATTGTGCCGACAATTGCCATCCCCAAAGAAATCGGCACCTGCAAAAAGAGGAGAATAAAGAGAGCGAGAAATGCGAGTACGACGGCTTCCAAAACGTTTACCCCGCCTCGCCACTAGATTTAGGCTCTGCACCCCGAAAGTAGCACCAGGCCAGCAAAAGAAAAGTAAAAGCAGCAAAGTAGGTAAATACACTCATTATAAAAACAAACGGCGCGACACTGATCTGAAGAAACATAAATTCGTTGTTCGCGCTTTTCAGCGCCTCCGCCTGGACCCAGACCTCCCTTGCCCAAATAAATGTTACTACCGCAAAAATAAGATTGAGAATGGTGTGTTGGAACCGTAAAGCCGGGCCCCGGAATAACTTTGCCATCAATCCTATAGTGATGTGCTCGCGCCGCAGGCAGACCAAAGGGAGGCCGATATAAACGATAAATCCTAAACCGATCTCTGTGAGTTCGGTTCCTCCGCTAATTGGTGCATCAAATACCTGGCGTCCGACTACATCGCAAAACGTTAAGATCATCATCGCAAACATCAGGACTGCAAGGACCAGCCCTAATGTGCGATCCAGAGCAGAACGAACCGAGTTTATTAACCGATCGGCCGCCGCGCCGGTGTTTGCTTCGTTCATTTATATTTTATTATACGAGGAGCGGCGGAGAAGGTGTTCCCCGCCGCAACACGCGTACCTGATTAAGAGCCGTAGGATGCTACAATTGAGCGAAACATTTTCAGGGCTGCTACGCCGTCGACGCCCTTTTTCTTAGCCTTCGCAAGCCAATTATTTTCAAATGCAGCGAGCTTACTTTTAGCATCTGAAAGCGCGGCACCCGAAATTGTATGAATTTTTGCTCCACCAGCTATTAATTTAGCAGGCGCGGCTTTTTCATACTTATCCCAAGAAGAGCCCATACGTTTACTGAAAGCGTTTCCGGAAAGTTGCATTACGGTTGCTTGGTCTGCCTTCGAGATTTTACCCCAGGCCTTCTTGTTCATGACCCCATAAAAGCTCGTGTTATACAGACCGCCCGGTATCCGGGTAACAAATTTAATAAATTTATGGATTTTGAATGCTATTACGGCTTCGTCGGTAAAGCCTGTTCCATCGTATACGCCCTTAGCTAAACCGTTTCGTATTTGGGTTACGGGTCCCGCGACGGGTACCCCGCCATACATCTTTAAAGCCTCCGAAACCATGCGGTTTGGTATCCGTATTTTTAGTCCTTTGAAATCGTCCAACTTCGTTATTTCACGCTTAGTATTATATAAATTTCCGGCCGGGTGGACGTGAACCGTTAGTGTGTGCACGGCATTATGCATGCCACCAGGTTGAAGATGTTTCTTAAATACTTTCCAATATGCCACCGAGTTCGCTTCGGTGTTTTTTGTTATAAAGGGGAGTTCGGATATTTCGCTTAAGGGATGGACCCCGGGCGAATATCCGTGTGGACCCCACGCTACGTCGGCAATGCCATCCACGGCAAGTTGATATTGTCGGGGTGGAGCGCCGAGGCCTTTGGCGGTTGGCTGTATCTTCACTCTGCCTTGTGTCGCTTTTTCTATGTCTTTGAAATAGACGTGCATTACCTCGCGCTGAGTGAAATGACCCGCAGGTAACCACTGACTGTAACGGAATGTTTGGGCTTCCGCCGGCACAATTACAAAAGCTGCGATAGCACCCGCCAAAGATAGAGTTAATTTGTGTGTCTTGAAAAACATTATGTCCCTTCCCCTATTTAACTGTCTTGGAGCGTAATAAATGCTTGCCCGCAGTGCAACTTACGTGAAAATGGACTCTTTGTACGTTCGCGTTACCGGGTCACCTTCCGGGAAAATGCCTCGTTCAATTACCCATTTTTGAGTTTTTTCATAAACGTCGTCGCCATAAGGCTCAAAAACAATGCGTTCGCCCGGGCCGAACGTGCGGGTATCCATTTTTTCATGGAACCGTTCAGGAAATTCATTTCGGTAATACTTCGTGTACTTATGTGTGTGAAGATCAATATCTGCCTGTGCCTGACGCAGAGCGCTATAATATTTATGTACATCCTCTAGTTGCGCATCTTCGGCTATCATCGCCGCCATCATAAAACTTGTATCGATAACTTTATGAAAGCCAAGCTGCTGCAGAAAATACATAGGACCACTAAACACGCTTACCGCCGGCACTTTGCCATCTATAAGCTCTTCCATTCGACTGAACAAAAGACCCTCCGAGAAAGACAGAGTAATTTGCTCGGGATCTAAAAACATGTCCAAGGCTTCAATTGTAGAATAATGACTCCCCGACTGGTAACCAACTGAAATTGGCACGTTAGCCAGGTCTTCCGGTTTTCTGATATTGGAATCTGGATGAACGAAAATACCACATGGCGCGACCGAGTATGCGTCGCCATACATGAGGCCGTGACCCGCCCCCGCAGCCATATTTACTGTCCAGTGACAGGCAGAGCTAACATCGGACGATCTACCTTGCTCGAAGGTTTGATACGCACCGACACCATCACCAAAAGTTTGTTGCTTTACCTTCTTGGCGTCGAGTTGATTGCGAAATTCATAGTTGAGACCTTCATCGCTAAAGTATCCTTTCTCTTCCGCGACCCATTCGTGCAGGCGCATGTGCGGCCCGATAATAAACGTGCTCACCTTTGTTCCTTCTACGGTTTACTATTAAGATTGTTGAGTATGTTATTTATCGCAACAAAATACGTCAAAAAGGTGGATAAAGAACACAGTAAATATTGGAACAAATTTTTAATCCGGGCAAACCTAGAACTGTGTTTGGCTCGACAGTCAGGAAAACTTATATGACGAGTAATCCCCGTATTCCCTATCAAATGTCCACGGACCGCCCGCCGCTTGTCGGCATAGATGGGAAATCTTTGATGGTCCATTTGGTCGTAAATGTCGAGCATTGGTTGTTTGATCAAGGAATGCCCCGCAAATACCTTACCGCGCCCCACGGCCTGGAACAGGTTCCGGACATTCCTAATTTTAGTTGGGCCGAGTATGGTATGCGAAGCGGCATGCCGCGTTTCTTAGAATTATTTTCCAGCAGAAAGTTGCCCG
>CAZOHS010000202.1:4086-4256 GCA_964579285.1 uncultured Rhodospirillaceae bacterium | reverse complement strand
TGCCGGTGGGTCTTTTCGGATAAATACTGGCGGACCGAAAATGTCTAAAATCTCCGCGCGAGTCAGTCCAATGAGTACCTTTGGTATTTTAACTACTTTAGGCGGCGGTATTGGCTCGGGTAATTTTTCTGTGATTGAAGCCGAGGTTGCTCCGGTTTTCACGGGCGCTA
>CAZOHS010000202.1:0-3986 GCA_964579285.1 uncultured Rhodospirillaceae bacterium | reverse complement strand
CCTTTCCGGTTTTCACGGGCGCTACCTTTCCGGTTTTCACGGGCGCTACCTTTCCGGTTTTCACGGGCGCTACCTTTCCAGTTTTCACGGTAGGCGCGGGCTTTATTGTGATGCTATTAACTGAGGTTTTGGCAGGTTGGTGCTCGCAGGCGGAGACGCTGAGCAAAACCATAAACAGTAACCGAGATGTTTTTACACGTATTGTCTGAGGCATGCCAAGATGTTCATTAATCTAGCGCCGATTTGTCGGAAAGATTAAGGTCGCCAATTATCTCCCCACCTCGTTCTATTTCTAGTTTTCCGAAACGGACGGTTCCGGTCACCCGACCGGTTGAGCGGACGATTAGCACTTCGCGGGCAGTTAATGCACCATCGAAATGACCACTTACTTCTGCTAGCTCTACGGATGCAGAACCCTTGAATGTTCCAGTCGTGGCTATTTCTATCTCACGACAATCCTCTAGATCCGCTTCAACTCTTCCTTCTATTATGAGGCGGTCACAAGCACTAATATTGCCAGTCAACTGTATTTCGCTGCCAACAATAAGCTTTTTACTTTCCGGGCTAGCAAGGTTGCTGGTATTGCTTATCGTATGTGGTGCGTGGGTCGGTCGTTTTATCTCGACCGGCCTCAGAGATTGTAGTTCATCGACGGTGCTCGGTGATTTTCCCTGAGCAGCGGCAGAAAGTTCGGTTTGGGTAGTGCTGTCACGGTCTGCCATGGTTCTGTCTCTCTGCTTGTACCCTTTGAGGGTAAGGTTATTGGTCATCAGCCCCTGCTCGAACATGTTCAAAGTTATGAACCATATAGGCGGCGGCGATTACCGGCATTAGCCAGTTTATTAACGGTATTATCATTAAAATGCTGACAACAATACCGTATCCCCATATACGTTTTTTATAACGTATTCGAAGGGCACGCGCAGCCGGCGGTTCCAACCTACGAACTGCTACAAATTCGAAATACTCCCTGCCTATAAGATAACCATTGACGAGCAAAAAAACAAAGGGAATGAGCGGGGCAAAAATTACGGTTATTAACATGCCAGGTACTATTATAATCAGAATTGCCAAATTCAGGCCCACTGATATGAAAGTAAACCGAAGCGCGTAACTAATAATTTCACTGATTGCTTCGTCGCGCACATCCCCTAAATGCGGATAGTGTTGTGCTTCCACGGCCAAAGCTACTTGGTTCAAATAGAAAGAAATAATTAAACCGGCCAGGCTGGGGAAAATAAATAATCCAAATAGGAAGGTACCGCCAGTTCCCAACACTGTTATTGAGCTGTCAATCCAGCTTATTCCCGTGACAGAAACGTTTTCTATTAAAAGATTTACACTTATTACAACTGCGCAAAAGATCAGCGCACTGAGAAAACCGGCTCGAAGAATGATCCTCTGGATCTTTGGATCAAAGAGTTGGTGGACCGATTTGATTAATCCCAAAATTCTGTCTCGCGGTTTAGGGTGAAAAATATTTCGATTACGTCAAAATCCGAGGATATTATGCGTGAATAAGGGCCCTTTAGTCTAATTGCTTGAGCTGGTGGCGAAGTTATACTGTGGATCGGCGATTCATATTATTCTGGGAGTGCACATGTCTGACACGCCGTTTGACGTCACGGGCGTTGGTAACGCGATTGTAGATGTGATTACAAGTATAGAAGAATCAGAAATCGAGCGCCTTGGTCTAAACAAAGGTACTATGACGCTAATCAACGACGAACAAGCTGCGAAGCTATACCAAACAATCACTAATGGCGTGGAAACCTCCGGGGGTTCTGCGGCTAATACGATGGCTGGTATAGCGTCCTTGGGTGGTCGGGGTGCTTATTTTGGCAAAGTTACAGACGACGAATTAGGCCATAGTTTTGTAGAGGACCTCCATAGAATCGGTGTTCTTTATCCGATGCGCCCGACCGTTGGCCCCCCCTCCACGGCACGCTGCTTGGTGTTCGTGACGCCTGACGCGGAGCGGACAATGCAAACTTATTTAGGAGTTAGCATTTATCTAAATGCTGATGATATCGATCCCGAAACTATTGGTGCAAGCAAAATCACGTACTTAGAGGGCTATCTTTTTGACCGAGATGAGGCCAAAGAAGCATTTATTAAGGCAGCGGAGTTGGCGCACGCTGCCGATCGAAAAGTGGCACTCACTCTATCAGATCCATTCTGTGTAGAACGTCACCGGAAAGAATTTAAGAACTTGATCGAAGGCCACGTCGATATTCTATTTGCTAATCAAGATGAAATCACAACGCTTTTTGAAATTACGTCTCTGGAGGAAGCCATTGGTGCTACCGCAATTTCCGTCGAAGTGGCGGCGATTACCAGAGGGGCAAAAGGCTCCGTGATTGTCATGCGGGACGAAGTGGTGGAGATACCCGCGGCACCGGTGGACAATGTTGTTGACACGACGGGTGCTGGCGATTTGTTTGCGGCGGGCGTGCTTTATGGCCTTACCCATGGTTTTGACGTACCGGAAGCGGGCAGGATGGGCTCTTTATGTGCGGCTGAAATTATTAGCCACTATGGTGCCAGGCCCATAGCGGTACTTTCGAATTTAGTTTAAGAAAGCATCCAATTCGGAGAGTATTTTTCCATATACAGCCAAACCATTCGTATATGGATATGCCTTAAAACCGTTCGCTAGTTTGGATTTCAAAATACATGAATGGATTACGCAACATTGCGATTATCGCGCATGTTGATCATGGTAAAACAACCCTCGTTGATCAATTATTGCGCCAATCAGGGAGCTTTCGGGAAAATCAACGTGTTGCTGACCGTGTAATGGACTCGAATGACCTAGAGCGAGAACGGGGTATTACTATATTGGCAAAATGCGCATCGGTGTCTTGGCAAGGTGTGAAAGTAAATATTGTGGATACACCAGGACATGCCGATTTTGGCGGTGAAGTTGAGCGTATATTGTCAATGGTTGATGGTACCCTCATCTTGGTCGATTCCGCCGAAGGCCCTATGCCGCAAACTAAATTTGTTACTCAAAAAGCGCTGGCCCTTGGCTTTAGGCCCATCGTCGTAATCAACAAAGCAGACCGGGCTGATCAAAGGGCCCACCGTGTACAAGAAGAGGTTTTCGACCTTTTTGCTTCCCTCGACGCTACTGACGAACAATTAGACTTCCCGACCCTTTACGCATCAGCAAAAGAGGGGTGGGCGGTTGCAAGTCTTGACGATACGCGTAAATCGTTAACGCCATTATTCGATTTGATACTGCGTCATGTGGCGCCCCCCAAAACTGAAAATAGTGCACCCTTCGCGATGTTGGCGAGCATTCTTGAGTACGATAGTTACCTTGGGCGCGTTCTCACGGGTCGAATAGAGAGCGGCAAGGCTCATATAAATGCACCGGTTATCGCTTTGGGCCCTCAGGGTGAAAAACTTGAATCTGGCCGGCTTACGAAGCTGCTAACCTTCAAAGGAATTGAACGAGTTTCGGTAAACGAAGCTTCTGCAGGAGATATAATTGCCGTCGCCGGTTTAAAGGAAGCGACAGTAGCAGACACGATAGGAGACCCAGAAGGGGATGGCCCTGTCGCCGCCCTGCCCGTCGATCCTCCAACCTTATCCATGAGTTTTTCCATAAATGATTCGCCCTTAGCCGGGGATGATGGCGACAAAGTGACCTCTCGATTACTGCTTGCGCGTTTGCTCAGAGAAGCGGAGGGGAATGTTGCGATCTCCGTCGACAAGACCGTCGACGAAAATGTTTTTGACGTTAAAGGTCGGGGTGAACTGCAGCTTGGGGTTCTTATAGAAACAATGCGTCGGGAGGGTTTTGAGTTGTCTGTTTCTAGGCCCAGGGTTTTATACCGTGAAAACTCTACGACGGGAAACTTGGAAGAACCTATAGAAGAAGTCGTTATCGATGTTGATGATGCTTACGTAGGGGCTGTGGTTGAGGCGCTAAGCCAACGAAAAGGAGAGATGACTGATATGCGGCCTTCGACGGGTGG
>CAZOHS010000201.1:0-4291 GCA_964579285.1 uncultured Rhodospirillaceae bacterium | reverse complement strand
CGTTCCCTTCGGGAAAATATTTTTTTATAATCCCTGAGGCGGATGGCCAGGAGCTTCGTAATATTTTGCACGATAGTTTAACGCTAAGACAACCTGATGATTGGCACGTACATTTGCGGGACGGCGCAATGATGCGGGCAGTGTTGCCGTATACGGCTAAGGTATTCAGGCGTGCGGTTGTAATGCCTAATCTTAATCCACCCGTCGTTCATACTGCCGAAGCCGTTGCGTATCGAAAGAGGATACAGAGAGCCCTTCCAGACGGACTGGGGTTTACTCCATTAATGACAGCATACGTCACCGAGGACACGGACGTTGAGGATATAAAGAGTGGGTTCGAAGCGGGTGTGTTTGCGGCTGCGAAACTATACCCTGCCGGCGCGACCACAAATTCGGAAAATGGTGTCACTGATGTTGGAAAAATTGCGAATTTACTTTCATTGATGTCGAGAATAGGAATGCCGTTATTGATCCACGGCGAAGTGACTGACCCCACTGTTGATATATTTGATCGCGAAAAAATTTTTATAGATACAGTGCTGCGCCCGATGATCGAAGAAATGCCCAAACTCAAGGTGGTGTTGGAACATATTACGACGGCAGAGGGCATTGAATTTGTGCGCGGTGCTGGGCCTCTTGTTGCTGGGACCATAACACCCCACCATCTCGTAATAAATCGTAACGCACTTTTCGCAGGCGGGCTGCGTCCTCACATGTATTGTTTGCCTGTCGCCAAACGGGAGCGCCACCGTCTTGCCCTCAGGGCTGCGGCCACATCCGGAGAACCTTCCTTTTTTCTGGGTACGGATTCGGCCCCACACCCACAATCGGAGAAAGAATCGGACTGTGGTTGCGCGGGGATCTTTAACGCGCCATCGGCAGTCGAGACATATGTTCAGGTATTTGAAGAAGAAGACGCTCTTGAGAATTTCGAAGCGTTCGCTTCATTAAACGGTCCAAAATTCTATGGCATCGCGCCAAACGAGGCGACCATAACTCTTGTACGGCAAGAACCGGAAAAACAAATGCCCTTAGTTTTGGCGGGTGAACAGGTGATGCCCTTCAAGTCTCAGCAAAAGCTGTACTGGAGCCTCGTCAATGATTAAACAGATAATCAACTCACTCGCAAATCGATATTTATGAATAGTGTATTTGATATGGGGCAGGCAGAATGAAAAAGCTGACACATTGGATTAACGGTGCACATGTTGAGGGTGCGTCATCGCATAATGCAGATGTCTATAATCCTGCGACGGGTGAAATCCAAGCCCACGTGCCATTGGGGTCAGAAAAAGAAGTGGCATCCGCAGTAGCTGCTGCAAAAGCCGCCTTTCCAGACTGGGCGGAGACACCACCGCTCGCGCGTTCGCGGATAATGTTTAAATATAAGGCGCTAATCGAGGAACATGCCGATGAACTAGCGGCTATAATAACATCTGAACACGGAAAAGTGATCTCAGACGCCCATGGGTCCCTTACCCGTGGCTTGGAGGTGGTGGAATTTGCGTGTGGCATCCCTCAGTTGTTAAAGGGAGAATATACGGAGCAGGTTGGCCGTGGAATAGATGCCTGGACATACCGGCAGCCGGTGGGCGTATGTGCGGGTATCACACCTTTTAATTTTCCGGCTATGGTTCCCATGTGGATGTTCCCAATGGCGATTGCTTGCGGCAATACCTTCATTTTGAAGCCTTCGGAAAAAGATCCCTCATGTGCGCTGCGCCTCGCCGAACTCGCAAAGGAAGCCGGTTTTCCTGATGGTGTGTTGAATGTAGTGAATGGGGATAAGGTGTCGGTTGACGCTATTTTGGATCATCCAGATATTTCTGCTGTCAGCTTCGTTGGTTCCACGCCGATAGCGGAATATATTTATTCAAATGCTGCGGCAAACGGAAAAAGAGTGCAGGCGCTTGGCGGAGCAAAAAATCATATGGTTGTATTGCCGGATGCGGATATGGAGCAGGCCGCTGATGCGTTAATGGGAGCAGCATACGGGTCAGCAGGGGAACGTTGTATGGCGATTTCGGTGGCTGTGGCTGTAGGCGATGCCGGCGATCAGCTCATTGATCTGCTGAAGCCAAAAGTCGAGGCTTTAAAGATAGGTCCGGGTACAGATAACGATATGGATATGGGGCCGCTCGTGACCGCGGCACATCTCAATAAAGTAAAAGGCTACGTGGATATTGGTACAGAGGAGGGGGCAAATCTACTGGTCGATGGTCGCGATTATTCTTTGCAGGGGTATGAGGAGGGGTTTTTTATCGGTGGTTGTTTGTTTGATAATGTTACGACCGATATGCGTATATACCAGGAAGAGATTTTTGGGCCGGTTCTGTCAGTGGTGAGATCTCCGGATTTTGATCAGGCCGTTAAGGTCGTTAATGATCATCAATATGGAAATGGTGTGTCCATTTTTACGCGCGACGGTGATGCTGCTCGGGAATTTACGAATCAAATTCAAGTAGGAATGGTTGGCGTAAATGTTCCGATTCCCGTGCCTATGGCATTTCATTCGTTTGGCGGTTGGAAGGCGTCGCTATTTGGCGACATTCATATGCACGGGCCGGAAGGTGTTCGTTTTTATACCCGGCAAAAAGCTGTCACGTCCCGTTGGCCCGCGGGTATTCGTTCGGGTGCTGAATTCACAATGCCGACAATGAAATAGTACCCTACCAAATAGCGAGCTTTCAATCCTGACGTCCTTGTCTATTCATCTTTTGTTTTAGCTTTTTCGCGCGTCTAGCCATTTGCCGATCCGTAAAACTCGGTCATCGTTACCTTTTCTGCCAATTAATTGAATTCCCACTGGCATTCCGTTAACGCCAGTATTCCAGGGAAGAGTAAGGCACGGTACTTGCAGTAAGGTCCAAACGATTTGAAAGATCGGATTTCCGGTTGCCCAGCCCTCAGGCGCTTCGCCAGGGGCGCTGGGGGTCAACAGAACGTCGAACTCAGACGTGATCGATGCAAATTCAACCATACATTTATCGGCATGAGCCGATGCGGTCACCACGTCAGCTGCTGAAGTGTTCGCGCCGTCGTCAAGCATTGTTCGAAGTTGATCACTTATTCTGTTCCCTTGATTTTGATGTATATCCTTCATACTGCGGGCCAGGCCCGCGCACAGTATTGTTGTGTGGGTCTGGGCAAGGTCGTTAAAATGATCCGGAAGCGAAAATTCACGAACTTCTGCTCCCAATTCTTCAAGCCGGGCCGCTGCACTTTCTAGGGCGTCAACGGCGCTAATTTCTGCTTCATTCCAATGATGTGTTTTACAAAGTCCGATCCGTGGCGTTCGTCCGATCCCATCAGGCAATGGGCTGTGTTCCTCAGCCCCCCGAACGATATTATAGAACGCCGCCAGGTCATCCACCGAACGCCCCATATAGCCAAGTGTATCGAGCCGAGCGACTAATTCGAATATCCCGGCAAGGTTCACGGTTCCATGTGTTGGTTTGAAAGCGTGAACACCACAAAACGCCGCCGGTCTAATGAGAGACCCGGCGGTTTGGTTACCGAACGCGATTGGTACCATTTTGTCGCCCACTGCAGCCGCAGACCCGCTCGAAGATCCACCAGGGGTTCTCTCGGGATCGTGGGGGTTTCGTGTTTTTCCCCATTGATAAGTGGCAAATTCAGTGGAAACCGTTTTACCCATGAGTACTGCACCCGAGGCGCGCATCGCAGCAATGCATGCGGCGTCTGCCTCAGGGCGATTATCTTTAAAAATCTCGGAGCCGTGCTCGGTTGGCATGTCGCCGGACTCGATAACATCTTTTACGCCAAATGGGACGCCATGAAATGGTCCGGCCGGACCGGCTTCATCGGCCTGACGTGCTTGAGTGAGGGCGTATTCGGGATCAAGATACTGCCACGCACCGACTGTATCCTCTCTTTCCGCAATGTGATCGAGACAGTCCTGTACCAGTTCAACTGACGATGCGTCACCTGACGCAATCTTGGCCGCGGCCTCTAACCCCGTTAACTCGTGCAGTTTTTCGGCCATTGTAACCTTCTCCTAATGTTTATTTCGTACCGTTCTCTTATCGTGCCCCAAACCACTTCGCCACGATGTTTCTAAGAAATGGGCATAATTTTGCTAACATATTCTTAGAATGACGGTCGCCAAAGGAAGGGCTAACTACTCAACCATTCGGGTAGTACGCTGCAAGAAACTAACATAAATCGTATTGCATTCTGAAAACCGATGATAGGGGTCGCGAAAAGATACGAACATCCCCCATACGGCGGCGTATGTATTTATCCCGCGGTTATCCCCGAGAAAATTGGT
>CAZOHS010000200.1:0-4299 GCA_964579285.1 uncultured Rhodospirillaceae bacterium | reverse complement strand
GTGAATGAGGTTCGAATTGGAAAATTTATCGAGTTAGAACTTTTGGAAACCGATGCGAATACGGCGCGAAAAGCAACGGAAGATATGTGTAAAAAGTTGCTCGCTAACACGGTGATAGAAAATTATGAGATAGAACTTGAAGAATGAAAGCCGCGATTATTGTTTCCCCAGGGTCCAATTGTGACAGAGATGTGCGGGTGGCACTCGAGCAAAACATCACAAGCCCTCCGATTATGCATTGGCACCGCGACCCTAATTTACCAAAAGTTGACTTGATAGTTATTCCTGGTGGCTTTTCTTACGGTGATTACCTTCGGGCTGGCGCAATGGCAGCCCATTCCCCCGTTATCCGCGAAGTAATAGACAGGGCCCAAAAGGGTGTACCTGTCCTAGGCATCTGCAATGGGTTTCAAATATTAACAGAATGTCACCTGCTTCCCGGAACATTAATGAAAAACACCGGCTTAAAATTTATCTGCCGGGATGTCGATATTCGGGTTGAAACCAATAACTCCGTATTTACGTGCAATTACGGTAAGGGTGAGAAAATAAAAATGCCGATCGCCCATAACGAAGGTAGCTATTTTACCGACACCAAAACCCTTTCCCGTATAATCGACAATGACCTGGTCGCTTTAAGATACTGTTCAGACGACGGAGAGGTAAACGAGGCCGCGAACCCAAATGGTGCTCTTTTAAATATTGCGGGCGTCCTGAATGAGGAAAGAAACGTTTTAGGGATGATGCCGCACCCCGAACGGTGCGCAGACAAACAGCTGGGTGGAGAGGATGGACATGCTTTTTTTAGCGGCCTCGCCAACGCCATAATGCATCCTTAATGACCGAAATCACACCTCAAATTGTTGCCGAGCACGGCCTAACCGAAAAAGAATACAAACAAGTGCTCAAAATTATGGGCCGCAAACCGAATATTACCGAACTCGGTATTTTTTCTGTTATGTGGTCGGAGCACTGCTCATATAAATCTTCAAAATATTGGTTGAAGAAATTACCCACAGACGCGCCATGGGTAATCTGTGGCCCCGGAGAAAATGCCGGTGTAATTGATATTGGCGACGGAAAAGCCTGCGTTTTCAAAATGGAAAGCCATAATCACCCATCATTCATCGAGCCCTATCAAGGAGCAGCTACAGGGGTTGGTGGAATTCTTAGGGATGTATTTACAATGGGCGCGCGGCCCGTGGCCAACATGAATGCGTTACGCTTTGGATCACCCAATCACCCAAAAACCAAATACCTTTTAGGCGGAGTAGTCTCTGGAATTGGCGGGTACGGGAACTGCATGGGAATTCCCACAGTTGGCGGCGAGCTTGAATTCGACACCAGTTATAATGGAAACATACTTGTTAACGCGATGACAGTGGGAATTGCTGATGCGGACAAGATTTTTTATTCGGCAGCCGCAGGTATTGGCAATGCGGTAGTTTATGTGGGGTCAAAAACAGGCCGTGACGGTATTCATGGCGCAACGATGGCCTCTGAGGAATTTGCAGAGGATACAGAAGGAAAACGCCCCACCGTCCAGGTCGGAGATCCGTTCACTGAGAAATTATTGCTGGAAGCATGCCTCGAACTGATGGCGACCGACGCCATAGTCGCGATCCAGGATATGGGGGCAGCAGGCCTTACCTCCTCTTCTGTCGAAATGTCTGACAAAGGCGACGTTGGAATTGTATTGGATTTGGATAGCGTGCCGATGCGAGAAGATGGCATGACGCCATACGAAGTTATGCTTTCTGAGAGCCAAGAAAGAATGTTGATGGTCCTCAAACCGGGCAGCGAACAAAAGGCAAAAGCTATTTTTGATAAATGGGAACTCGATTTTGCCGTGATTGGTAAAGTGACGGATACGAAAAGGCTGACTTTAAAATGGAAGGGACATACGGTCAGCGACATACCGGTCCGTCCACTAGTCGCGGAGGCACCTGAGTACAAACGTCCACACAAACCGACGCCACTGCCTGCCCCCATCTCACCTCAAGACGCCGTTTCGCTTATCAAAATAGATCCTATAGAGGCGTTACTCTCCTTGTTAGGGTCACCCGATCTTTGCTCTCGGCGCTGGGTTTGGGAACAGTACGACCACATGGTGATGGGCGACACGGTTCAACGGCCTGGCGGAGATGCTGCGGTAATTCGTATACACGGCACTTCCCGGGCGTTAGCAATAACTACAGACTGCACACCGAGATATTGCGTCGCAGACCCCGTTGAAGGCGGCCGTCAAGCAGTATCCGAAGCGTGGCGTAATTTAACTGCTGTAGGAGCCTTGCCACTTGCCATCACCGATAATATGAATTTCGGAAACCCAGAAAAACCAGAAATTATGGGGCAATTTGCGGGGTGTATTCAGGGCATGGCGGAGGCTTGCCGTTATCTTGATTTTCCCGTCGTGTCAGGAAATGTATCCCTTTACAACGAAACAAACGGTGTCGGAATTATGCCCACACCCGCAATTGGTGGCGTAGGTTTAATAGAGAATATAACTAAGTCGACAACAACGTTTAATTTTAAAAGTTCGGGAGACACGTTAATTCTAATTGGTGAAACACTCGGACATCTCGGCCGCTCCCTTTTGCTCCGTTTAATAGGGGAAGGTGAACGCGGCGCACCTCCACCTATCAATTTATCGGCGGAACGCCAAAACGGTGACTTCGTGCGTACATTGATCCAAACGAACAAAATTTCTGCCTGCCACGACATCTCGGATGGCGGATTATTAGTGACAGTCGCAGAAATGGCAATCGCGGGGAAAATCGGCGCAAAATTGTTTCAACCAAAAACCGAAACCCCGGATCTTGCCTGGTTTTTCGGAGAAGACCAGGCACGCTATGTAATTTCGACAAGTGATGCCACCCCCATACTAGAAGCTGCAAAAGTTTCCGGCGTGAACGCATCCATAATTGGATCAACGGGCGGAACAATGTTGAGTATTGAGAACGGCAATTCAATATCTATTTCTGACCTCCACAGCCACCATGACACATGGTTAGATAACTTTATGTCCGAAGGATAGACAATGGGGGCTAGCAGGTAGTACAAACTACACTAGAAACGGGGTAACGTTATGCCAATGGAAGCGGGGCTTATAGAAAGCCTAATTAAGGACGGTATACCAGACGCACAAGTCACAATACAGGATTTGGCAGGGGATGGAGATCATTATTCAGCGCTCGTAGTTTCCGCGTCATTTGTAGGGAAAACTCGAGTGCAACAACACCAGATGGTATACAAAACGCTGCAGGGCAGGATGGGCGGGGACCTGCACGCCTTGGCCCTCCAAACCAGTCTACCAAAAGACGTCCCATAGAGCTGTCACGATAGAAAAGGAATATGTAATTATGAACGAATCCCCTGTCTTTGACCGTATCAAAAATGAAGTCGACAGTAATTCTGTAGTATTATTTATGAAGGGCACACCGGTATTTCCGCAGTGTGGTTTTTCGTCCGTCTGCGTGCAAGTTCTCAGCAACCTGGGGGTGCAATTCAAGGGAATTAATGTACTAGACGATATGGAAATTCGTGAGGGCATAAAAGAATATTCGAGTTGGCCCACAATACCACAATTATACGTCAAAGGCGAGTTTCTCGGTGGCTGTGATATAATCCGGGAAATGTATGAATCAGGTGAACTTATTGAATATTTAAATACCAATGGGATAGAGGTGCAACTGACAAACCCGACGTAATAAATGTAAATAAGCGGTGACTTAGACCCAAAGTAAATATTTGTGGCTGCCTGGTCGCGTTCATCCAAACCAAGACTGTTTTAGGTATTAATATTTGCTACCATTTGATTTTGTAGCCTTATCAAAGTCTCCGTTATAAAATCTTTGTTCCGCGCTACTGAGACAGGCTGAGCAGTTCAAAAATTATCGGGCACACAAATAAAAATGTTTGTACTAACAAAAAGAATTTACGGGGCCATAGCCCTGCTAACGGGTATCTCTATAACATTAAGCGCCTGCAGTAACGGCAATAGCAAAGCAGCAAATACCGCGATGCTTAATCTAGCTTGTCAAACAATAAAATGTGAGTGCCTTAAAACAAAAGATAGCGTGTTACGTAATCTAAAAAGCGTTAAAATTACCTGGCGCCCAAACGGAGCTGCGACCTGCCCAGTTGGTTATATTCTCGGAAAATCACGGGGCAAGGCCAAGAAGAGTAATTACTAACGAAAGAGGGTCAGAAACGTCAACAATCAAAGGCAGGAAGAATAACTAGCTAACGCGAGTAATACTCAATTACTAAGTTAGGCTCCATCTGCACGGGATAGGG
>CAZOHS010000199.1:0-4319 GCA_964579285.1 uncultured Rhodospirillaceae bacterium | reverse complement strand
ACCGCCCGGCTTTTCACCCCTCATGAGGATGTTCCATATTTTGAAGGGATCGAGAGTACCCCGGTCCGGGTCTTGGTAGTTTTCTGAGTCTGCGTCTAAAATACGAGGAATAAAACGTTCACGTAAAATACCCCCATGGCTGTAACGCCCGATAGAGTCGAATGCAAACCCCATTACCGATTTGCCGTTACGGATAACGTCAGAAACGATTACCACGGCACTAGCTGTCATACCGGAAAAATTTATGCTCGCATTCCGTGTGTTTGAGGATAGTGGAATGGTTTTTTCCTTAATCCCTATTATTTGTACTATTGTGTGTCTCCTGTTTGATGATCTTTGGCCACAGCCCCTTATAACAGGTGTATCGATAGCTTATAGAAATACGCCACAATTAATTTGCTGCCAAACCTGTGTTTCTATTTGATGAAATGTGATTAAATCCGGCATTGATGATTTAAGAATATCTGCAATGTGATTTAGAAAATACTGAAAGAAGAAACAATTTTTTGATTTTTTATGTTTATTGCCCTACTAGCGTGACTCTCGATGGGCAAATCCGCTAATGTTCGTCTACAAGATGCTAATCAGTGGCCAATACGAAAGTGTATAGGGAAGGGAAAGGGACGATGACCGAGTTACGGTATGAGGCGCCGGATTCACTTGACGCGGCGGTTACTTTGTTAAGCGGTGCAAGTGGCGGTGGGAAAATCTTTGCCGGTGGTACTGATGTATTGGTGCAATTGCACGCTGACATGATCGAACCAGACATTCTTGTTGATATTAAGAATATTCCAGATGTTAAAAATATGGTCGAAGTAGACGGAGCGTGGGCCGTTGGTGCTGCGGTTTCGGGAATGACTATCGTGGACAATGACGATTTTCAGAAGGCCTGGCCGGGCGTTTGCGAAGGGGTGGCTCTCATTGGCTCTGTCCAGGTTAAAGGGCGAGCAAGTATTGGCGGGAACCTGTGTAATGCGTCACCCGCAGCCGATAGCGTGCCGGCAATCATTGCGGCTGGCGCCGTTGCTAAAATTATTGGACCGAATGGAACACGGGAAGAAGCGGTCGAAAATATTATTACCGGTCCCGGTAAAACCTCGCTTGGAGAGGGCGAGTTAATCGTTTCGTTTGCATTTCCGGCGCGGCCGGCCCATTCGGGTGATTGTTATTTAAGGTTGACGCCACGGACAGAAATGGACATCGCGGTTGTTGGGAGTGGCGTCAATATCGTTTTGGATGATCATGGGAAATGCATTATGGCGCGAGTTTCTATCGGCGCCGTAGCTCCTACACCGTTATTGGTTTCCGAGGCGTCAGAGGCATTAATAGGTAGCGAAGTTGATGACACGGCGCTTGACAGGATGGTTGAGGCGGTGCGCGGAGCTTGTGATCCCATAAGCGATAAGCGCGGCACCAAGGAATATAGAATTAAAACAGCGGGCGTAATCGCGCGTCGTGCAGCCTTGAAGGCGCTGGAAAGGGCGAAGGCAAACTAATGGCAAAAAAAGTACATGTTACAACTACTGTAAATGGTGATGAGTATGAATTTCTTACCGAGCCTGGGCAAACTTTAGTCGATGTACTCCGTAATAATTTGGAGCTTACCGGCACGAAAGAAGGGTGTTCAACCGGGGACTGTGGAGCGTGCAGCATTATACTTGACGGCGAACTCGTTTGTTCGTGTCTTGTTTTAGCCCCCGAAGTAGATGGAAAATCTGTGGAGACCATTGAGGGTATGGCCGAAGGCGACACACTGCACCCACTTCAACGGAATTTCCTCGAGTTTAATGGTCTTCAGTGTGGTATCTGCACCCCTGGCATTTTAGTGGCAGCTAAAGCCCTGTTGGAACGAACCCCAGACCCCAGTGAAACGGAGATACGTTTTTGGCTTGCAGGGAATTTATGTCGGTGTACTGGTTACGATAAAATTGTCCGCTCCGTTATGGCGGCGGCGGAAGAAATGAGAGGAGCATAATATGGCTACAATTCTCGAAGATTCAAAATTTGATGCTGCCCGCGATCTGAAAACTGTTGGTACAAATCCGATTAAGCATGATGGTCTGGATAAAGTTATGGGTCGGGCCAAATTTGGTTCTGATTTTTTTCTTCCAGGCATGCTATTTGGGCAAACGCTTCGAAGCCCGCATGCACATGCAATTATAAAATCAATTGATATTAGTGCTGCCGAGGCGCTGCCCGGTGTAAAGGCCGTGGTAACGCGGGATGATTTTCCGGACATAGATCCTGGAAGCGCGGCGGGTGATCTTACCAGAACGGCTATGGCGCGGGAAAAAGCTTTGTTCGACGGGCATCCCGTAGCGGCAGTAGCGGCGACGAGTGACGCGATTGCAAAGAGAGCGCTTAAATTGATCAAGGTAGATTATGAAGTGCTCCCGCATGTTATTGATCCGGCAGATGCGATGAAGCCGGATGCCCCTATTTTGCATGACTATATTCGGACAAAGGGACTTGATAAACCAAACGATCAACCCACCAATGTCACCGAGCGCATGGTCAGTAAGATGGGAGATACAGAAAAAGGCTTTGCTGAAGCTGATTTTATCGTTGAGCGCGAATTTGATTCTAAACCTATGCATCAAGGGTATATCGAACCTCAGGGCTGCGTGGCCGAATATTCAGAGGATGGACAGGTGGAGCTTTGGTGTTGCACTCAAGGGCCATATGTTTACCGGGACCGCTTGTCAGCAATCTTAAAGATTGATTCGTCCAAAATAAATGTGCGAATGTCTGAGCTTGGTGGTGGCTTTGGCGGTAAAACAGGTTTTTATCAGGAGCCCCTTGCAATTTTCTTGTCAAAAAAGGCTTCTAAGCCAGTAAAAATGGCTTTGACCCGAAACGAGGTTTTCCGAGGAACTGGACCAGTCTCGGGAACTAAATCAAAAATAAAAATGGGTATTCGGAAAGACGGCCGTATAACTGCGGCCCAGGCCGAATTGATTTTCCAAACAGGAATATATACGGGCTCAATGTATTTCAATGCCCCTAACGCTATGTTTACACGGTACGATTTAGAGAATGTGTACATAGAGTCCTTTGAGGTCGTTTCTAATCGTCCAAAAGTAAATGCTTTTCGAGCACCGTGCGTTCCGCAGATTGTATTCGGCGTGGAGGGCGTGATTGACGAATTGGCAAATAAGATCGATATGGACCCGATTGACATCCGATTGAAGAATGCAGCGAAGGAGGGTTATACAACCATATATGGTGAAACCTTTGGTCCGATTGGTTTTATTGAAACACTTGAGGCAGCTAAGGCGTCAGAACATTATCAATCTCCCGTTAAAAAGGGCGAAGGCCGCGGTGTTGGCGCGGGGTTTTGGTTTAATCGAGGAGGCGAAACTTCGACCTCGATGAATATAGCACCCGATGGCTCTGTTACAGTTATCACGGGAACCGCGGATGTCGCGGGCTCGAGAATTTCTATCGCGATGATGGCGGCTGAAGAGCTTGGTATCGATGTAGATAAAGTGCGGATCAACATGGCAGATACCAATTCTTTGGGCTTTAATCGTGTTACGGCTGGAAGTCGAACTACTTATTCCGTGGGGATGACAGTGGTTGACAATGCTCGTAAGTGTATTGACGAATTTGTTAAACGTGCCGCCGAGATTTGGGATGTGCCCGAGGATGCCGTAATTTTTGAAAACGGGGAATGTCGGCCGGCAGGCGCCAACGTGGGTGATTTTGAGCCGCTTTCCATCTCTGACATTACCACTCAAACGACCATGTCACATGGTGCGGTGACGGCCTCCGCGTCGATGAATGTAACGGGTGCGGGTCCAGGATTTGGACTTCATATCGTTGATCTAAAAGTTGATGAAGAGACCGGGCGAACCGATATTACGCGGTATACGGTCGTTGAGGATGCCGGTAAGGCTATTCATCCTTTGCAGGTTGAAGGTCAGTTTCAAGGTGGAGCTGTACAGGGTATTGGTTGGGCCTTAAACGAGGAATATGTGTACGGCGAGGACGGGCGATTACAGAACGCAAGTTTCTTAGATTACCGTATGCCAGTAACCTCAGATGTGCCGATGATTGACACGGTCATAGTAGAAGTACCAAATCCAAAACATCCATTCGGGCTCCGCGGTGTCGGTGAGGTCCCAGTAGTGCCGACCATGGCCGCTATTGGTAACGCGATTGGCGATGCTATTGGTGTTCGTCCACAGTCTCTTCCAATGTCACCCCCGAAGTTACTGGAAATAATTGATAACCGTTAGCAAGGGATATACTTTCCCGTTTAAGCAGCCGGGGTCCATAATCTAGGTATTTGTATGGAAGAAATGCTACGAGAGTAT
>CAZOHS010000198.1:0-4320 GCA_964579285.1 uncultured Rhodospirillaceae bacterium | reverse complement strand
CGCTTTGAGCCCCCCTATACGACCTTTAATACTGGAGTAATATCTGGCGGTGACGCGGTCAATATTATCGCTCGGGAATGTACTTTGAATTGGGAGTTTCGCCCAATACCGGGAGCGGACCACACCATAATCATGGCGAGGATAAATAGCTGGGTGGAAGAAAAGCTGTTAGCCAAAATGCGAAAGGTAGACCCCCGCTGTTCAATAGAAAGCATTCGCGAGGTCCTAGTGCCACCCTTTGACCAGCCCAATTCTTTAGCAGAGGAACTCGCGCGCAAAGTCACGGGATTGAACGACGCGGGCGCTGTCGCTTATGTAACAGAGGCTAGTTTATTTTCCCAGGCAAACATACCGGCTGTAGTCATTGGTCCTGGCGATATTTCACAAGCACATCAGCCAGAAGAATTTGTGTCTCTAGCCCAGCTATCGAAGTGTCTGAGTTTCATCAATCAATTAGCGGAATTATCGACAACCACAAATTCCTAAAATATTACCTAAAAGAACCAAGGCATACCTTATATAGAAATCACACGCTTGTTCACTTCTGTTTTCTAATTAAAACTCAGTTTTAAGCCACTCTCGCATATGCTTGTTTATTTGCCGCACTAACGATTTATTTAAATCGAACATCAACTCTTCGACCATCTGAAACCAAATCTTTTCGGTTTCGGCCAATGAAACATCTTCGGATACCGAGCGTGACCTCGAAGCAATAGATTCCGCAGTCACTCGGACCTTACCGGAGGCGTCTCTTAGCTCTATTAAAATATCGATAACTGCGTCATAGCGCTGAGACTGATCTCGTGTAAAAACACCTTTTACGCCGGGGGATCGCTTTAGTGGGAGCTCGATAAAGCTCGCCCGACGGATTATGACACGCGCGACTCCGGATTTTCCAACTGCTTTAAGCCTGTCCCTCCCCCAATTGGACGCTGCCGCTGCAAGAGAGATAGGTAATTTATGCACTATGTGAGGCTGAGCAACCGGCGTCACGTAGCGATTTTGCACCTCTACTCGTGCAACGTTGAGACCGATCTGTGGAAGGTGCGCAAAAGAAATATTTGGAAACGTAGATTGCTGCACCGGTGCATTGCAACCAGCACTAATTAAAAGACAAAACAGAGAAATGACCGCCAGTTTTTGATTTACAAACATCACTTGACCTCCTGCATGGAGTTTTTAGGAAGATACGCGTTTCCATCAATTTCTATAATCAAATCTTATATATTCGCTCTATTTCTTTTTCCTCAAATTTATAATCCACTCCGCAGAACTCACATGTAATCGCTACGACACCGCCAACTTTTAGCCCCTCGATCTCCTCTTTTGGAAAAGATCTGAGCATCGTTTCCACCCGCTTATTAGAACATCTACAGCGATTTTCCAAAAATAATGGATCAAAAACACGAACACCGTCCCTCTCGAACAAGCGCATTAGTAGGTGGTGGGGGTGGAGCCCATCGTCCAGCAACTCTTCACCCTGGACACTGTTTGCAAATATAACCGCACGGCGCCAATGCTCTTGAAACTCTGTATTATCCGGCTCTCCCGACTCCAACGGGCGTCCATCCGGTGGCATTTTTTGCATTAGCAGACCGCCAGACCGCCAATGGTTGGAAGCGGTTTTTTCCGCTGTAATATTTACAGCAACTTCCAGCTGATCAGACTCCATAAAGTAATGATGTGCACAATCGGATAGTGTTTTGCCTACGAGCTCAACTATTCCCTGATAACGATCAGTTTTAGGGCCCTGATCAATTGTAAAAGCAAGATATCCTTTCCCAAGCAAATGCGGAACCGGATCTAAGCGCAACGTGTCTAAAGGAACGGCCTTTATTTGTGGATCAAATTGCGCAAATCCCCGCAGGCCTCCTTCACTGGTAAGGTCAACAAGAATAAGGCTAACAGGACCATCCCCCTTGGCCTGGAGAGACAAAACCCCATCAAACTTAAATAAGCCTACAACAAGTGCCGAAAGCGCCATCATTTCGGATAAAAGAAAGGCAACACCGTCGGGGTATTTACGGGCACTTAAAACGCCCTGCGCCGCGGAACCGAGCCGCGCAAACCGGCCACGAGCAACACCGTTTTCCAACTGAAACGGTTGCACAAAATCTTCACCTCTCGGTTGGACGATAGAACCGCCTGCCATTCTATTATGACAGGCACCAGGCCAGAATGCCCTTTTGGGCATGCAGCCTATTTTCGGCCTCGTCCCAAACAACAGACTGGGGACCATCTAGCACATCCGCTGCAACCTCTGCATCTCTGTGTGCGGGCAAACAATGCATAAATATTGCTTCCGTCCCTGCACACTTCATCAACTCGGCATCAACTTTATAGGGCTCGAGCAAATTGTGCCGATTTTGAACATCCGTATCTCCCATGGAAACCCAAGTATCCGTCACAACACAATCAACACCCTTAACAGCTTCTTTAGGATCCGTGGTGGTGAAAACATTCGCGCCTTCCTCTTGTGCCCAAACAATGGCGTCTTTTGGTGGCGATAGTTCTTTTGGACAGGCCAGGCGAATTTCAAATTTGAAACGAGCCGCCGCCTCAATCCACGTACGAGCCATATTGTTTCCATCGCCACACCAGGCAACGCGCTTCCCGGTTATGTCGCCTTTAAACTCTTCAAACGTCATAATATCTGCCATCAATTGGCAGGGGTGAGAGTGCTCCGTAAGACCGTTAATAACCGGTACACGAGAAAAAGATGCGAGCTCCGCCAGTTTTTGGTTTTCTGCCGTTCTCATCATAATTGCGTCAACGTACCGCGATAAAACCCTAGCGGTATCGGCAATTGTCTCACCCCGCCCTATTTGCATTTCAGTCGGAGACAGTGCAACGACGGACCCACCTAGCTGTTTCATCGCAACTTCAAAAGAGACGCGAGTTCTTGTAGAGGGTTTTTCAAATATCATCGCAAGAACGCGTCCCTCAAGTGGGCGCGCTTGTCTGTCCGGGCCCACACCAAGTTTGAAGCCATTTGCGAGTTCTAAAATTCGCCGTAAGTCCTCAGTTGCGATTTGTCGTAACTGAAGAAAGTGCTTTTTCGCGTTTGCCATTACACTAGCTCTTTACAACAGGACTCCAGAATTTCGACCGCTTCTTGGACGTGCTCTTCGCGAGTAATTAGTGGCGGCAAAAATCGTACAACGTTCTCACCTGCCGGAACTGTGAGTAAATTTTTTTCAAAAGCCTTTTTAACAAGATCCATATTGGGGATAACACACCTAATACCCCACATCATGCCAATACCTCGAATTTCTTGGATAATACTAGGATAATCAGCAGCAATTTTAGTTATTTCTCTCTCTATTAATTTACCTGTTTCGACAACCCGTTTGAGAAAGCTGGGTTCAAGAACCACATCAAGCACTGCGTTTGCGCATGCAGCGGCCAATGGATTCCCACCAAAAGTGCTTCCGTGTGTACCGGGAACTATACCAACGGCAGCCTCGTTAGTTGCAAGGCACGCACCGACAGGAAAACCGCCACCAAGAGCCTTTGCAGAAGACATTACATCAGGGACAATGTTGGGCCACTCGTGAGCCCATAACCGACCAGTTCGACCAACGCCAGTTTGGACCTCGTCAAACATCAAAAGAAGGTTGTTCTCGGTGGCCAACGCTCGCAGTTCGCGGAGAAAGACAGGATCGGCTATGCGAATACCCCCCTCTCCCTGCACCGGCTCGACCATTATCCCTGCAGTCTCATCAGTTACCGCAGCTAAAGTAGCTTTGATATCGCCGAAAGCAACACTATCAAAGCCGTCTATTTTGGGACCAAATCCCGCTCGATGAGCTTCATTTGCGCCAGCCGCAATGGTCGCTAGCGTTCGCCCATGGAAGCTACCCTCGAATGATATTAATCTATACCGTTCTGAATGCCCTTTTGTACTGTGATATTTACGTATTAGCTTTATAGAAGCCTCGACAGCTTCTGCGCCCGAATTACAGAAAAAAACCGTATCCGCAAATGAGTTAGACACTAACCGATCAGCGAGACGCTGTTGTTGGGGTATATGGTAAAGGTTAGACGTGTGCCACAAACGCCCCGTTTGCTCGTGAAGGGCAGCAACAAGATGAGGGTGGCTATGACCCAACGCAGTCACAGCAATTCCAGCGCCAAAATCAAGATATTGTTTGTCATCCTGAGTATATAAATAGACCCCATCGCCCCTTACGAAGGCAACGTCCGTTCGTCCATAGGATGGCATAACTGAACCGCTCACCGATCTCTCCTTAGATAGGAACATAACAATTCTACAGCCCACTCAGGGACCAGAAAACGAGCGCGAGTATGTGAAGGTCA
>CAZOHS010000197.1:0-4335 GCA_964579285.1 uncultured Rhodospirillaceae bacterium | reverse complement strand
ACCCATTTGTGATTGGCGTACCGCATCGCATTGGCGCACTCGATGAAGCGCTTAAATACATTACCGGCCATAAGGGCGTTTGGTGTGCGACGGGATCAGAAATCGTTGATCATTATCGAACGGGTGAAACTTTTTAAAAATGGAAGATTTTGTTCCGATCTGGACCCTTGGTCTTATGAGTGGAACCTCTATGGATGGCATCGACGCCGCGTTAATAAAGACGGACGGCGTAAAAATATTCGATATTGGCCCTGCAACGACTATTCCTTACGCAGATAGTTTAAAGCAACTAATACGTGCAGCATTAGGACGCCGTGCACCTTCGTCTGTTCTAATACAAACAATAACAGACGCGCATTTCGAAGCAGTGAAATCCCTGCTATCAGAAAACCCCGGATTTGAAGAAAAAATTAAATTAATTGGAATGCATGGCCACACCGTTGTGCATGCGCCAAACGATAAAACGACCCTTCAAGTGGGCGACGGCGAACGCTTAGCAAACCGTATTGGTATCAACGTTGTATGCGACTTCCGCAGCACGGATGTCGCAAATGGCGGACAAGGTGCTCCGTTGGCACCGTTATACCATTCCGCTTTAGCACAGGATCTTGAAAAACCTGTACTAATAGTAAATATCGGAGGCATCGCTAATGTGACGTGGATTGGGCGTGATGAAAACTTAACACCTATAGCATTTGATACAGGGCCTGGAAATTGCATACTAGACGACTGGGTGCAAGCTAATACGAAGGAGCGTTTTGACCAAGGGGGTGAAATAAGCGCGGCCGGTGCACCGAATAATGAACTTGTCGAAAAAATGATGGAACATCCTTATTTTAACTCGCCACCTCCAAAATCTTTGGATCGACTCGATTTGAATTATAAGTGTATTTTTGGGTTAGAACCGGCGGACGGAGCGGCCACCCTGGTCATGTACACCTGCAAGACGATTATGGCGGCTTTACAGTATGTTCCAGAACCACCAAAACGCCTTTTTATAACGGGTGGAGGGAGGCTGAACCCGACGATCATGCAGAAGCTCTCGACCCTTGCATCAGTGCCTGTCGAACCAGTCGAAGCTATCGGATGGGATGGTGATATGTTAGAGGCGCAGGCATTCGGATTTCTGGCGGTAAGATCTATTCGTGGTATGGATCTTTCAACACCGACGACCACTGGTATCAGCGCCCCCGCATCTGGCGGCATTCTACATCAAGCAAAATAGGTTAGGTTTTCCGGCAAGTTCTCCATATTCTTTGCCTTTCACTCAAACCCTCAGGACAATCTACTGTTTTATCGCTTATCCGCTTCATTTCCTTCTTCTGCCGTTTTGCCAACACGTTGCGCTAGGGCAGAGGCCATGAATTCATCCAAATCACCATCCAAAACCGCTTGCGTATTCGATGTTTCTACATTTGTCCTGAGGTCTTTAACCATTTGATAGGGGTGCAACACATATGATCTAATCTGGTGCCCCCACCCTATCGCGGTTTTCGCATCCTGTTCCGCTTGCGCTAATTCTTCACGGCGTTGTATTTCGGCTTCGTAAAGACGTGCCCGAAGCATTTGCATTGCTTGCGCCCGATTTCTGTGCTGCGAGCGATCGTTTTGACATGCTACAACAATACCAGAGGGAATGTGGGTAATTCTAATAGCACTATCGGTCGTGTTGACATGTTGGCCGCCAGCCCCTTGTGAGCGGTAGGTATCTATCCGAAGGTCCTTTTCCGCAATTTCGATTTTTATATCGTCGTCAATTTCTGGAAAAATCCAAACGGAAGCAAAACTTGTGTGACGTCTAGCACTCGAATCATAAGGTGAAATTCTTACCAGGCGGTGAACACCACTTTCTGTCTTAAGCCACCCGTAGGCATTATGTCCCAGAACTCGGATTGTTGCTGACTTTAGGCCGGCCTCCTCTCCAGCACTTTCTTCTAGTAGTTCAACCTTATAACCTCGCGTATCAGCCCAGCGCGTATACATCCGTATCAACATCTGTGCCCAGTCTTGGCTCTCTGTACCCCCAGCGCCCGCGTGAACCTCTAAAAAACAATCATTGGGATCAACTTCGCCAGACAAAAGTGTTTGAAGCTCTTGTTGCGCCGCAACCTTTTGAATCTTGACCAAGGTATCCTCTGCCTCTGACACAAGCTCGTCATCACCTTCGTCAGCACCTAGCTCAGCCAGATCTACGGTATCACTTAGTTCACGCTCTAAACTTAAAAAGGCGTTTGCGGCCTTTTCTAGATGATTTCTCTCACGCATAACTTTTCTCGCGCGTGTCTGGTCATCCCAAAATTGCGGATCTTCTGTTTCCGCATTTAATTCTTCAACCCGTTTTAATGAGTTTTCCAGGTCAAAGGTGCCTCCTCAACAGCTCCAATGACTGCTCAATCTGCGTGACTATCGCCTGAGTTTCTGCGCGCATATTGTCTCCTGTCGTCCCTTGGAACGGTGATGTGAATTATTAGTCCAGTTGCGTAGTTCAATATATATCTTGCAACTTTCTCAAGAATAAATCCGAATCATCGGGGTTGAAGCGTGATTGATCACTGCCATCCAAAACAGGTCCTTGTCGAGTGGGGACCGTTCCCGGAAGAAACGCTTCCAAAATCACAGATTTCTCTGTGCCAGAAGCCGGGCGGCCTGTTCGCGCATTAACACGAACTAATTGTAAACCTGCAGGCACACGAAATGGAATTGCACTGCGATCCTTCAGCGCCACCTCCATAAACTTCTTAAATACTGGAGCCGCGACGGACGACCCTGTCTCACCTCTCCCAAGAGGACGGGGTTTGTCAAAACCAACAAATACCCCGACAGTAAGGTCGGGCGAGAATCCGACGAACCAGGTATCTTTACTATCGTTCGTTGTTCCAGTCTTACCAGCTAATGGTTTACGAATTGTATTTATTCGGCGGCCTGTCCCGCGCTTAACCACTCCTTCTAACATCGACACAACTTGGTAGGCAATTTTTGGATTTATAATTTGTTTACGAGACTCGGATAATATTGGTACTTCTTTCGCATCCCAACTTTTGGATGGGCAGGCATTACATGACCGAATATCGTGGCGAAAAATAGTTTTTCCCGTACGGTCCTGTATCTTATCAATTAATGTTGGTTTGACACGCCGACCACCATTTACCAGGGTGGCATAGGCTGCTGTCAAACGAATTAAAGTTGTCTCACTAGCACCAAGCGCCATGGACAAATACCTAGGCATGTTTTCAACCAGATCAAACCGTTCCGCATATTGAGCTATTACATCCATGCCAAGATTATGCGCAAGACGAACAGTCATAAGGTTACGGGATTTTTCAAGGCCTAGCCTTAATGGACTGGGCCCGTAGAATTTTTTACTGTAATTCGCCGGCCTCCATCGAGGTAGGCCAGGTCCTTGATTTATAACAAAGGGAGCATCAAGAACCTGGCTTGAGGGTGTGAAACCCTTATCAAGAGCGGCCAAATAAACAAACGGTTTAAACGCAGAACCCGGTTGCCGTTTAGCTTGAGTGGCACGGTTGAAACTGCTTAAAGCAGCCGAAAAACCGCCAGACATTGCCAAAACTCTGCCGGTGTGCGGATCCATCACAACTATACCGCCGCTTACCTCGGGAATTTGCCTCAACGAGTAAGATCTAGCATTAATACCGCTCTTCTGGGGCAGCGGTTCCACAGCAATTACGTCACCGGGTTTTAAAATGTCGGAGGGCTGCTTAGCGCGGGGTCCCCTCTTTCCATTCTCGTAGGAAATACGAGCCCAACGCATTTCACTCCACGGTAGTATTCCTCTAGAACCGTCAGCAAAGGCGATTAATGTCGAATCAACTTGGGGTTCAACCGCAACAGCAGTTAGCCAATCTGTAACATCATTTGGCAAACGGTATTTTTCAAGATCCGATCTCCAATTTTTTTGTAGGTCAATCCTGCCAAGAGGCCCTCGCCAGCCGTGTCTCCTGTCATAGGCGGAAAGTCCGTAACGTAACGACGACTCCGCTATAGACTGGAGGTTAGTATCAAGGGTCGTTCGGACAGACAGTCCACCACCATACAATCCAGATCTACCAAAACGTCCCAACAACTCACGACGAACATCTTCAACAAAGTATTCTGCGCGAGTCGAGTCAGTACTAGATATGGGCCTCATCGTAATTGGCTTTGCCATTTCTGCGAAACCAATTTTCATGGAAATATGCCCGTCTTCTACCATCCTGTTCAAGACATAATCTCTTCGCGCGCGGGCTGCATTCGGATATCGACTAGGGTGATAATTGTTAGGTGCTTTGGGAAGCCCCGCCAAAAATGCTATTTCTCCGAGTGTTAAATTATCTA
>CAZOHS010000196.1:0-4363 GCA_964579285.1 uncultured Rhodospirillaceae bacterium | reverse complement strand
GATCTAGGCCTAATTTAGCCGCGCGGTCTAATGCGTCGTCCCGAGAAACAACACCAATCTGTCCACCTTCAGCCCCAATGAGGCGGACTTCAACCGCCTCTATCATTTCATTGATCGGCCGTTCTTCTTTTACGGGTGGCTCTATACCTGTTTGTCTTGAGATTGCATTTCTCCTTATATTGTTTCAATTAGTTATTTTTACTAAAGACCCTGTAACAAGCTGTTTAAACATCACTTATTTTAAAAAGCCCTCTCGTCAGGGGTTTTGCACTCATTAGCAAGTCTAACAACCGCGTCGTCAAGAGCAAGAAGTTCCTGTTTGTCACCGCCCAAACGCCTTAGCGCCACTGTTTGGTCACTGGCCTCGCGCGCGCCGATTACTATAATTGATGGAATTTTAGCTACACTATGCTCTCGGATTTTGTAGTTTATCTTTTCATTTCTAATGTCAAGCTCGGCTCTAATTCCGACAGCACACAATTCTTCCATAACTTCTCGAGCATAATGGTCAGCATCAGACGTTATTGTAGCGACAACAGTTTGTATAGGTGCTAGCCATGCTGGGAAGCGTCCCGCATAATTTTCAATCAGTATACCGATGAATCTCTCAAAAGATCCTAGTATTGCTCGATGTATCATTACGGGGCGATTTTTTTCACCATTTTCATTAACATAAGAAGCGTCTAAACGCTCGGGTAGTACAAAATCCACCTGTAAAGTTCCGCATTGCCAATCTCGTCCAATCGCGTCGCGGAGTACAAACTCTAGCTTCGGTCCGTAAAATGCTCCTTCACCAGGATTTAAAGAATATTCTAGTTCACAGGTTTTAATTGCGTCGACTAGCGCAGCTTCCGCCTTATCCCAAATGGCGTCCTCGCCGGCCCGCATCTCCGGTCGATCAGCAAATTTGACTGTTACGCTATCAAAACCAAGGTCACTGTAAACACTAAGTAATAATTCACAAAAGCTTTGGGTCTCCGAAGTAATTTGATTTTCGGTACAAAAAATGTGGGCATCATCTTGAGTGAATGCTCTTGCACGCATGAGCCCGTGCAGAGCGCCTGATGGTTCATAGCGATGGCACGACCCAAATTCTGCCATTCGAAGAGGTAGGTCGCGATAACTCGTAATACCTTGACGGAAAATCTGAACATGTCCCGGACAGTTCATTGGTTTTAGTGCAAAAACCCTTTGGTCCTCTGTTTCTGCCGTAAACATATGGTCTCTGAATTTATCCCAATGCCCCGACGCTTCCCAAAGTCTGCGATCAATTAGTTGTGGGGTTTTAACCTCAACATAACGTGCTTTTTGGAGGCGGGAACGAATATACTTTTCAAGTGTGTGGTATAAGGACCAACCTTTCGGATGCCAGAAAACGCTACCAATCGCTTCTTCCTGGAAATGGAAAAGTCCCATCTCCCGCCCTAAGCGTCGATGATCCCTCTTTTCTGCCTCTTCAAGCATTGTGAGATGTTTTTTAAGCTCTTTTTCGTCTCGCCAAGCCGTCCCGTATATACGTTGGAGCATTTCATTTTGTGAATTACCTCTCCAGTATGCGCCAGCCAACTTCTGGAGTTTAAATGACTTTCCGATGTGGCCTGTCGATGGGAGATGCGGCCCTCGACAAAGGTCTACCCATTCTCCTTGGCGGTAAATTGAAATGGTTTCGGTCGCTGGTAGATCCTCGATTAATTGGGCTTTGTATTTTTCACCAACACTAATAAAAAAACTAATAGCGCGGTCTCTCTCCCACTCCTCGCGAATAAAAGTGTCATCACGCATGATGATTTCTGTCATCTTCTTTTCGATTGTTTCCAAATCGTCAGGAGAAAATGGCACTTCTCGTGCAAAGTCATAGTAAAAACCATTTTCTATCGCGGGCCCGATTGTCACTTGTGTCCCCGGGAATAACTCCTGCACTGCTTCCGCCATAACGTGGGCTGCATCGTGGCGAATTAGCTCAAGTGCCTCTTCTGATTTTCGGGTTATGATCTCTATAGATGCATCGTGTTTGATAGTATGTGACAAATCTAACAACTGGCCATCTACTTTTATGGCAAGCGCAGCCTTTGCAAGGTTTGGTCCAATTTCCGCGGCTAACTCGGAACCGGTGACAGGTTGCAAAAACTGCTTTCTTGTTCCGTCGGGAAGAATAATCGCAAAACTAGTCATGTTATCCTTGGCTTTTTAAAGTTAGGCGGCATTTAACGTAAACAGAGCGCTGCGGCAACCTCGTTAACGCTAAGATCCGCCAGTTTTTCTTTTTGTAATACAGTTACGTCCGATCCGCGAGGGGCTGTTATAGTAGGGTTTGACTCGTTCGAAAACAAAACCACAGATTTACAACCGCAAATTGCTGCAATATGCATTGGCCCAGTATCATTGCCTACAGCTCCAATAGCTGACCGCGAAAGAGTAGCAAGGTCTGCAAAAGATGTTTTTCCCGCTAAAGAAATGCCGCCAGAGTGGAAGGCAATTTCGTCCGCCAGTTGTATTTCCGCAGAATTGCCCAAAATAACCGTACCAAGACCACTATTCGACAGATTTTGAGAAAGTTTTATATAGTTTTCTTTTGGCCAACGTTTTCCCAGGCGGTGGGAAGCACTACCCGGTACTATCAAAATGAAACTCTTTGGTAAATCAAAGCGTTCAACCGACGAGACTAGCCATGAGAGGTCGGGAAAGGGTATTTTTTTTAACCCAATTTCGGATAGCTGCTCAGCTTGCCGTTCCAGCGTATGCATTAGATTTCTTTTAGGATTGCTATGGGGGTGAGAGCAGCCTGCTGCGATACCCGACCATTGAGGACGCCTAAATCCCTTCATTAAGCGATAATACCAATTTGAACGCTTAGAAGTTTGAAGGTCGTATACTCGCGTGAAATGACCTCCCCGTAACAGTCTTCGGAGTTTTTGAATTCCAATAAGATTCAGCCAAGAGGGTCGGTTATCTATCCAAACATCGTCAAAGTAACCCGAAACTTCTGCAAGATCAGCGTATTCTCTGGTTGTGAGGAGGACTACCGTATCACGTATATGAGTCTGTCGTATCGCGGCAAAAGGCCCTGTCGCCAGAACAAAATCACCAAGCGCGCCATGCTTAATGACAAGAACTCGTGTTTGAGGACTAATCATTCACTATGCAGGAGTTCGTCATAGACTGCTAGGGTAGCGGAACACATTTTTTGTTTCGAGAAATTTTCGTGTATATGTTTTATCGCTAATCTAGAATGGTTTTCGCGATCCGCGTTGGTCATATCTAGCGCGTGACACAGAGCCTTGGCTAAAGCATTTGGATCTCCTGGCGGCACCAACCATCCGGTTTTTCCGTCTTCTACTGTTTCCCGTGCACCCCCATGATCACTGGCAATAACCATCCGCCCCATTGCGAGTGCTTCTGCAGCTACTCTACCAAAAGCTTCCGGGTCTGTAGAAGGCGAAACCACTACGTCAGCGAGCATGTAGGCCGCTGCCATATCTTGGCAAGGTCCAGTAATATGAATTATTTCCTCGACACCATTTTGTCGTATTAGATTGTCGAGTTCCGCACGGTATCGAGTGCGACCCTGATCATCGCCGACGATTAGTATACGGACGTCGGGCCGTGATAGAATCCGTGCCGCCTCAATCAAAACGCGTTGGCCCTTCCAACGGGTTAATCTGCCTGGCAGCATAATCACCGGTCTATGATCATTTAGCCGCCACAAGTTTGCCAGTTGCACTATCCGCTCTGCAGACACAAGACGCGGATTAAAGGTGTCCAAATTAATTCCTCTCGAAATAACACGAATTTTCTCTCGTGGCGTATGGTAGTTTTCTCTGACGTGCTGACCAATAAAGTCGGATATCGCGATGACACGCTCTCCTTTAGTCATTATCGAGTTATACGCTTTTTTGAAAGGATTGTTGAAATTGTAGGTACCGTGGAATGTTGTCATAAACGGGATTTTACATCTGTTTGCCGATAGCCGCGCGCTCCAGGCTGGCGCGCGACTCCGAGCATGAATTATATCCACACCATGAGCTTGTATTAGGTTGGTCAAGGTATTTGCATTTTTCAGCATCACAATTGGGTTTTTACTGTTAACAGGGATTGTAATGTGAAGTGCGCCGACCCGTTCTAACTCCCGTACCATGGTTCCCCCCGAAGATACCACGATAGAGCATTTGCCCGCGGTAACTAACGCAGAGGCGATGTCTAACGTTCCCCGTTCAACCCCTCCGGTGTCCAATCGAGGCAATATCTGCATAATTACAGGCGCTTTCATCTATTTCTCATTCGATATATCAATGCTTTGTGTTCTGAGGAGTCTATTTTCATCAATATTGCCAAAGTTTAATGACTCAGAAATCTTTCAAACACT
>CAZOHS010000195.1:0-4369 GCA_964579285.1 uncultured Rhodospirillaceae bacterium | reverse complement strand
TGGGACAGGCAAATATCCGCCAGGTAATCGACACCGATGGCTGTATTCTCGTTGCAGCGTCCGATATGCGGGGAACATCACAAGTCGGACGAGATGCAGGAGAAACAGCGGGCAAAAGTATAATTGGTGTTAAAATTACCGACGACCCCAGTGCGGTAATGGCTGCTTCGGACGCCGTAATCGAATTCACGCTTCCCAATGCGACAACAAAACACGCTCAACTTGCTGCTGAAGCTCGTGTTGCACATATAATCGGAACCACAGGTCTAAACATAGAACAAGAAGAGCAATTAAAAGCGGCCGGGGAAAAAACAGTGGTTATGCATGCCCCAAATATGAGCCTTGCCGTAAATTTATTAATCGCCCTCACAAAACAAGTAGCCAGCACACTAAACGACGACTTCGACATTGAAATTTTTGAAATGCATCATAAGCACAAAGTCGATGCCCCTTCTGGAACTGCAGTCGGCTTAGGTCGGGCGGCCGCGGAAGGGCGCCAAGTCGACCTTAACAAGGTGGCACAATGGACACGTCAAGGTAACACGGGCGAGCGTGCACGAGGAGATATTGGGTTTGCGACCTTGCGGGGCGGGAATGTGGTGGGTGATCATACAGCGATTTTTGCAACGGAGGATGAACGCCTGGAACTCACTCACAAAGCCCAGTCACGACAAATTTTTTCACGGGGCGCCGTGCACGCCGCTCTTTGGTCTAGGGGTAAGGCGCCTGGCTACTATACCATGTTCGATGTATTGGGAATTGATCATTAACGGGGAATATCCAAACGGCGGTAATGGATAGACGTTAACTATTGGGTTTCCCAAAAAGAAAGTGGTCAAGGAAATTTTGCCGCCTGCTCCCAACCTATTAACGCGAGTTTTCTATCAGGACCCCATCGATACTGTGTATCAAAAATACTGCTAGTACCAATCACCCGATGACAGGGAATAATAAGTGAGATCGGATTTTGACCCACCGCGCTGCCGACGGCGCGAACGGCGCGGGGGTGTCCAATTATTCGAGCCACATCACCATATGTAAGAAGCTGGCCACAAGCAGTTGTGAGTAATGTTTTCCAGACTTTGATTTGAAATGGCGTACCCTGCACTGTAAGGGCAACCCGCCCCATAGCCCTCGCTCTCGCACGAACGAAAATTGCCTCATACGCCGCTTTTGTGACATCCTGGTCATTAGTAAACAGGCTGCCTGCAAAACTTTGATAAAGTGCGGAAAGTGCGGAATCCGAGTTTTCGTTATCAAAGAACGCTAAAGCACATATCTTCTCTTCTAATACCGCAATAACCAGCTTGCCAAATTGGCTATCATATACTCCGTATTTTATATCAAACGCCGGGCCTTTTTCGTTGCATTTTCTTCTCTTTGTAACCTCAAGACAGATCTCCACTTGGTGCGGGAAATGCATTCTCGCGCGAATGTTTCTTTTACGTACACCATCGGTTTGCGATCGAATATCCAGATTGGAAAGGAATTGTTTCGGGCTCAATCCCGACCATCGTAAGAAAGCCGTTTTAACGGCACTCTTTTTCAATTCTAATGAATCCGCGAGTGACTGATTGGTATAATCAAATCTCCGGGTTTTGCGGACGAATCTTATGGTTTGTTCGACAATTTTATAATCCTTCGAGAGTCGAAATATATCTTCTCCTTTAATAAAACCTCTCCCTATTCACCCGGCCGTTATATTGTTCGCGAGAACTGTCAGCATGTTTTTAACTTCTAAATGCCGGCAATACCTCCTCGATGCAGCGCTGAAGTTGCTCGCGGGGGTTTGGGGCAACAAAACGCAATACCGGGGTCGTGCAGCCTGCATCGATATAAGAAGCAATTTTATCTATTACAGACTGTGTTGAACCACATGCAATCCAAGTCTCTGCACGTTCCCGCGAAATTAAGCCAGCGCCGTAATACGATGTTAGAAAACTGGTTGCTTGTTCAAAAGCTTTAGTTTCATCATCGTTGATGTTGACCATCATGTGCAGTGAACTATCAAAGTTGGACATATCGCGCCCAAGCTCCTCCCCATATCTTCGTATTGTTGAAAACCGTTCTCTAAATTCCTTTACGGGCGTGCCATCTGTCTGCCAACCGTCCGCGTGCCTTGCCACCCGACGTAGAACACGGTCAAGGACTTCTTCACTCACCTCGCCTGCCGGCGGATTTACTGCTAAATGTATGGGCATAGGTTTTTGAATTGGTTTAGGTTGAAGATCAACATTTGAGAATTGGTGATATTTACCGTTATGAGTAACCACCTCATCACTCCAGAGTCGACGAAGTATCGAAATACCCTCCACCACTCGACCTACTCGTTCGCGGGATGTAACGCCCATAGTTTGAAGTTCATGTGCATATTGTGGGCCAAATTTATCCGCCCCGCCATTACACACTGTCAGGATTGTCCGCCCCTTAGAAAGAATATCTAGGCTGGCCCACTGCAGGGCAAACAGAATCGGCTCTCTCAGTGGAAAGCTCGCAAGGCAAATTGTACCAAGCTTCACCTTATTCGTCCGCGTTGCGAGTGCGGAAAGCGTAACCATGGCTTCTACGCGAGGTTTAGACAGAAGGTTATCCCCCACCCAAACGCCATGAAAAAAACCCGATGCTTCTGCTGTTTCTGCCATTTCCATCAAATCATCGAGCGTCCCCCAATCAAATAAAATAGCGCGCGTCGACAAACTAAGGCCAAAATTTGCCTTCATGCTGGTAGTTTCATTTTCTGCCATGAACAAGGGTCCCTACGTGCTTAATAAAATGTTAGAATTGTCTGCGCGACAGTGCGCGCAACTCTTTCGAGATGTGAGATAGGTACGAAATCTGCTTCCAGAACACCCCCAGCACCGCCCACTCCATACATCACAGCCGGAATGCCCGCTGCGCAGGGGCCGCCAGCATCAAAGGTGCCTTGTCCATAATAAATCCCTGGCACTTTTCCATGAATAGCTTCATGGGCCCCCATAAGCCGGCGAACCCCTATCTCTGTGGGATCACAAATCGCTGGCCACATGTGGTTCCCCTGCTCGACTGTCACTTGGAAGGGTGTTAAATCGCCGATAGCCTGGCGAACTTCATCTGTCGCCTTCGCTGGATCATCTCCAGGTAATAAACGGCGATCAATTCTAAGAAACGCGGTTTCAGGCAGGGTATGGGGGGCGAGAGGTTCATAGATCACCTGATAGGGAATAGCATGCCTGTGACCAAGCTGTTCATGGGAACCAGGTAATTCTAGTCCTTTGAGACGTTTCATAACCTCCCACGCACCTTCTATAGCACTGAGGCCTGTAGACGGTACACTAGAGTGTACTGCTTTTCCGCGCACCGTAACATTTACGTCGACCCGTCCACGATTACCCATCGAAATCTTCTCTCCGGTCGCGGTCAGTAAAAGGGCAAAGTCAGGTTTTTGGGGTAGTGCATTAAGAATCGATTCCGTGCATGAGTGGCTGCTTCGGCCCTCGTTATTGAAAGCAACATAAAGCTGGCCATCTAACGTCACATTATTGTCCCTTAAGAGCTTTAATATTGTTAATACAATCGCCTGATGGGATTTATTTTGGGTCACTCCCTGGCCAAATATACAGGGCTCGTCATAGCCCCAGGTTGCCGCATTCTCAATCTTCCCAGACCACGGTTCGTCCATTAGATTATGGTGCTGAACAGGCGTATACACTTGAATCAAAAGAGCTTTTTCACGACTACCGTTACCGATTTCTACAACAATTTGGTTTTCGGGCACATCGATTAGAGTTACATCTCCCATGGCTGTTAATTTTGGCTTAATTTCTTCCTGGACGTAACGAACAAGCACAGGATTATCCGGCTCCATAAACACCTCTGTGCCCATAGGCACCGCCGCTGGAACCTTCGCTAATTCCTGGAGGGTGTTTACTAGATAATTAAAGTCAAGAGCGTCTACGAGAGGTTTGATTGGCATTTTTCCCCACTAATCCTAGTACCTATTATTTCCTCAGCGGAGTGACTGTGGCCCGAGAGTGGCCTACGGTCAATATTGTTTAAGAAGGTGTTTAGGCGTCGCACGGAATTTTAAAGCCTTTTTAAGCACACTCGCCAATTCCGACCTCTCGTCCGGGGCCAAAAAACTTCCGATGTTAACGCTTTGACCATGGCTGGACAAAATAAGTTGTCTGTCATGTTTCGAAGCGCTTGTAACCTGGACCCTAAGCCAGCTAGGCTCGACCTGCCAACGATTTATCTTTCCGGAAGCACTGACTTGGTCAACCACAAGCACGCGCTTACCCAAGGAGATCCGCTCGTACCTTCGTGCCCGTCGGTAATTAATTTTAAAGCCTAGATAAATTAACAAGATATCAAGACCGAAAAAACCGAGCAC
>CAZOHS010000194.1:0-4443 GCA_964579285.1 uncultured Rhodospirillaceae bacterium | reverse complement strand
AATATCCAGATGGTTGGGATGCTCCGTTGCCATACCTTCGATTTGTGCCTCAACCCAAGTAATCGACAAAATATTTGGTGTCGTTCTAGGCGGCGGCGCCGACACAAAATGCAAGTATTGGAGAGATTATCGAGGGCCGGTATGTGCACGAATATTTTTAATCCACTCTGAAGAAGGTAAGATGAAATATTTACCCCTATTTGCTGATCTTAATGAGCGGAATTGCCTTATTATAGGTGGCGGGGAGGTAGCTGCACAGAAAATACGTTTGGTGTTAGGTGCGGGTGCTCGCCTGACTGTGATAGCCACCAAGGTTAACAACGAGATCCGTGGCCTTGAGGCGGCTGGCCGCTTGCGTGTCGAGCCATCTGTATACGGATCTCAAGCTATTTCAAAAATTTGCTCGTCAGATGTTGCTTTGATTGTTGTGGCAGAGGCCGATCCTTTAGATGCCGAAGCGTGGGCTTCATGGGCGCACAAAGGTGGTTTTCCAGTCAACGTGGTTGACCGACCGGATATTTCGACAGTCGTGTTTCCTGGTATTGTTGATCGAGATCCTGTTTTAATAGCGATCGGAAGTTCAGGGACAGCTCCAGTTTTAGTGCGCCGCCTCCGTGAAAAGATAGAAGGACTTTTACCCTCCCGACTTGGTCGTCTAGCACAGTTTGCAATGCGTTTTAGAAACGCAGTTGCAAATGCAGAAACGAATATCATTTCTCGCCGGAGGTTCTGGGAAGGATTTTTTGACGGCCCTGTTGCACGTCTCGTTTTGAAAGGCCAAGAGCACCAAGCTACCAAAGCTATGCTGCGCATAATTAACGGGGTGGGCAGGTCAACACCCGAAGGATCGGTAGCTCTCATCGGTGTGGGTCCCGGTGATCCAGATCTTCTTACACTGCGGGCTTTAAGAGCTATGCAGGACGCTGATGTTGTTCTGTATGATCGTTTAATTGGCGACAAAATTCTGGATTATGTCCGTCGGGACGCAGAGCGAATTTATGTCGGAAAAGCTCCTGCAGACCAGTCTATGAACCAACAAGCGATAAATGCATTAATACTGGAACGGGCCCATACCGGTCAGAATGTAGTGCGCCTTAAGGGTGGCGATCCTTTCGTATTCGGTCGTGGTGGCGAAGAGATGGCTGTCCTAAAGGAGGCTTCAATAAAGGTCGAAGTTATTCCTGGTGTTACTGCGGCGATCGGATGTGCAGCGACAGCCGGCATTCCGTTGACCCATCGAGATTACGCTGAAGGGGTTAGCTTTGTGACAGGCAGCACGTGTGATGGGGGGACGGAACCCGATTGGGCATCTCTTGCAACGCTCCGGCACACGCTCGTAATCTACATGGGTGTTGCAAAGGCTGGCGTTATAGGTGAGCGGCTGGTGGAACACGGTATGCGGCCTGAGACGCCGGTTGCCGTAATAGAGAATGGGACCCTACCTGACCAAATTATTACGCACGGCACCCTCAAAACTTTGGGTGTAACGGTGACTGAGCAGTGCATCGGAGGTCCCGTCCTTTTAATTATAGGTGATGTTGCGGCGCTATCCCGGGAGGAATTTCGCAAAGCCGATCCGCATATAGAAAGATATGCGCATGCATTTTAGGGGAATAAAATGGAAACCAAAGTGATCTCAGCCAACCGCCTGGAGGACGGAATCGTTGTTTATATTACAAAAGATAATAACTGGTCCGAGTGTATATCAGATGCTGAGGTTTTTAACGATGAAGCAGCATGTGATGAAGCACTGAGCAAAGCGTACACTGCAGAGGAGGCCTGTATTGTCGTAGGTTCGTATCTTGTCGAAATTGAACAAAAAGGGGAGTACTACAATCCAACCAAATACCGCGAATTTATCCGCGTAATAGGCCCGACAGTGAGGCCGGATCTCGCCAGGCAGGCGAGGTCTTGATGCTTAAACTTGAGAGGTAAATTCGGATGTATGTGTATAATCTTGTAGATCAAAGTCTCGTTAATCAGCGTGTGCAACAATTCCGTGATCAGGTTCGTCGACGCCTGTCAGGGGAACTTAATGAGGAAGAGTTCAAGCCGCTGAGGCTAATGAACGGATTGTATCTTCAGTTGCATGCCTACATGTTGCGGGTGGCTATTCCCTACGGGACGTTGTCATCAAAGCAGATGCGAGCGCTAGCTCATATTGCAGTCCGCTATGACAAAGGATACGGACATTTTACAACTCGCCAAAACCTGCAATTTAATTGGCCAAAGTTGAAGGAGACGCCTGATATTTTGGCCGATTTAGCTGATGTTCAAATGCATGCGTTTCAAACAAGTGGGAACTGTATTCGCAATGTCACAGCAGACCAGTATGCCGGTGTTGCAGTTGAAGAAATAGCTGATCCCCGTATTACAGCGGAAGTGGTGCGCCAGTGGTCGACTTTACATCCCGAGTTTTCATTCCTTCCCCGAAAATTTAAGATTGCCGTTACCGGTTCGAAACGAGACCGTGCCGCGGTACGCGTACACGATATCGGCCTGATAATAAAAATTAACGAGGCCGGCGAAATGGGCTACGAGGTGATTGTTGGTGGCGGATTGGGTCGCACACCGATAGTCGGGGTAACCATTCGTGAATTTTTGCCGCAACAGTTTTTATTATCTTATCTGGAATCAATCCTTCGTATTTATAACCAGATTGGGCGACGAGATAATATCTACAAAGCCCGTATTAAAATAGTGATACATGAATTAGGTGCGAAGGAATTCACTCGCCGGGTCGAGAAGGAGTGGAAAACAATACGAGACACTGCAATCGATTTACCTGTGGGTGAATATGAACGCATAAGGGCATTTTTTGCCCCCCTGCCTTACGAAAGTTTGCCTAAAAATGACGCGGGTTTCTCTCATCTTGAGTTCGAAAATCAAGATTTTTCCCATTGGGTACGGGGCAATACTTTGCCGCACAGGCAATCTGGTTATTCAATTGCTAACATCTCACTGAAACCTATTGGTGGCATCCCAGGTGACGCTAGCGCGAAACAAATGGAGGTGGTAGCTGACCTTGCTGAGAAATTTAGTTTTGGGGAAATACGTGTGGCACATGAACAGAATTTGGTCTTACCACATGTGAAACAGACTGATCTTTATAGTATTTGGAATACCCTCAAGGAGCATAATCTGGCAACGCCAAATCTTGGATTGATAAGCGATATCATCGCTTGCCCCGGGATGGATTATTGCAGTCTTGCGACTGCCCGTTCAATTCCTTTAGCTCAGGATATTAGCAATCGTTTTTCTAACCTTAGGCGCCAAAATGATATTGGCGAATTAAGTGTGAACATTTCCGGCTGTATAAACGCGTGCGGCCACCACCACGTAGGCCATATTGGTTTGTTGGGCGTCGATCGTAAGGGTGAAGAATACTACCAGGTCACCATTGGCGGCAGCGCCGACGAAAATGCAAGTATTGGAGAGATTATTGGACCGGCAATCCCCTATGATGAAGTAGTTGATGCCATTGAGAGAGTTGTCGAAACCTATGTCGATTTACGCGCGAAAAATGAGAGTTTTATTGATGCCTACCGGCGTGTTGGCAAGCAACCTTTTAAGGAAAATCTCTATGTCACTAATTAAAAATAACATTATTATTCGGGACAGTTGGAACCATTTAGATGACGATACACCGCTATCTGCGGAGGGCAAGGTAATTGTCTCGCTTAAACGTTGGCAGTCAGAACGTAAACTATTGATGGAGCGCCAAGAACCGCTTGGCATTCGATTGAAAAGTGCGGAAGGGGCCGAAATGATATCCGATGATTTAGCGCACTTTGATCTTATAGCATTGGAATTTCCCATTTTTAAAGACGGGCGCTCTTATTCAACCGCGAGAATGCTGCGGGAAAGGTATCATTATAAGGGCGAATTGCGTGCGGTAGGCGAGGTGCTTCGCGATCAACTTCAGTTCATGCTCCGTTGCGGTTTTGACGCTTTCGAATATGCCGGAAAAACCATCCCGGAAGAAGCTATTTCAGCATTCGTGGAAATGGACAAATTCTACCAGACCGTGGGGGATTGGGGGCGCACATAAAATTCCGGATTCTCAGCATCACCGCAGGCGGATAGGAATGTTAAGTCGTCAGGAATTTCATCAATGGATACGTCGGCCGAGCTTTATTTCACCAACAATTTAACTGAAAACATGGGTGGCAATTAAATACGTTTAAACCATCCGGGTTACGTATTTGGATAGCCTACGCCCGAACCAGGCAGGCGGGCCTCGATGACGAAACTATCATCGCCGTCAAACCGGTGAATCTGGTAGACCGGCTGCGTGGCGTTCGTTGGCAAATAGCTGCCATAGCGGAGGTCTGTCGCGACGCTGGGCACGGTGCTGGCCGTGACGCCCCCCAGCATTGCTGTCCAGGGTCGGTGCATGTGGCCGGCAAAAATGTGGATCACTTGCTTGTGCCGAGAAACTAC
>CAZOHS010000193.1:0-4446 GCA_964579285.1 uncultured Rhodospirillaceae bacterium | reverse complement strand
TAGTAATTGGGTAATGTTTTATATCAAATCGCTAAATACTTTTACGGTTTGAAATAACTTGTCTCTTTTAATGTTGGGGCGTCGCATAATTGCTACGCCGCAGGCCAATGCCCCGCAACGGCACCAGGTGGATAAGCTAAATACTGCGATGATAAGAGGATTGGACAGTAGGAAGTGTCACTGTCGTTATGCGGTTTTACGGACGCTCCGATTTTCCTGAAATTTCTTGATCTCGTCTCAGTTCCAGTTCTGGACCTTTACGATATTTTATTCGTACGTTGCTGATATCGGTGGCTGCCAAGGCTCTTCCGATTTGTCCGCTTTGATGGGCTGACACAAAATTGCGCACAGTTGATGCGTGCCCCTAGCAGGGCAGTGGGGTGGGTCCATGCTTTTGCGTTGGATCGTCATATTCCAGGGTCAGGGGCTTCATCTTTCTCGGGGAACCACCAAGCAGTTTTTAAAGTTCCATGTCGACTTAACAAACTTTTATACATTTAATTGGACACCCCTTTCCCTAATTTAATAAATAAAAATAGAACCATAACCCATTGATATAAAATTATATTATTGGAAAATTTATTATATTCCGAATTCCCCGCAAGTTTCGTAATTTCGTTGGTGGCGAATACTTCGAAAGTCCGGTGGATAGACTTTTAGACAAAACTATAAATTATAGTAAAAAATACTAGAATATTTCACCATAAAAAATCTGATACTATTCGCATATGTTTCGCTCGATCAAAAGTTTGGTTATCTCAAAACCTCTGATGTCTCTTGGCTGGCATTAAGGAGGTGGATCAAACTTGCTTAGGGAGTAGGACGTCACATGAAGGTTCTTTCGGGGGGGCTGTTTCGGCCGATTGCCGCTTTGCTTGAGGGTGGTCTTTGGCTGGTCTATATTTTTTCACGCGTAACGATTAACCCTTTCCTGCGGCTACGCAGGGTTATCCGGCAGCGACCGCGAGAAGCCGACACGCAAGTTTCGATGATCGGCAACCTATACCGTCTCAAACAACTTAAGCCTGACAGCAAACTTTGATCGCAGGGAGTTCTCTGCAATACGTACTTCCTTCTCTTTTATCGAAATGAGCACGACGGCGTCCCGATTAATGGAACCCTATTTCTTAGTCGGTTTAACTTCGTGTTCGTAACTCCGCAGTTCCGAGCATATTCGAATTGAGTATCGAGAAAAGATGTGATCTTTTCCTGCCTGCATAGCCTCTTTGTGACGAGGATCGCGGGTCCATGCCCGCAGGGAACTCTCGTCGGCCCAGTACGAAACGGTATTTATTCGGCCATCTCCAGATATATGGGCGTAACTTTCCTTGCCCTGAAAGCCAGGGTACCCTTCGACGCGAGGCATAAGGTCTGCTAACCATTTCTGTTGCTCTGCCTCCATTCCATCAAGCGTTTCAAATTCAATTATGCATATGATCATGAGGTGTTGCGCCCGGTATAACTAAACACATCTTATTAGTGTGGCACGTCGGTTAGAATTTCAGAAGAACATAATGTCGGGTGAGTCTTTTAAGAAAATAACCCTGAACCCTTCAGGAGAGCTCACTGATGATTAATGGCCTGTCAAAACAACAACTAAACAAAACGGATTTATGGGATTTAGACAGGTTTGACCCCGTATTTTCCGTAATATGCTTTCCTGAGAAGTTCTTCCGTTACGCCGTCGATAAAGGTGTAGGCGGGCGACACAATCTTTCCAACTTCAGATACCCGAACCATCACAGCGTCGAACACGGGGATCGCATCTCCGTGCTCTAAAGCAATATCCTTCTTCAGAGCGGTGTATATTGGATCAGTGCCGTTGTGTATTGTCGCCACCCCCGAAAACCGATAGCCGTGCCTCGAAAAGATATCGACGCAGTTGATCTCAATTGCAGGATTACGAAGTATATTACTAACGGTTTTTGGCGACGCCATATTGGCGAAAATTAAATTCTGAGTATCATATACTTTTAGTGAACTTTTTGGCGACAAGTTGGGCGTGCCGTCTTTATTAACAGTAGCTGCAAAACATAACATCGTTGTTGATATTATGTGTTTCATGTCCTCATCAAGCATATGTGTTTTCCATTTTGTAAAAGTACGCACACAATATACCAAATCTTTGGTTACGTAATGGAGCTTTAGGTTTGAGTATGAGATTGAGGAAATCGTGATGGCTAAAACGCTGTATAATATTATGGTGAACAACTTTAAGTGGTTATTTAATTTGGTGATTAGCGTGTGGAAACAGTGCCATAGAGGTGCCCTGATAATCCGTTTAACGGTGTTTTTGATGATGTTCGCGCCTTATTGGGCCTTTGCTCATCCTGAACCCAAGTGTTTTCCGATCGAAAAAGCGCGCGAGTCATTAGCTCAACTTGGAATGGAGCGTATTTGGCGCGGCGTGCCCGGTCCGATCGGTGTTATAGAACTTTGGGTTAACAAATACGGTGGCTTTAGTATCGGGCTAGCCACCAATGATGGAGCGGCATATTGCCCAATGGCGGAAGGGAGCAAGTCGATCAGATCGAAAAGAGATTGGCCCGGTGTCGGCACATAAATAAAACTTCCTTTTTCTAATAACCGTGGGGGTATTCAAAACGCAATAACTTTTTAGAATTGGAAGACCTACCTATTATTTTTTTCGTTATACATACTGCAATAATCATCGTAGCCGACGATCGGCCAAACTCCCCGTGGCAAACCTTCAGGTTTCTGCTCAATGTTAAGAGGCGGGAAATAACGGCATTGACCGTAGTTAACCTTCCCAAACGGTTTTACGTCGTAGTGTTGGCAGGCGTTGCAGCACCCTAAAATTTTTTCGTATACCTCGTTCATTTTGTGCCTCTTGGGTGTAAATGGTATAGCCAGTTCAACGTTAGTTTTTCTATGCGATAGCTGTCACGCATTATTGCAGTTGTACGTGCTTGGACTGAAGCCCAAGTTCTAAAATTGAACTAGCCGACTACGCGTAGACCCCTCGGAACATCGTGTATGCTCTCACATCCACTGTCGGTGATCAGCACGCACTCTCCTGTTTGAACACCCGCCTTGCCGTCCCGGGTCGTCACATTCGGCTGAATTACAAGCATCATGCCTGCCCGAAGTTTGATACCCGGTATTGGCCCCGCCGGACGGCTAGCAGAACCAACAATTGGGGGAAAATAACCGCCTCCATAGCCGTGAACGAGGTCATCGCACGTCGTAAAACCTGCATCCTCAATGACGGAGGAAGCAGAGACGATCTCTTCGGCTGTAGTCCCGTTTCTAAGAATATTATAGATACCATCGTAGGCCGCCTCTGCCGTCTTATGGAGATCGTGGTAAAGTTGGGTTGGATCGCCATCTATCGAAAAGGTACGCAGCACCTGCCCAGAATAGCCCCGAAAGGCGCCTGATATTTCGCAGAATACAGCGTCACCCTTTTCTATTGGACGTGCTGAGGGAAGTTGACGCGGCACATGGCAGTTTGGATTTGACATCGGCGTCGAGCCAAAAAAATGAATTACAGTTTCTCCGCCAAGCGGTACCCACGCTCGTTGACATAAGTCTCCAAGCTCGCGCTCGGTCATCCCGGGGCGCAGATTGTCTGAGACTGCCTGCATTGCGCGATCTGAATACCATGCTCCAATCCGCATCCAATCGATTTCCTCCGCGGATTTTATAAGTCTTAACTGCGTAAAATAGCGGTTAAGGTCGACTAGATCAGCAAAAGCTTCTCGTAAACGAGTGGCGCCACTCATTCCCAGGGGACCTATCACGCCGATCCTGTCGCCTGAACGAGCACCACGATGTTGAAAGTCCTGGATTACGGTACCGATAGTGTCGGGCCCTCCCCAATCAACCTCACAGTTGGTGGCACCTATTTTGGCTTGAGGAACATGATTATGAAATTGTACGTAAAGTTTGTTTCTCTCTCGTGGAGTGATGATGAGCGCCGCTTCCGCAGAGGTAGGCCAGTGGGTTAGCCATGGGATAGCCGGGCCGTTCCAGTAAAAACCGTATACCAAGAGATATTCGATATTTTGCTCTGCCATCAGCCCGTTTATAGCCGTCTGGCGCCGAGAAATTTCGGCTTCAGAAAAGCGAGGCCACTCTGCTTCTACCAGGGCTGCGAGATCCGGCGGAAGCGGGTATGGTCTGTGAATATCCATGAACGCGTTCCTCCCAATACATTTTAAACGAGTTTTCTCCCACAAAGGCGCTTCAAAACAATTTTCACGAAGACAATATTTCTCGAGTAAGGCTATTTTTCGCTAAAATCTTTCCAGATTTAATTACAAATTTTGGTGGCTGTTGTAATCGTAAAACATGTTGGACGGTAGACGCACAGAGCACATTAAGGTCCGCTTTCTTGCCTAGCGCGAGACCGTAGTCTTCAAGTCTGAGAGCTGACGCAGCGTTTCTTGTCACGAAATCAAACACCGCGCGGATCTCGTCCGG
>CAZOHS010000192.1:1967-4462 GCA_964579285.1 uncultured Rhodospirillaceae bacterium | reverse complement strand
ACTCATGCAGTGGAAGGCCGTTTGCATCCACGTGATCAAAGACCCCAAACTCCATTCGCCTTCCTTTTCCACCGTTATGTTGATTTTCATACCAAATATGAACGGGATGTTTTTATTTTATTTACGAGTCTGGTCTGGTCGCTTTTTGTAAAAACCCCTTTCAAAATGGCCCCGCCCTTCAAGGTCCCCTTGTTCAAAGATCCAAGTATAACCGCCCGGAGGATTTGAAAGGACCTCCCAGCAATTCCCGTCCATGTCCCAGAACATGAAACTGTATGTGCCGTGCTGTTCGATGGGTCGGGTCGTATTATATAGACCCCATTTTTGAGCTTCGGTTTGTACCGTCTGGTGGGCTCTGTCGACATCTTCACTAGTTTCCACATCAAGTCCGTTGTGATAATGACGCGGCATTTCGATCTTGTTCTTTACTTGGACCACAGCATAGACGTGATTACTCCCAAGTCGAATCATCAGTGAGATTGGACTGGTTTGAGTTGTCTCTAATCCTAAAAATTCTTCGTAAAATCGGCGTGATTTTTCAAGATTGTGGCAACCAAGGGTACCGTGCGAGATAAACCGAGTGTTAAGGGTCGGTGTTACCTTTGCGGCGTTAATGGACATCTGAGGCTCCGAGAAAAGTATTTTCGCTAAGCTTAATTAGGGCCCAAGTTTTATTAGCCTGTCAATCAGATTAGTTTTTTTCAATCTTTAAAAGAGCACATTCGGTTGAAAGCCTTGATGGCGGTCGCCGGACCCATTGGATGGTCCCATACACCGCCCGACACCGCTATAAAATCGGCACCAGCATCAATAATAGTTCTGCAATTTTGGACAGTGATACCACCGATTGCTACACACGGTACCGTCATCATTTCTTGCCACCAACTCAGAAGACTTACATCAGCTGGATTGGTTCCCAATTTTGTGCGGGACTTAAAGAAGGCGCCAAAGGCTACATAATCGGCACCCGCTTCACCAGCCTCGAAAGCCAGGTCACGCGATGATTTACAGGTCACACCGATGATCGAGTTAGTACCGACTAACGCGCGCGCTTTCTTATAAGGGAGATCTTCTTGGCCTAAATGCACCCCATCGCAACCAAGTTCAACCGCGAGATCGGCGCGGTCATTGAGAATAAAGGGGACATCGTGGTCTCGCGCGATGGGCAAAAGCGTATTGCATGCTTCACGGATTGCATCATCGGATGCTTCCTTTAGGCGGAGTTGCACACACGCAACCTCTCCCTCTCCCAACGCAGCCTTGAAAGGTTCTACAAAACTAGAAGACCCACCCTGGCCCATGTTTGGGGGTGTAATTAAATAAAGCTGGCAAGACTGCGCGCGGATCTGTTTTGCTCGTATGCTAGGCCTTGTTAAGATAAATTTTGATTATTTGATCTAGCATTTTGAGTGCTTCCTCTCTTGGACGTTGAAAGGTGTTTCGGCCAATTATTGACCCGTTTCCGCCGCCATCACGAATGGCGGTTACTTCAGCAAAAATACCATCTAAATCCTTTGCCTCACCACCTGAAAATACAACAATACGTTTGCCGTCAAAGCAAGATTGAACAACGTGCTCTATCCTTTGTTTTAGAGTTGAAGCAGCGATGTCTTGGTCGGCATATACTTTCTTGGCCGCATCTAGAAATATAATATCAGTTGGGGGTTTTACTTTAATAATGTGAGCGCCAATTAAGGCCGCCAAGTGTGCGGCATAGGCACAGATATCTACTGCGGTTTCCCCCTCCTTGGTAACCATACCGCCACGCGGATATGACCAGACGACCACCGCAAGGCCCACAGCTTTCGCCTCTTCAGCAAGCTCGCGAATTTCTTCAATCAGCTCGAATTGATCTTCTGAACCAGGGTAAATAGTAAATCCAATTGCAGCACAGCCAAGGCGCAGAGCATCTCCAACGGACGCGGTAAGAGCTTGATCCTTATTAGTTGACAGTGAATTTGCTGAGTTGCATTTAAGAATCGTTGGAATAGCGCCAGCGAAACTATTTGCGCCCGCCTCAATCATCCCGAGGGGAGCGGCATAGGCAGACAACCCTGCATCTATTGCGAGCTTAAAATGATAGTGCGGGTCATACCCCGAGGGATTGGGTGCAAAACTTCGGGCTGGGCCATGTTCGAAACCTTGATCAACTGGCAAGATCAGTAGCTTGCCGGTTCCTCCAAGTTTTCCGTGCATTAATATGCGTGCAAGGTTTCCTTTAGTACCGGGATTATCACTTTCATACGCGGAAAGGATGTTTTTGACTTTTTGGCTCACTCGCATAATTACATTCCCTTAATCACGAATGTATTCCATACTCCATAGACTTTAAAAGTTCAAACTTTGCAGCGTTGGGATGAGGTGGTAAACGGCATTCTCCCTCTTTTGTCCAATGGTTGGGTTCCATCACGCCTTATAGAGTGGTTGATCAATGGGCGCAGTTGACGCACCTTTCACATACATCGTATGTTGGAAAGATGTCAAAAAACCGGTGG
>CAZOHS010000192.1:0-1867 GCA_964579285.1 uncultured Rhodospirillaceae bacterium | reverse complement strand
CTGATGTGGCTCTTGTAGAAATTTCAATTAATGGTCGCGATTACCAGATCGTTTGTGAGGATGGAAAAGAAGAGCATTTATCTCAGCTTGGTTTACAAATAGATGAGAGGGTTAAGGATTTAGTAGCCGCTATTGGACAGGTTGGGGAATCACGTTTGCTTGCAATGGCATCGCTGGTTCTCGCTGACGAACTACAAGCGGCTCTCCAAGACGTAGGGGAGGGTAAAAGTAATATCGATTTTGAACCAACTGCCGAGCGCATTGAAGAAAAACTGGTTAGTGTAATTGACGCAGCGGTCGAGCGGATAGAAACCGTCTCCCGCCGACTATCATGAGAGAGCACTCATGCTGTATTGCTACTTCTAACTAAAATAATTTAGCTTTACCTTGGCGTAGCTGTCCGGTGCGATAGATCTTACATCCCTGGGGCCAATAGAATTCTCTTGGGAACTGCCTCTGTAAAGGTTGTGGCCTTTGTATGTGGTGCCCACCTGTTTAATACGGGCCACAGAGGATCTAAATGATCACCGCCCAGGACGGCTCCGCCGCCACTTATTTGCTCGATGGAAAGAGGGTCGTGGTTTTTGGTCGAGAAGAAAATATTGCAGAAAGTAAGAGGGCACTCCGGCGTGAGGCCGAGAACCGCCGCAACGTTGCTGCCAGTATGCGTTCAAAACAAGCCTCTCTATTGCTCTTAAACCGTTTTATGGATTTGTTTCAGGATCGTTTGTCATCGTCTGTAGTTTCAGCATACTGGCCGTTGCCCGGCGAGATTGACGTTCGACCGTTGATATACGCGCTTCTGCAGCGAGGTGTTACCGTGTTGTTGCCCTCTTCTACGGGCAGAAACAAACCTTTGGTGTTTCGCCGTTGGGAAGAAGGTGTTGACCTTGTCGACTCTGGTCTGGGATTTATGGAGCCAGATACGGATACAGCTATCCTGTCTCCCAACTTACTTATAGTCCCCCTGTTAGGTTTCGATGCGATTTGCAACCGACTTGGGTATGGCGGGGGTTATTACGATATAAGTTTAAGAGTACTTCGGAAAAATTTAAATATTTGCGCGGTTGGGGTGGCTTATGAAGAACAAGAGTTCTGCGAAATACCGATTGATCAGTACGATGAACCTCTGGATATGGTATTAACTGACCAACGGACGTTACAATCGTAAAGTTTTAGAAAGAGCTCATTTTATGCGTATTTTGGTTTGTGGAGATGTTGTTGGCCGCGCGGGTAGGCGGGTTCTTACAGACAATGTAGGGAAGTTACGGAAGGACTACGGAATTAATTTCGTAGTGGTCAACGGCGAAAACGCAGCGGGTGGCTTCGGTATAACGCCAAAGATCAGTAATGAGTTATTAGATTCTGGAGCGGATGTGATTACCACTGGGAACCACGTTTGGGACCAAAGGGATATTATACCCCATTTTCAGCGGGAACCGCGCTTACTGCGCCCGGATAATTTTCCCAAAGGCACACCGGGTAAGGGTGTTGGAGATTACGCGGACACGAGGGGCCGTAAGGTGGTTATCCTGCACCTTATGGGTAGACTTTTTATGGATCCACTCGGCGACCCATTTGCTTGCGTAGAGAACATGCTCAATACATGGCGGTTGGGCAGAAACGCCGATGCGATTATTCTCGATTTTCACGGCGAGGCGACCAGTGAAAAAATGGCTATGGGGCACTTCGTTGACGGGCGTGTTTCGGCGGTTCTTGGGACGCATACCCATGTTCCAACTGCCGATGCACAGATATTCCCAGGTGGCACGGGTTATATGTCGGATATAGGGATGTGTGGTGATTATAATTCTGTGATCGGGATAAAAAAAGAAACGTCAATAGAGAGATTTGTGCGAAAAATGCC
>CAZOHS010000191.1:0-4463 GCA_964579285.1 uncultured Rhodospirillaceae bacterium | reverse complement strand
CATTCGGATAGGTCAATGCGCCTTGGTGGCACCGCTCTAGTGCGCGCGGGAGAAGTTCTGATCGCAAATGGTCGAGAAATAGCAGGCTATGCCTTGGAGGCACCCATCTCGGATATCGTCTATGCTGGTGGACACTACCGGGTAGCCGGGACCGACCGAGAAATTGATCTTTTTTCTGTCGCCGCGATAAAGACAGCTAGCTCCTCCGATGAACTGGAACGACACCTGGAGGGTACTGAAACTGTCAATGTCCGCCTCCACGCTCACCCAAATGGTGTCGCTGCGTGTGAAATCGAGATCGACCCAGAAACTGGGACAGTCACGGTCACCCGTTACGCCACCGTTGATGACGTTGGACGCATAATCAATCGGACTATAGTGTGCGGCCAAATTCACGGTGGCATTACACAGGGACTCGGTCAGGCACTCTTCGAACACAACGCCTATGAGCCGTCGACTGGACAGGTTTTAGTGGGGTCATTCGTCGATTACTGTCTGCCCAGAGCTGACGACGTGCCATTTTTTTGGGTCGTTCCAAACGATGAACAACCCGCCCCGAGTAACCCTCTGGGTGTTAAGGGTGCAGGGGAAGCGGGTACTACCCCGGCAACGTCTGCACTGGTCAATGCCGTGGCCGATGCACTTAGTAGCCGCGGCGTGGACCACATCGAAACACCTGTGACCCCGGAACGTGTGTTACGCGCGCTTGGTGTTTTGTAAATGTGATGAGATCATCCAAGAACTGACTGAACTAACCGCATTCGTTTTTTAAACAAAGCGGTAGATTTGATCCGCCACCATATCTTAACATTCTCGCATTTAGATTTTTAACATTGAGTATGCTACCTCTCGCAGTTTATTGCTCTCCGAACCTAACCCGCACCGAAGAACAAATAACCATCACATAGGACTAGAATTACACTCATGACGCTAATCGAAAAAGTTGAACACCGAGAAATTTTGGATCTCGTTGAGTTTTCTAAGGAAAATCTTGTGCGCAAACCCTTGGTTCAATCTAAGGGTATCACATGCGATTTTGTCTGTTTCGAACCGGGACAGGCCGCAGGGTTACACAAGCACCCGATACAAGACGAAATATTTTATGTCATAGAGGGTAAAGGTTCGATAACGTTTGAAGATCGCGACGATATACCGATTAAAATCGGAAGCGTGATCTTGATTCCATCCGGTGTTGTTCATGGCGTGGAAACTACCAGCTCCGCGCGCCTAATCCTTATGTTGATCAAAGGGCCCGGAATAACCGCCAAGACCGCGAGGACATTTATGCACGGGAATTAACCAACTAACAGGGCTTCACAGCCCTAGACACCTTCCCACGGCATAGAAGCACTGGCAGAAATAGAGCTGAAGAGAGTGCCGCTGATGGACCAGTCCACTATAAGTCCATACACTTTCGCTCTTCGGTATGTGCGACCAATGTTACATATGGCGCACAACAACAAACATTACCAAGAAAGGGTCAAGGAAATGGACGGCAAAATCGCTTTAGAAGAACACTGGGCGATCGACGAGACCTTGGATATCACCGGACAACCGATTTCCTCTGGGCCGTTTTGGGACAGACTGCGCGGTTTATTGGTCGATTTCCAAGACCAACGCTTGGCGGAAATGGATGCGCATGGGATTGAATTCGCAATTCTCGGGCTCAACTCTCCAGCTTTACAAGCCATACTCGATCCAGCGGAAGCAGTAGACGTCGCGCGCCGGTCCAACGACACTCTCGCAGCTCAAATTGCCAACGACCCTGACCGATTTGCTGGTTTTGCAGCTTTACCAATGCAGGACCCCCAAGCCGCAGCACAAGAACTCACGCGTTGTGTCAACGATCTCGGGTTTAAGGGCGTCATGGTCAATTGCTTTACCCAGCGAGACGTTACTGATTCGGCGCTGTATTACGACCTGCCCGAATTCCGGCCACTTTGGGCAACGGTGGCAGAGCTTGATGTTCCATTTTATTTGCATCCACGCCTGACAATCCCGTCACGAACGAAGACCTATGAGGGACATCCGTGGCTGCACAGCCCGGCTTGGGACTTCGGAAGCGAGACGGCAACCCAAACCCTCCGGTTAATCGGTTCGGGGCTATTCGATGAGTTTCCAAGTCTACAGGTCGTACTCGGTCATCTGGGTGAACGAATACCGTTCGACATGTGGCGGATCGACAACCTTATGTCCAAATTGCCCGTGAGCTATCCCGCGAAAAAAAGCATTTCCGATTATATGAGGCAAAATTTTCATCTGACCACGAGCGGTCAATTTCATGACCCGCCTTTCCACTGCGCAATCGCTGAAATGGGGATAGAGCGGATCATGTTTTCAGTGGACTACCCCTACGAGGAAATGGCGCCAGCAGCCAGCTGGTTCGACAACACAGAACTTTCCGATATCGACCGGCTGCGCATTGGACGAACCAATGCAATTGACCTATTCAAACTCGACTTCGCTTAACACTATCGATGGCCTGTGCTGGATCAGATCTTTAACCAAATAGTACATCAAATGATATTGCGGTTGGGAAGTGGTAGCGTGCAATTTCACGTGGTCTTGATATAAGCGCTCAGACGCGAATCTCCGACTGTTGGCTAGTTGCGAGGTACGGATCCTCATAAGGTCATAATCGGACGCAGCATGAGCCATTCTGGGTCAAGAACGACTTCATTGAGGTTTATGGTGTTATGTAGCCTGAGTAAAATATAATGCTAACGAAAAGACTTTGACCAAGTTGGACGCAATATAGTGAAATTTCTTACCGTTATTATAACAACTTGCCTCCTTGCGATTGATGCATCGACATATGCGGACACCCCGAAGGTGCTAGGATGGCGTGATCTTATTCCAAAAATAGAGCCGCTTAAAAACCCTCTGCGTGAGGTAGATATAGAACTCAGACTAGATATTGAATATCTTGCTTCTATCCGCTATTGGGCCAAAACAGGCCAAATCTCAACCGTAGATACCGAATATGAGCACGGAGTTGAACTTGAGCATAAGTTTAAATCGAATAATATTGACTTTGAGCCATTGGTAGCACGATACAACTCTTTCCTTGATGAAATTGAAAGACGCAACAAAACTGTGGTCAGTAATCTGGACGGACGCCTTGTTCGAATTCCTGGATATGCCTTACCGCTTGAAACTTCTGCCACAGCCCTAACTGAATTTTTGCTCGTTCCTTCGATAGGTGCCTGTATCCACACGCCTGTTCCTCCGCCAAACCAAATGGTTTTCGTAAAAATGAATCAACCGTATCGAGCTAAACGACTTTATGACCCAGTATGGATTACCGGTCGCATAAAGGTGGAAAATAATAAAAAAGCGGTCGTTTATTCGGATGGTCAGAGTGGCGTGGAGTCATCGTATACCCTAATGGGCGTTAAAATAGAGCCTTATAAAACGCCGTTTAATTCTACGCGGTGATCTCAAAAGCACATTGAAAACTCCATTCTTCTAATCTAATTATGTTATAATATAACATTTTGGAACGAAGAAAATGGAACAGATGATGCGACGTGACCTTACTCCAGTCCTGATAGCCTATATTTTTTTAATTTTGACCGTCTTTTTTACGGTTTCTAGTCGGGCGGCTGATAGTAACCCCGATGTGCATGAACATGGCGTCGGTGCGTTGAATATTGCTATTCAGGGAAACGAGTTGAAAATTGAATTAGAACTCCCTGCTGAGAATGTCGTTGGTTTTGAACATGAGGCCCGCACGGCAGAAGAGAAAAAACGTGTTCATGACGCCGCGGCTAAACTAAAGAAAGCGTCAAATATCGTTGTCCTACCAAAAAACGCTGCTTGCGAACTGGAAAAAGCCGAAATCAAATCAGCGTTGTTGGAAGATCATCACGATCATGAAAAATCAAAGGAGCATGACGATCACGGGGAACATTCGGAGTTTGCCGTTCACTATCATTTTGTTTGTGCCAAAACAGGTTTGTTATCGAATTTAGATATTTCATTATTCAAACATTTCCCGTCTACTCATAAACTACGGGTTCAATATATAACTCCGAAAGGACAAGGTGCACTTCAGACAACACCAAAATCTACGCGGATTAAATTTAATTGATTGAATGAATGATCAAGCTTTCAAATGTCATTTTTCGCTGGCAGCGTCACGATGTCTTTGTTCTCGATATCACCGATTTCTCCGTGGCAACCGGCGAATGCGTATTTATTTCGGGCCCAAGTGGTAGTGGAAAATCAACCCTCTTGAATTTACTTGGAGGTGTAATCCAAACGCAACATGGCAAAGTTGTCGTCAGGGAAACAAATATTTCTGCATTGTCTGCTCCGGAACGCGATTTATACCGCGCCGACCATATGGGGCTGTTATTTCAAATGTTCAATTTGATCCCATTCCTATCGATATTGGATAACGTTACGCTACCTTGCCGGTTTTCTTTGCAACGCAGACAGAGGGCGATCGAGAAGAGCGG
>CAZOHS010000190.1:0-4501 GCA_964579285.1 uncultured Rhodospirillaceae bacterium | reverse complement strand
AACCACTGAATTCCGAAACTGTCTCAGCATTACACGAGGCGTGGGAAGAACACATTATCTTGCTATTTAGAGACCAGAATATAGATACGGACCAACAGATCGACTTTGTAAAGAATTTTGGCAACATGGGTACCCGTTCTCGCCCACCCGAACGTCGACCCGAGGGTCCCGACTACAATGCATCTGTGATGTTGGTTTCAAATGTCAAAAAGGACGGCCGTTATGTTGGCTCACTCCCTGATGGTGAAATGTGGTTTCATCACGACATGTGCTACGAACGAGAGCCACACCGAGGGACATTTCTTTACGCAATGGAATTGCCTTCTACTGGCGGAAACACGCTCTTCGCTAACATGTATATGGCCTATGACGTTTTGAGCGAGGAGATAAAAAAAAGGATTAAAGGTCAGCGGGCCCTCCAAATATATGATTTTGGCATGCGTGAAGCCGTTAATATTGCGGACGATATTTCGAAATATAAACATGAGATCCAATCAGTGACGATTTCGCATCCAAGGACCGGACGCCGCGCCCTTTACGTAAACCCCCTGATAACGGCTCGGATTGAAGACTGGAACGAAGACGAAAGCCGAAAAATGCTAGCTGAGCTCTTTAAATTTAGCGAAAATAAAAACATTATGTATGAACACGAGTGGCGCGTGGGTGACTTGATTATGTGGGATAACTGGTGTTCATGCCATGCGCGAACAGACTTTCCCGCCAGTGAACGCCGGATGTTGCGGCGTTGCACAATAAAGGGAGAAGCGTTGCACGAATAGTAGAGGGGGAGCGCATATGGCGCTAAAAATTAGGAAATTGTCGCCAAACATAGGCGCAGAAATACAGGACATCGATTTAACCCAGGAGCAAACCCCGGAAACCATCGCTCGTATAAACGAGGTTTGGTTAGAGAATATTATCTTACTCTTTCGCAATCAAAACCTCGACGCGGAGCGTCAGATCCACGTCACAAAATGGTTTGGTAAACTCGGCGAGCTCGCGCGGCCTAAAGACTTACAGCCAAAAGGGTACGAAAAACTTCCAGACGGCGTAATGCTGATATCGAATATTCGCGAAGATGGGGAACCAATTGGCGCCTTGCCTGATGGCGAAATGATGTTTCACCACGACATGATGCACGCAGAAATACCCCATAAAGCCACTATGTTGAACGCCGTCGAAATTCCCTCACATGGCGGAAATACCTTGTTTGCGAGTGGATATGCGGCCTATGAGACACTGTCGGACGAAGTACGTAATCCTTTAGAGGGTAGAAAAGCTTTTCACCACTACAACTACGGATCCGCGCAGAAGGGCGACAATAAGGGGGTCTCCGCTTTTGCAGAATCAGCACATCCCATCTTTCGCACCCACGATGACACTGGAAAAAAAGCGATATACGTCAATCGCCTCATGACAGAAGGGATCATCGATATGGATCAAGACAAAGCAGATCTTTTTCTGTCAACGCTTTTTGATCACTCAGAAAAAACTGAGTTTGTTTACGAACACGAGTGGCGCGTGGGTGACTTGATTATGTGGGACAATCGCTGTTCCATGCACGCTCGCACTGATTTTCCAGAAACGGAACGCCGCTTGCTACTGCGAACGACCGTCACAGGAGACGCCAAACCCTTTTAAATAAGTATATGCTGTAATGTCTAAAATCCTAACAAAAGAGCAAATTACCGCTTGGGCCCACGAGGGGTGCATTTTTCCTGTTCGCGCGGTGTCTCCGAGCGAAGCCCAACTTAATTACGAGCGGTACTGCGCACTCCAGGATAATATTGGTGAAGAACCTCAAAGTAGGTTCAAAATCAAAGCGCACCTTCCGTTCCCCTGGATGTGGAATTTAATTCGTAACAAAAACATTTTAGATGCTGTGGAAGACCTAATCGGACCCGATATTCTCTGCTGGGGGTCTTCTTTTTTTACAAAAAATGCGCGCGATCCTCGTTTTGTCTCGTGGCACCAAGACTCAACATACTATGGTCTCTCAGAACGTGCGACAGTAAGTGTCTGGTATTGTTTTAGTCCATCAAACCCCAAAACAGGCTGCATGCGTTTTATCCCAGGCTCCCACACACAGGGTTTATTTGAGCACGAAGAAACTCGCGCGAAGAATAATTTATTAATGCGAGGGCAGACGATCAATACGATAAAAGAAGAAGAGGCTGTAGACGTAGTATTAGAGCCCGGCGAATTTTCCATCCATCATGAATCAGTAGTCCACGGGTCCCGAGCGAACAATTCGGATAGCCCCCGAGTAGGAATTTCCATTCACTACATCGCACCGCATGTAAAACAAGTATTACTCGAGAATGCGACGGCGTCGGTTGTTCGAGGTCAAGATTTATATGGACACTGGGGAACAGACCCTGAAGCTCAGGAAGACTTTGATCCGATATGCCTTCAAGCACTTGATACTACATATCGAGAGTATCTTACGGGTGCGGGGAAATTTTGAATGACTTGATACGACGTTGCCTGCCAAAATTCGGTTTATTATATTTTACATTAGTTAATTAATGGTTTTTGCGCGGTGGATTCAAACATTGGGGAAAATTAAAATTCAGGGTTTTGAAGGAAGTTATATATGCCCAAAATACTGACAGACGCCCAGATAGAACAATGGGGGGCCGCGGGGGCCCTTTGGCCCATTGATTTACTAAGCACAGTGGAAGCTGCCCACTACTATCAGCGTTTTAACGAACTAGAAAACTCAATAGGCGGTGAGGCGCAAGAACGTTTTCGCATTAAGGCCCACTTACCGTTCCCCTGGTTATGGGATCTTATAACAAACCCAAAGCTCGCCGATATAATAGAAGACCTGATCGGGCCTGACATTGTTTGCTGGGGCTCTTCGTTCTTTACGAAAAAAGCCCACGACCCCCGGTTCATCTCTTGGCACCAAGATTCAACCTATTACGGTCTCGAGCCACCAGAGTCGATTACAGCATGGGTCGCTTTTACGGAAGCTAACAGCAAAGCGGGGTGTATGAAGATTATACCAGGTTCGCATACTGGACCTTCTATCCTCCCCCACGACGAAACTTACGACTCGAACAATCTGCTTGTTCGCGGCCAAACAATTCGCGATATCGACGAGACCTCGGCTACGGAGATGCCGCTAAAACCGGGTCAGATATCAATCCACCACAATAAGACCATCCACTCGTCTGAACCGAACGCTGCCGACTGGCCCCGCGTGGGCTATGCTATCCATTTTGCAGCTTCAAACGTTCGCCAGGCCCAATTTAAAAACGCGCTAGCAATTCATATCCGTGGCGATGATCCGGAAGGTAATTGGTTAGAGGACCCGCGACCCGAATACGAAATGTCGCCAGAGAGCTTAAAAGCGGTTGACGACTACTACGCGCGATACAAGACTGCAATGAAAGCCCAAAAATAAGGGGGCGAAAACTATGAAAATTAATATTCGAAAAATACTATTTCTCTGCATTGTTGCAATGTCGATTAGTTTCCACGGCATAGGCAACGTATCGGCAGAACCAATTTACCATGAAAAATATTATCCCGAAGGAAAGGGACCTTTCTCGGCAGTAATAGCTCTTCATACGAGTGGCGGTTTCCGGACAATAGGGCACCTGATCCAAAGGTACGTTGATGCCGGTTTTGCGGTTTACGCGCCGGATTTTTTTATTAAGCACGGAATCACACCACGCAGCCGGATGACAACTTTTGATGAATACCGCGAGGAAATAGAAAAGGAGCTTTCCGAAATCGTCGAGCTAATGAAAACAGATCCGAAAATCGCAAAGAAAAACGTGTTCGCGGTTGGTTATTCGAATGGTGGATTTTGGGTGTGCTATCTCGCGGGAAAAGGAAAAGTTAGCGCGGGCGTCTCATTCTACGGAGTCTGGAAAGCAAATTTCGGCCGAGACATAAGAATATCTCCAGATGACTATTTTTCAAAAGACAGTAGTCCCGTCCTGGCACTTCACGGGGACGAGGATCACACGCAAAAAATAGGCTTTGCTGAAACCGTGTGGGATTGGATCAAAGACAAAAGCGCAAAATTTGAGACACATGTGTACGAAGGAGCCGACCACGGCTGGGACCGCCAGATGAGCCGGCGCTACGAATATAACGAAGAAGTCGACAACGACTCTCACAAAAGAACTATAGCCTTTTTCAAAAAAAATATAAGGTAACTGAGAATATAAAAGGGAGAATAAATTGTGATAAGTCAGTGTGGAAAAGTGTTGGTCATGATCATCTGCCTTTTGGTAGTGCCTTTCGGTTCTGCTTGGTGTTGGAGCCAGGAGGGAGATGAACCGAACAGGGATGAAAAACTTAAAGAAAAACTCGCAGAAAATGTTGGACGAGTACCCTACGCGGAGGATGGAACCCAAACCTACTTTGTATTCCGACCGGCAAACGCTCCTAAAGCTATTTTTCTGTCGATGCAAGGAAGTGCTGGATGTTTATTTGCTGAACGGGGGCCCATTCAATCAGAGGAAGACTTGATCGCTAACGG
>CAZOHS010000189.1:0-4564 GCA_964579285.1 uncultured Rhodospirillaceae bacterium | reverse complement strand
GCCAATTCTTCACTTATTATTTATCCAGCATTCGAACGCCGAGAAAATCACGAAATCATACGTTCGGGACATACCCTGTTTTTTCAACCCGGACCCTATTGGAGGGACATCCTCGTTTTTCTTGGAAAATACCTTTAAGTGCTAACTTTAAGTTCCAAAAATCCAAATAATTGTTCGGTGACCAGCCTTATTTGCCACAATCAATCTTCAAAAAAGCTTTTTCAAAACATATTTCCGCCCCTTTTTCGCATTTGATTATGGTTTCTTCATTTTGAAACCAGTAATTTAGGAGTTCCGAAATATGTTGATGCCTCTCATGGGATTCGTTGCATTAAGTGGCGCTATAGCGCTAACAGATCATAACGTTGATCAGCAATCAAATTTGTTACAGCAGCCAATCAAGCCTAACACCGTTGTGCATTCTTTAGAGAGTGGAAAAGCAGCCAAGACTTCAGGCATTGTAAAGGATTTATCGACACCAATATCATCGGAGAAGAAAACCGGTGAGAATACTCTACCGAAGCAAAAGCCCATTGTAAAAAGTGCCGCCATTTCAGCAGCCGAACCGTCGGTGATAAGGCAAAAAGACACTAAAACCTCAACCATCAAAAACGTACTCAGCGAACCTAAACCATCGCCAAAGATGTTTTTAATTGGCAGTGACGCCCGTAATGAACCTGAAAGCTCTTGGATGAAATAGCTACCGGACTAGAGGGCACTAACTTAAACGGATTTGTTACAACGACGACTATTGAAAACCGTCTCTGAATTTTGTGGTCCGCGAAAAGGTAAGTTATATCGCGGGCCCATTTCTTACAGTTTAAGTTATACATAATTGTTTGCACCAGCCGCACACGTAGCAGGCGCGAGTCTTAATAGCTTTCGCCGCGCAAGTCTCTGAGACTACAAAAACATCATTCCATCACCTTACCGAATGTGCTTATTTTGTTGTGCTAGCACTACCTAAGAGACATCTGGGAGGCAAAAATCTTGAATACCAGTGACGATGATATTTCGGACACGGCGAGAGATATTCCCGATGCAGCTGAATTGGTCGGCCGAGCAACTGAATTAGCACCAGCTCTTCGCTCTAGAGCCGAGCGCGCCGAACGCGAGCGAAATATCCCAATAGAGACAATAGAGGAATATCTTGAAACCGGGCTCATACATACTATACAGCCCAAAAGATGGGGCGGTTACGAACTTGATCACGAGGTGGCATTTGACATCGCAATTGAACTAGGAAAGTCCACGTGTGGGTCGTCTGCGTGGTGTCTTAATTATCTAAGCGATCATGCGGGAATGTTGGGCCATTTTCCGGAAGAAGCGCAGCATGATGTCTGGAGTCGAGACGCCAAGGCTTGTATTGCGACGTCCGCAGCCCCGAGCGGTACCGTGCAAAAAACCTCGGACGGCTTCAAATTGAATGGTACGTGGTCGTGGTGTAGTGGTCTGCGCCATTCGCAATGGATCATGATTGGTGGCCTTGTATTCGGCGACGACACAGGTCATCCAGATATGCGACTGTTTCTAGTGCCCGTAGAAACATTGCAGCAAAGTGACACATGGTACTCGGCCGGCCTCCGGGGTTCGGGGTCAAACACCTGTATTGCTGAAGATGTTTTCGTTCCGGAGCATCGGAGTGTTTCATTCTCAACATTGCGGGACGCCTGTTCACCAGGCTCCCAAATTAATACCAACCCGATATATAGAACGCCGTTTATAGCGGTTCACACGTATGCATTGCTTGGTCCGGCCCTCGGAATAGCGCGTGGCGGCTATACTGATTTTGTTACTTGGACCAAAGAACGGATACTTACATACACTCAAATCGCCATTGCCCAACACGTGCCGGTCCAGATAGCCATTGCTGAAATTTCCGCACAGATCGATTCAGCAGAATTGTTTGCTAGACGTTGTTTTGACATAGCGCGTCGTGATTATACCACAATGAACATGGACACCCGCATTTTGCTGCGACGCGACTGGACATACGCCATGCGACAATTGCGGACAGCAATGGACTCTTTAATTAAAATTAGCGGTTCAAGTGGTTTGATGGATGACAATAGTGTGCAGCGGGCCTGGCGGGACGTCCACGCTATATCATCGCACGTCGTAATGGCCTGGGATGTCCCGGCAGAAAATTTTGGACGGTCAGAGCTTGGGCTTGGTCGAAATGACGCCTACCCCGCCTATTAATATAGTATACCGTTAACCTCTAAAATTGAAAACTAGCTTGGACCGTCTCACAGTCAAAATGTAAATTAATCAATTTCGGTGAGAATCTCTTTGAGCGAAATCACACGGGCGTATCCCCTTCGCAAGGTTTTCAGCTCTGCCTCGTGCAATTCCTGGTTATCTGTCGCATTTAGGTCGCTGCCAAAAATCACCTTATAATCACGATAAAACGCATCTCTCGCGGTCGCTCCGCAGCAATAGTTCGTCATACAACCAGTGATGATAACCGTATCAACGTCACACCCTCGGAGATATGTGTGTAAATCCGTATCAAAAAACGCGCTGTAGCGATGTTTTTGGATCACTTTCTCATTTGGTAAAGGCGCCACCTGATGGTAGGTGCCAGAATCTTTTCCACCTATGCGCAAAGCGCCGTCTTTTATGGGACGGTTAAGGGGAACGTCCCACATTAGCCCACGATCTCGACCGGACGCGTCGTGGACGTGCTCCGTGAATATAATAGGCACCGAAAGCGCTCGGCAACGTTCAATCAATTGTTTTACACCTGGCAAAATTCGAAGGTTTTGGGGTGTCCACATGCGAGCACCCTCAGCAACAAACCCCTCTTGAAGGTCGATCACCAGCAAAGCCGTTTTCTGTGAATCGATGGCAAAATCTGGGTTCGATCGCTCGTATTCGTCGGCAGCCCTCTTTAGAATTTCTGCTTCACCTGTAAATTCATGATCATCGTTGTTGGCCATCAGTGTTCCTCTTTTTTTACGTTGTCTATGCCAGCCTTCGAAACCAAATTTTCACCCTTAAACGAAGCTATAAAAAAGAACATAATCAAGTGCATTTTGACGTCAAAAGCGAAGTTAGACAAAGCGCTTCCTTTTGCAAAGCATACACATGAGAAAACCATAATAGTCAAACAAAGCGCTGTTGCTTAAATGTTAAGAGGTTGATAGCGTTTAGCGGTCCACGAGCTTGTGGCCGTCATAATATAAGATGTTGTAGAGTTGCCCAAAATAGCGGCACTACGGCACACAGAAGGGGAAAATAACCGATGACTATAAATCGCAGAAATTTTGTAAAGACCACTGTTGCGGGTGCCGCAGTAGCTTCAGCCGGCCCATTTTTCTGGCCGAAGGGAGCCAGTGCCGCCAGCACAATCAAAGTCGGAGCGATTTACGACCTCTCGGGCTTTTTGCAAGGATTTGGGAAAAATCAGTGGCGATGTGCCAAAATGGCCATAGACCAGATCAATGCGGATGGGGGCCTTTTAGGAAAAAAACTCGAGGTCAAACTCTATGACTCTCAAACAAAAATGCAGATGTACAACCAATATGCGAACCAATTGGCATTACGGGACCGTGTAGCAGTCGTTCAGGGTGGCCTGACGAGCTCTTCACGCGAAGTTATGCGACCCATTCTGCACAAACTTAAGACCCTCTATATATATAATACCAATTATGAGGGTGGCGTCTGTGACCGTAACTTCTTCTCCACCGGTTCAACCCCAAATAGCTATGTTGACCTGCTCGTTAAAGAAGCTTTCAAACGCTGGGGTAAAAAAGTCTATGTCATGGCTGCGGATTACAATTACGGCCAAATCACAGCCAAATGGATTCGAAAGGCAGCTGCAGACAACGGCGGTAAAGTTGTGGGCGAAGAATTCTTTCCCCTTGATGTAAATCAATTTGGTCCCACAATCAGCAAAATACAAGCGGCAAAGCCTGATTTTGTAATGAATGTCTTTGTTGGACCAGCACACGGATCTTTTTACGGCCAATGGGCAGCGGCCGGCATGAATAAAAAGATTCCTATGGTTTCTACGACCTTTGGTCAGGCTGGTGAAGTCATAGCCATGCCTCCAGAAGTCGTGAATGGTATATTGGTTGCCGGATCGTATTTCGAAGATCTTGATACCCCCGCAAATAAAAAATGGCTCGGTGAGTTCCGTAAGCGTAACGGTACGAAATACGGTTACCTAATGGATGTACCTCCCAAGGACTGGTACGGTTGGATGTTGTGGGCGGAAGCTGTAAAGAAAGCTGGTTCTGTTGATAGAGAAAAAGTTATTGAGGCAATGGAAGCAGGTTTGCAAATTGAGGGACCCGGCGGACCAATAAAAATGGATGCTAAAACGCACCACTGTTCCATGAACATGTACTTGGGTGAAGCAAACAATGGTAAGTTTGATATTTTCCGAAAGTATTCAAATATCGCGCCCACGAATACAGGAAATCAGTGTGACCTGATCGCACGACCTGATACGAACCAGATGTTCATTCCAAAAATCTGAATAAAACAGCTACGATACCAATAATATGGACCTAGCGGTCGTCGTACTTATTCAGATCTTATATGCAATTGCCAGCCT
>CAZOHS010000188.1:0-4589 GCA_964579285.1 uncultured Rhodospirillaceae bacterium | reverse complement strand
AATTGATAATGACACCCGCACCCCAGGGTTATAGACCATGCGTTGGAATCCTACTTCTAAACCCCACAGGAGGTATCTTCGTAGGAGAAAGAATAGACACGCCCGGTGCTTGGCAGATGCCCCAAGGGGGCATTAACGACGGCGAAACGGCAATAAAAGCTGGAGTTCGTGAGCTCGAAGAAGAAACAGGAATAAGTATGTTTTCTTTTTTGAAAATCAGCAAATCCTGGAGATGCTACGAGTTGCCTTTAGAACTGAGCCGCAAAGCTTGGCAAGGCAGGTATAAAGGACAAGCACAATTGTGGCTTGCTCTTCATTTCAATGGGGAAAACAACGATATAAAACTTCCCACCCTAGAGGCAGAGTTCCGCGATTGGAAGTGGACCGATCCTATCGCACTCCTTAACGAGATTGTTGATTTCAAACGCGAAGTCTATCGCGATGTCCTCGAAGAATTTGCGCCATTCATTGGGTCATAACGCGTAATCAGATTAGAAAGCGGGCCACAAGCGCTAAGTAGACAAGCAGTTCCTCTCGTAATGCGAGGACAAAGCCGACCCCGATACCAGATAAATGTTTCCGCCACACGTATAACGAACCAGCCAAGTATCCCTGAAGAATTTAGGCCTAGGGCCCCAAATATCATTTTGATGCCGTGCGCAATATGTTTTGCCCGGTAGAATTTGAGGGTAGCGTATGCGTAAGCAATAGAATTTGAACGCCGATCAAAAATTTCTCCAGGCCTATTTGCCGCCCAATAAGCAGTGGCAAGCTCGTCATCTTCGGTTTCAGCGACACGCGAAAACGCAACACGTAACTTCTCAACTAATGTTAGATCTTCCTTTTTTAAATAACGTTTCATATAAGACTGAAACAAAAAATAATGCGCATACTCATCTTCCGCAATACGCCTACATATTGCTTTAAGCACCGGTTCCCCGGTCGCATCGGCAAGCGCGCTATAGAAGGAATTTGTCCCTGTTTCCACCATACACCTAGCAATTAATTCACCGGCGCGAGACCCGCGCGTGGACACGGAAACATCCAACGGGAACTCAAAGTTATCAACAAACCTCTTGAATGAAGCTTGAAAGTCAAAAGAGGGATCCGCAAGAGACGCCCAGCGACCGAGCGCTTCACCGTGCTGAACTTCCTCTGCAGACCACTGGGTAATTGCAAGACAGAAACGATAATCATCTGCAAATACGTTAGTGAGGTAGCGGCTATAATCGTTCGCATTATACTCAACCATACTCGCCGCTTTCACGACCAGCAAAATATCAGAATCCACTTTGGATTTTTCAAAGCGTTCCCAAGGAATATCAGTTAGTGTCCAGGTTTCCATCTTCGACACCATTAGAGCTATCTGACAATGATTGTTAGTATTGTATTCTAAAGAACTCTATACGCAAACCACAATAAGCGTTGGTTCAGTAATCTAGAAGTTTAATATCCACAGTGGCTTACCTATCATCGACGGCAAATACCAAAAGTTCAGTAACCAAAAATTCGAACACACGATATAATTTTTTATCAGAAAATAATGTTTTTAGAGATAAACCCTAAACATTTGGGTCGACATTAGTAATCGCTATAGCGATGGCAAGTTCGATTTCCGCTTTACTGCGAGAGGTATCGTCTGTAGCCGCCTCCAAAGCACTCCGGGCAACATTTAATCTGTCCTGTGCTTCTTGTGGATTAATGTCGGCAACAAAAATCGCCTCCTCCGCAAGAATAGTACAACGCTCGCCTGTAACCTCAGCAAAACCGCCCGCTACGAAAATACTTTTATCAATTTTATTTTTGGCATGTATGTTAATAACACCTGACCGTAACGTGGAAATTAGCGAGGCGTGCCCAATAAGAACACCAAAATCGCCTTCGGCACCCGGAACTACGACCATCTCGGTGTTTTCCGATAATAAAAGCTTTTCCGGCAAAACGAGCTCAAATAAGAAGGGATCAGCCATTATCATATCCTAAAGTTTAGCACGAAAACGCTATGCCGCCGCTGCCATATCTTTCGCTTTTTCCACAGCATCTTCTATCTTACCCACCATGTAGAATGCGGATTCTGGTAGGTCATCATACTCTCCCTCTACTAACCCCTTAAAACCTTTTATCGTATCTTGAAGTTCCACAAATACGCCGGACATACCTGTAAAAACCTCTGCGACATGGAATGGCTGTGATAAAAAGCGTTGAATTTTACGCGCACGAGCGACGACGAGTTTATCCTCTTCCGAGAGTTCCTCCATGCCTAGGATTGCAATTATATCTTGTAGAGATTTATAGGTCTGCAATACCCGCTGCACCTCACGAGCAATCTGGTAATGCTCGTGCCCGACCGTCCTAGGGTCCAAAATTCTCGAGGTTGAATCGAGTGGATCAACAGCCGGATAGATTCCCAGCTCGGCTATTTGGCGACTTAAAACTGTTGTCGCGTCAAGATGCGAAAACGATGTCGCCGGCGCGGGGTCTGTAAGATCATCTGCGGGAACGTATATTGCTTGGACAGACGTAATAGAACCCTTGTTAGTAGTGGTGATTCGTTCTTGCAGATTACCCATATCAGTAGCGAGTGTAGGTTGGTATCCAACGGCGGAAGGAATGCGCCCTAGCAACGCTGATACCTCAGAACCAGCTTGAGTAAAGCGAAAAATGTTGTCGACAAAAAGAAGAACATCCTGACCCTCTTCATCACGAAAATATTCCGCCAAAGTTAAACCACTCAACCCAACACGAGCTCGGGCGCCAGGTGGCTCATTCATTTGTCCGTAAACCAGCGCCGCCTTAGATTCTCCGTCGGGTTGAATCACTCCAGACTCCATCATCTCATGATATAAATCATTTCCCTCCCGAGTCCTTTCGCCAACACCTGCAAAAACCGAATACCCACCGTGCGCCTTCGCAACATTATTTATGAGCTCCATTATTAATACGGTCTTCCCCACGCCGGCCCCACCAAAAAGGCCGATTTTTCCACCACGCGAGTATGGTGCGAGCAAATCAACTACTTTGATGCCCGTCACCAACGCATCCGTTTCCGTCGATTGATCTACAAAGTCCGGCGCTTCGCGATGAATAGGAAGTTTCTTTGTAGTTTTAAGTGGCCCACGTTCGTCAATTGGCTCTCCTATAACATTTAAAATTCTCCCAAGCGTTTCTGGGCCTACGGGCATTTCAATTGGCGCCCCGGTATCGGAAACTTGCTGGCCACGCACTAATCCCTCGGTAGTGTCCATTGCTATCGTTCGAACGGTGCTTTCACCGAGGTGTTGGGCGACCTCTAAAACTAATCGGTTTCCCCCGTTATCACATTCCAGCGCGGACATTATTGCCGGCAGATCACTATCAAATTGGACATCAACTACTGCCCCAAGAACCTGGGAAACTTTCCCGATGTTGTTGTTTACCTTGTCGGCCATGTTGTTACCTCATTTGTGAAATTACGGAGCGTCATTTATAGGATTAAACAGCCTCAGCACCGGAAATAATCTCTATCAGTTCTTTAGTGATGAAGGCCTGACGCGTACGATTGTAGTTGAGTGTAAGTGCATCTATCATTTCCCCGGCATTTCGAGTTGCGTTATCCATTGCACTCATCCGGGCCCCATGTTCGCTAGCATTATTTTCAAGGAGCGCTCTGAATACTTGCACACTCATGTTTCTTGGCAACAATACATCCAATATTTCAGACTCATCTGGCTCGTAGTCATAAACAGGTTCATTAGTCTGAGCTGGTTCGTCCTCATTTGCCTCCATGGCAAATGGCAAAAGTTGACGCCGCGTGACTATCTGTGAAATAGCGGACTGAAAACGATTATAGATGATAGTACAAACATCAAATTCCTCACCTTCAAACATCTCTAATATGCGGGCCGCCACACCTTGAGCATCACCAAAACCTAGTCGCTGGCGCCCAACATCTTCAATGAGATCAACAATCGCTGAAGCATTATCCCTGCGGAGTTGCGACCAACCCTTGCGCCCAACGCATAGTATCTTTACCTGTTTTTCCTCATTAGCGAGTTCCGAAATCATCCGACGGGCTTCGCGAACAATCGACGAATTAAAAGCGCCGCACAGACCTCGATCTGATGTCATTACCACTACCAGATGGACAATATCTCGGCCGCGCCCCGAAAGCATGGGCGATGACCCCTCAACACCCGATACCGAACCTGAAACGGACCGGATCATGCGCTCCATGCGCTCAGCGTATGGGCGAGCAGCCTCGGCCTGTTCCTGCGCCCGCCGCAACTTAGCCGCAGCAACCATTTTCATAGCTGATGTAATCTTTTGTGTAGACTTTACGCTATCGATGCGCATTCTAAGGTCTTTAAGGCTAGGCATACGGTATAACCGTTTCTATTGATCCAAGACTTGACTAAGCGGGCGTAAAGTTCTTTAGATAACCCTGGAGAACTTCCTTTAGCTTGGTCTCAGTCTCCTCCGAAACCGCCTGTTCTTCGCGAATGGTTTGCAGAGTTAGGCTATGATTCCCTCGTAATTCTGACATTAACCCTAGCTCGAACTGGGTTATATCCCGCGTATCTAAACTATCCAAATAGCCGTTCACACCCGCA
>CAZOHS010000187.1:0-4614 GCA_964579285.1 uncultured Rhodospirillaceae bacterium | reverse complement strand
AATACAGGCCCTGCGGCAGGAAGAACTTGACGCAATGGGATTTAACGCCTGAGAATATTTTTTCCCGCGTTGTTGTCAGCGCTGGGTTATGCAAAAAAGTCATTTTGATCTGTACCCCCTAGTTTTTGTCCGCCGCTATCGCGGGATCCCAAAAACAATGGATAAGTCCGTAAAAATGGACTGTATGCGAGCCGTGGCGAGCGGCGTGCGGTCAGATCTCGCTATTTCTGCCCAAGAATTATATTTGCCGACATCGGAAAAACTAGCTCACTGGCGGTCTGGTATTTTGCCAGTGAGGTACTTACCCGCCCCGTAATTTGCGCCATAGTGTCATCATTCAGTTCCACGCCGGCCCGAGCGAGCGCACCGCCGCGTAGCAAGCCAATCGCCAAGTCTTCAGAACTCGAGAACCGTGCAGGACGGGTTTCGGTTGCCAACTGCAATTCTCGAAAACCGGCCGCTAAAATAAATTCTTGAAGTTGGCTCTTATCTCCTAACCCGAAGGCGGAACCCACCATCTTGGCTGCGTCGGAACCAACAAATTCCTCTACGGCCGCTACCACTGCGGCTTGTCCAGGGTTCTCGGACAGGGAACACCATACGGAGACCGCTATTCGGCCACCGTTAACAAGTACGCGATGAGCCTCCTGCGCTGCTTTTAAGCGATTCTGGAAGAACTGATACCCTTGCTGGCAGGTCACAACGTCGAAGCTGCCTGACTCGAAGGATAAATCGAGTGCATTGCTTTCCCGCCACTCAATTTCTGTGGACACCTCTCGAGCAGTCTCTAACATCGCTGCATTACTATCGCAGCCAACAACGGTTCCGTTAGCTCCTGCATGCCTATAGAGTTCCCTGGCAACGACACCTGTACCGCACGCCACATCAAGCACCCGCTCGCCCGCGGCCACTTTGACGAAAGCCGCCATGACAGGAGCCCACGTTCCAAAAACAGCTGGAACCATTATATTTTCGTAATCAGCTCCGACTCCAGACATGCTCGACTCCTTTAAATCTATCGCGCCGCATCAAAAAGTGACGGTTGCGTTCTACATTCCCCGCCCATAATCCACTCGAATCTATCTACTCCGGGAATTACTGTTCATTGTGTACGATTTTTTCAACTTTCCTAACGCCCCAGACTACGTGCGATTGATAACAGTCAAAAGCGGCTGCGACTTCGCTAAAGGGGAAATTTGAGTTCATTCGCTTGATGATTAAGGTGGACCTCATGTAGACCGCAAGAAAATTCTTGTAAACTCAGCAAATTAACAACCCATTGAAAAAATGGCCCGGTGCCGAAACACCGGGCAAGTCTAACAGGGAGGCTTCACGTCTGGGAGACGTAGGATAAGAGCACCATGACCTGTATTGGTCCTCGTGCTCTACCCTTGATCGGTCATATCCGATCGCCCGGATCACCTAATCTGACCCACAACCCACGTAAATAGGCGGGAAAAGTCCGGAAGAAAATGTTTCGATCGACAAATATGATATGCAAAATTTGCACAGGCGGAGTTAGTTATAAAATTATTCCGTTTTGCTGATGACTTACCGGTAATTCTATAATTTACACGGTTTGTGGAAAACCAGTCAGCTTACTTTTTCAGCCAGAAACTTTTCTGCTTCAAGTGCTGCCATGCAACCTGTCCCAGCTGCAGTTACTGCTTGTCGATAGGTCTTGTCTTGTACATCGCCAGCAGCAAAAATGCCCGGAACACTTGTCTGCGTTGAGTCATGCGCGGTTATTATGTAACCATCGCCATCCATATCTAACTTTTCTTTGAAAAGATGTGTTGCTGGATCATGACCGATTGCGATGAATAATCCGTCTAAATTGATTTGAGATATTTCGCCAGAACTGAGGTTACGTAGCTGTAATCCCGTTACTCCCAGTGGGTTATCCTGTCCTAAAACCTCTACCACTACTGTATTCCACATGACTTCAATTTTTTCGTGGTTTAATAAACGTTCTTGGAGGATTTTTTCCGCCCGAAGTTCATCCCGTCGATGAATGATAGTGACCCTAGAGGCGTGGTTCGTTAGGTATAGTGCTTCTTCAACTGCTGTGTTTCCGCCCCCAACGACCGCTACTTCCTTATTTCGAAAAAAGAAGCCGTCGCATGTAGCGCAAGCTGAAACACCAAATCCCTGGTATTTTTTCTCGCTTTCCAAACCTAGCCACCGTGCCTGCGCGCCAGTAGAAATAATTATAGAGTCCGCATAATACATTTCGCCAGAATCACCTTTACACCGAAAGGGTCGACTGTCGAAATCGACATTCGTTATCAAATCATTAATCATCTTTGTCCCGACGTGCGCGGCTTGGGAGTGCATTTGTTCCATCAACCACGGTCCCTGGATGACATCCGCAAAACCCGGATAATTTTCGACATCCGTGGTAATACTCATTTGGCCGCCGACCTCGAGACCAGTGACCAGTACGGGAGATAAGGCGGCACGGGCCGCATAAACCGCGGCCGTATACCCGGCGGGACCGGACCCAATAATCAAAACATTTATACCTTTACTTTCGCCCATAGAGCGTTCCTGTCCTTTGTGTTAGTTAACAATTTTTAGTATTTGCAATCCACCGTAGAGTTTAAATTCCAGAGGGCCCTAGAACCCAAACATGTGGTCCAGACTAAACCCACCATCGGGATGCACTAGTCCATGATAGCCAAATAAGCGGCATGTTGTATCCCGGAGAATAATGTAACTATTTTTCCCCGCTTTTTTGCGTGTCTGAGCGTCGAATAACTCGGACTGTTTCCAAAAGCGGGACCCGCCGCACGGTATTCCTATTCGTTCGTTTGCTACTTCGTCGCCCTCCCCATTAAATAATTTAATGTCGGTTGTGGATTTTGAGTGCCAAGACGTTGAGGACGGATAGATTAGGTGGCAAATCGTTTCTAACGGTTCTGTTCCGACGCGAAGGAATAATCGCGTGGTTAATCCTGGAGCTCTCCCCGAGTATGATTGGGGTTCGGCACCGTAGGTAAGGACCGTATTAAAAATATGTGCCCCAAAGCTAGTTTCTGCGACGTTTCCCGTGGCGCGATTTTCAAACCTGAATAGAGAATGAAGCCATCCATCACCGTGGTGACCACTGGTAAAGTCGTATACCAACTCCATGTGTCCGAATTGCCCGCTCAACAGATTTTCGATGTTTGTTTCACGCGATAAATTTATACAACGAGTGTGGTTTCTCGGAAGGTTCCCCAGTGGTAGACGCAGAATTTCTTGACCGTCAGGCTCGTTCACTAGAAGGGCGATAGGAAGTTTGTCCTGGGATGTTGTCATAGGGGTTGGCAGTGCTATCGAACTCCAAGTTTCGGTGGGCAAAATGGGTGCAGGTAAAATATACCCCTTCCCCATAAGTTCTCGGATATCTGAGAGTTTGGGATCAGGCTTTAGATCTGTGCGTTCCACGTTTACGTGCGCTATTCGAGTATCGCCATTAGTCGACGTTATTTCGTAACGTGGCCTAACAAAGTGTTTTCCGGCTAATACTTCGATTTGCTGAGGCCAAGCGGCGTCGGGAAGGATTTGGTTAACGCTCACAGGAACTGTTGCGAAAGGCCCGACCTCGGTATCCAATAAAGAGTATTTATCGGTACCCATGATTTTAAATCCTATCTCTCCTGCTGGTATAGTATTCGGATGCGAATTTTGCACCCATAGAACGATTTTCTCGTTTGCCTGTGGTGCCGGTAATCCGGCATAGAAATCGGCGGGCCAGGCATTGGCGTCATGTGTACAGGAAAGCGCATTTCCATCGTCACCATAGATGTCTAATGCGTATTTCACCGTGTTATGTCCTGCGACCCCCAAGGCATGTATAAATAACTGACCCGTGAATTCTTGTAGGGAAAAACGTTCGCGGATTTCGTGACTATCGATCACAATGCTCTGGGCGTCACCGAAAGGTTCCTCCATCCATTGTTTTAAAATTTTGCCGTCGCTATCAAAAAGCTGTAGCCAAAGTCGCACGTTTTCGGCTCCGTACCGGGCCCAATAGTTTACGGTGATGAGTCGGGTGTGGTTGTCGGCAGTGTCACGAAAAAACGCAAAATTCGTCGCGAAATTGGTTGGGTGCATATAAATTTTTTCATTTGCCAACATGGTGGAGGGTAAGCGCAACGCATCTAGCGTTATCACCTCGGTTTGCTCAGGTAATAAATGCTGGATGTCCTGCACTAATCTTTCTGCATCAAACGCTATAACGAAAAGCACTCCAGCTTTCGTATCAGGCAACTCAGTAATAGGCTGTACAGTGTGTCCCAGGATTATCGTACCGACCTTCTCAACCGGTTGAACGTAGATATTCGAGATGGGAATTTCTTCGGTCGCGTAAAATTCGAAGAAGTCTTCTGCCCAGCACATCGGGTCATAGACAGCCACCTTACTCGAACTTTTGAGACTATTTAATAATTTTATAGCAGCTTCTGCCGCAAGAGGATGACTAACGGCTTTATAAAATCCGTTTTGCCCAGTTTGGTTATTAAAAGTTTCAATTTTTAGCGCCACGAGCGCCTCTTTCCCTATAGGGTTTGTTCATTACGAATTTTATATTTTGAGCCTTTTTAGGAATGCAGAAAGAACGTGCCTTCC
>CAZOHS010000186.1:0-4626 GCA_964579285.1 uncultured Rhodospirillaceae bacterium | reverse complement strand
GGTGCTTTGGGAAGCCCCGCCAAAAATGCTATTTCTCCGAGTGTTAAATTATCTAAAGACTTATCAAAATAGTTTAGGGCAGCTGCAGCAATCCCGTACGAACTAAAACCAAGGTAGATTTCGTTCAGATAGAGCTCAAGGATCTGGTCTTTAGAAAACGCTCGTTCTATTCGTAGTGATAGTATAACTTCTTTTATCTTTCGGTTTATAGAAACCTCATTAGTAAGTAAAAAGTTTTTGGCGACTTGCTGTGTAATAGTCGATGCCCCAATGGGCCTACGATCGCTATTTATGTATCGAAGATTTATTATCGCTGCTTTTATGATTGCCAGAATACTTACCCCTGGGTGGCTATAAAACGTCTTATCTTCTGCGGAGAGAAATGCCTTTATCAACCTCTTAGGCATCGCCTGAACCGGAACAAATACACGCTTTTCTTCCGCAAATTCAGCCATTAATCGCCCGTCACCAGCGTGAATTCTTGTGACTACAGGTGGATTATAGTTTGCCAGTTGCTGATAGTCTGGCAACCCTCTGCCAAAGTGATAAAAACCAAAGAGAATTGCGCCTGTGCCGAATAGACCAACCACAACGACAAATAAGATTAATGCTGCTAAAATTCTCATTAGACATAATTTAGATAGGGTTCATCAGACTGTCCAAACCTAGACACGAATTGTGGCGAGTTTATGGCTGTCTTGTGGACCGTTTTACAAAAAATCTCTTAATCGCATAATTGATTGAAAGTGCTAAGCGACGACGAACGACAGTATCACGAAGCATCATTTCGTCTTCACGGTTTGATAGAAACCCAAGCTCAACTAGCACAGACGGTATGTCAGGTGCCTTTAAAACAGCAAACCCGGCAGATCGCTGGGGTTTTCGGAGCATTTTTCTAACCTTCCTAAGCTCTTCAACAAGCAATTTAGCAAAAATTGCCGATTGGTTCATTGTGTCCCTTTGAGCGAGGTCTATTAGAATGTTTACCACGTCGTTCGAACGTCGTTTAAGGTCAACGCCTGCAATAACATCGGACATATTCTCTTGACGAGCTAAAGCGTCAGCTTCTTTGTCTGACGCACGCTCAGATAAGGTGTATACCGACGTCCCCCGCACTCTTTTGTTTGCAATGGAATCGGCGTGAACTGAAATGAACAGGTCAGCACCTGCGCGTCGGGAAATAGCAATGCGGTCTCTTAGACGCAGAAAAATGTCTTTATTCCGTGTCATTCGGACGCGAAATAAACGCGTTAGCAAAAGCTGACGACGTAACTCCCGTGCAAACTTAAGAACGATATGTTTTTCCCATAAACCTCCTCTTCCAATTGCGCCTGGATCAACACCCCCGTGTCCAGGATCAATCATTATTAAGGGTTTGTTTTGGTTGTCACCCACACTCCTAATAGCCAAATTCTGAGTTGCCTGGGGCCCTTTAATTCTTTCTGATTGTTTGCGCTTGCGTTTATAGGCATCCATAAAAGCTTTTTGATTGGTCTTGCCAATATCAAGAACCAGTCTGTAAAAACCATGTTTCCTTTGCGGTGGGATCATAAACGTCTTAGTTATCAAGGTCGGTCTGTTAACATCGAGCACGATTCGGGAAGAACCTGGCTTAAATAAGCCAAACCTCATGCCCGTGACCAGTCCGATAACCCTTAAATTTTTTATGTTTGGAGCCCAAGTTACCTCAGACATGTCAACCACAATACGATAGGGTTTGGGTAGCATAAATGTCCGAAATTTGATAGGACCGGTGAGCTCTATTACGACCCTTGTTTTGGAGGGATAGACACCAACGCGCAAGCTTTTCACCTGTGGAACTGCCGCCGCGGAAACCCCATACCAAATAAGCGTCAAAGCAAAACTAAGGCTTATAAAGACAAGCTTACGCACGTACATATCGGTGAACTAAGCATTCAATATACAATATTTATCCCAAACATACCTATAATTACAATCAACTTTGTAGTTAATATTTGTTGTACGAAACGTTACTGAAGGTTATTGTCTAATATAGTGAACGTCCGCAAGTACAATGAAAGTTTGTGGCATTCGCGCAGTTACTTTGGTGTTACAGCGTTATACAACATATTAGGAATAACCTAAACTGAAGGAAAATTGCGCGGCGTATTTGCGGTAAATGGAACCCAAGACCTTCCTACCTTGTGTGGGTTAATAGGTTCAAGGACGTCCCCGCCCTGGTGGCTATCTCAATCGGTAACGCCCCATTCGGTAGGTTGACGAATGCGCTTAAGGTCTTGCTTGTTGCAGCACAGATCCGTTCGGTCGTTCACGCGACGAATCTGCCGCTGTAGCGGAAACGAGTATTAAAATGTCGAAGCGCATGCTGATCGATGGTGCGCACCCAGAGGAAACCCGTGTTGTGGTTACATCTGGAAATCGCCTCGAAGAATACGATATAGAGACAATTTTCAAAAAGCAGGAAAAGGGCAATATATACCTTGCAAAGATAACGCGGGTTGAGCCATCACTCCAGGCTGCATTCGTAGATTTTGGAGGTAACCGCCATGGCTTTCTCGCGTTTAGCGAAATTCATCCCGATTATTACCAAATACCCATAGAGGACCGTCAAGCCCTCATAGAAGAGCAGGAAGCGCTTGAAATGAAAGCGCGAGCAGCCCAAGAACACCTCGAAGATATGGAGGGGGACCACACTGAAACAGTTGATGACGATCTAGAAACAGCTGGCGAAACTAGTGAATTGGAGGAGAATGGATCAGAAGACATTGAGGTAAAAGCCATATCGGCTGAAAACAAAAAGACAAAAACCTCAAATAATAACAAGAAGTCTCGTACCGCAAAGGATAACAACAAATCAACGAAGGTGCCCGACGAAAATACAATTATAGACGACACCGGCTCAGAAGATTTGGAAAAACCAGAGGCCCAAAAAAATAGAGACAAACCCCTGGAAACAACACCTGATATTGATGAAGGGCCGGAGGGTCAGGAAGCCACTCCATCTCAACGACCACGCAGTGTCAAAAGGTATAAGATACAGGAGGTAATAAAGCGACGACAAATTCTTTTGGTACAAGTCGTGAAGGAGGAGCGTGGTAATAAAGGAGCCGCTCTAACTACATACATATCCCTAGCGGGTAGATATTGTGTTCTAATGCCCAATTCGTCTAGAGGAGGGGGTATTTCGAGGAAAATTACCGGCGCTAACGAGCGCAGAAAATTGCGCGAAACATTAAAATCTTTAGACATTCCTGATGGAATGGGGGTCATCATACGAACGGCGGGGCTTCAAAGAAATAAAGCGGAAATAAAACGTGATTTCGAATATCTAATACGAGCTTGGGACCAGGTACGCGAGAAAACGTTACAGTCTACCGCACCGGAGATGGTTTATGAGGAAGGTGATATAATTAAGCGGGCTATCCGTGATCTATATAGTAAAGATATCGATGAAATACAGATAGACGGCACGAAAACGTATCAAAACGCAAAACGTTTTATGCGCCTAATGATGCCCAGCCATGCCAAACGTGTTCAAGAGTATCGTGATGAAGCAATACCTCTTTTCCAACGGTTTCAGATAGAACAGCACCTCGATGGGATGAACCATCCAGAGGTTCTGCTTAAATCAGGAGGGTATATCGTAATAAGCCCAACTGAAGCGTTGGTGGCAATTGACGTGAATTCCGGAAAATCAACACGGGAACGGAATATAGAGGAAACGGCACTTAAAACTAATATGGAAGCTGCCGACGAAATCGCCCGCCAACTCCGTTTGCGTGATCTTTCGGGACTTATTGTTATTGATTTTATAGACATGGAAGACGGTCGTAATGTTCGCAAAGTAGAACGAAGACTTAAAGACGCGATGAAGGTCGACAGAGCAAGGCTTCAAATTGGCCGGATCAGCGTTTTCGGACTCCTGGAATTGTCACGGCAACGGCTCCGTCCAAGTTTATTAGAGACAAGCTCTCAGGTTTGTCCTCATTGCCGCGGCACAGGAAATATACTTGCTACAGAAACGATGGCGATGAGAACACTTCGTGCTATCGAAGAAGAGGGGATCCGTAACCGCTCAAGTGAGGTTAAAGTCAAAGTACCAGATGAAGTAGCGCTATACATTCTAAATCAAAAAAGATCCGCACTCGTAAATCTAGAGAAATTATATGGTTTTCAAGTAATATTAGAGGGCGATGACTCAGTTGTACCTCCAGACATAGAAATTGAACTTGTGAAAGGTCAACCCGTTCCTTCTGCGCCCTCGGCGACCAATACTAGCGCTGAAAAAGAAGAAAGGAAAAACAGTGCTAACACTGATGTCAAAGGTGAAGAAAATACCGAACCGAAACCGGGCGAAAATCAAACAAAGCGCAAACGCCGGCGTAGCCGTCGGCGGCCACAAAAGGTACAGCAAACAACAGACGCCAATTCCGCAGAAAGCGGGTTAGATACGGAACAAAAACCTGCTGTTAGTGTTGTAGAGGTAGCTAATGAGTTGGATGAAAAAGGCGGGGACAATCCCCGGCGCCGACGCGGACGCCGCGGCGGACGAAGAAAGCCTCGCAGCGAGTCTGAAAAAAAATCAGTATCTGCAGAAGACAATGCCAAAAATGAAACTGAAATCGTTGAAGTGCGCAACGAAAA
>CAZOHS010000185.1:2503-4637 GCA_964579285.1 uncultured Rhodospirillaceae bacterium | reverse complement strand
GCACCAAATCAGATTGTGTTTACCAGCGGCGGTACCGAAGCCGACAATCAAGTAATGTGCGATTGTGACCCTCAGAAGACCGTTGTAAGTGCAATAGAACACCCAGCTATTCTAGACTCCTGTCCAGGGGCAAACCAAGTACCGGTCACAGAGCAAGGAGTTGTAGATTTAAACGCGTTAGATCGAATGCTTTTCGAAATAGATACACCGCAAATGGTGGCTATTATGCTCGCTAACAATGAAACTGGGGTTCTCCAGCCAATCAGAGAAGCAACTAAAATTGCCCACAGGCATGGTGCATTATTACATTGCGATGCCGTTCAAGCCGTAGGCAAAATACCTGTTGATTTTGATACTTTGGGTGTGGATACAATGGCATTGACCGCCCATAAATTTGGTGGACCTCAGGGGATTGGCGCGTTGATTATCCGAGATCCTGACACTGTAAACTGTATGATTCGCGGCGGCGGACAAGAACGGGGCTTACGGGGAGGCACTGAAAGTGTTGCCCATATAGCTGCACTCGGTGTTACTTCGCGCATCGCAGTTGAAAGAATGGAACGCTATACAAATCTGTCTGAAATGCGCGACAGGATGGAAACGCAGCTCAGGGAGGTAACAGGGGATTTGCGGGTTTTTGGGCTCGGCGCGGACCGATTGCCTAATACGTCAAAATTAATGATGCCTGGTGTGAGTTCAGAAACACAAGTTATCGCACTTGATCTCGCCGGGGTAGAGGTTAGCGCAGGATCGGCCTGTTCTGCTGGACGAATTGAACCACCGTACGTGCTAACCGCGATGGGCGTGGATGATAAGGAAGCGCTTTGCGCGCTCCGCATTAGTCTAGGCTGGGACACGACCGACGGGGACATTGACCTGCTAATTTCTGAGTGGGTCAAAATCTTCGAACGAGCTACGAACCAACATAACGCCCGTGCTCATTAAAAAATGCCAAGAATAGTCTTTAGGTCTCCCGGCGGAGTAGAAACGCCTGTGCTAGTTCCCGCGGGTACGAGTGTTTTAGAAGCCGCTTGGGCCAATAACATCAACATAGAAGGCGCTTGCGAGGGGGCCATGGCATGTTCCACGTGCCACGTGGTTGTCAACGCTACATACTTCGCCCGACTGCCGGCGCCCAGCGAAGAAGAACAAGATCTTCTGGACCTTGCGTGGGGTCTACAACCAACGTCGCGATTGGGGTGCCAGATTTTGGTTACCGAAGAATTGGATGGGATTACGTTTCTTCTGCCGTCCGAGACCAACAATCAAATGTGAACCGCGAACAAACTACCCAAAATCATATTAACGATAAACGGCAAACGTTGACTCAAAACAGAAATATTTTGTAATCGGAGTTCAAACCTGTGTGGCAGAGCCAGCTGTATCTCGCTCTGTTACATTTTCCGGCAAAATCCCAAGCCGCTGCGCAACCTGCTGATAGGCTTCCTCTGCGCCACCCAAATCCTTTCGAAACCTGTCTTTGTCCATGATTTCGTTTGTCGAGATGTCCCATAAACGACAATTATCGGGACTAATCTCATCCGCTAGTACGAGACTAAGCTCATCGTTGTTCCACCATCGTCCAAACTCAAGCTTAAAGTCCACGAGACGCAGCCCTACAGCATGAAAGAGCCCAAGTAAAAAGTCATTTACCCGAAGGGACATATGCGTGATCTCATCCATCTCTTGAGACGTTGCCCAACCAAATGTTGTTATGTGCTCTTCCGAAACCATAGGATCGTTTAATTCATCTGATTTATTATAATATTCGACGATCGACCGCGGCAGAGCTGTACCTTCTTCCACCCCATACCTTTTAACCAGTGAACCCGCAGCAACATTACGAATGACGACTTCAACCGGAATAATATCTACCTCGCGCACCAATTGCTCTCGCATGTTAAGTCGTCGAAGAAAATGGGTCTGTATTCCAATTTCTCCAAGCCTCACCATAAGGTATTCAGAAATTCTGTTGTTGAGCACCCCCTTTCCAGTTATTACGCCCTTCTTTTTGTTGTTAAAGGCGGTCGCGTCATCTTTAAAATACTGCACTAAGGTTCCCGGTTCGGGACCGTCAAACAATATTTTTGCTTTACCTTCATAAATACGGCGTCGGCGGGCCATTTACTGCCTC
>CAZOHS010000185.1:868-2403 GCA_964579285.1 uncultured Rhodospirillaceae bacterium | reverse complement strand
ACCTCCGTGACAATCCGCATACTGTCTCTAGCGTCCGCGTTTTCTCCGTAATCGGTGCACGCGAGAAGGTTTTCCCATTCTTCCCAGTTACCACTATCAATATCGGGCGGATTAGCCGCTTCAAATTTCGGTTTATAGTACCGTATTCGTGGAGAAGACGGATCATTAAGATCATGTGCGGTAAGTATAGAAAGTCCTTCCGGTATGGGTGTTGAGAGGATATTCCCATCATCAGCGGAGCCCAAACTTTTGAGCCAAAAAGCATCCCGATTGTCAGCAATCATTAAATTAAATGACCGATAACTCCGGCCATCCAGCGCCGTTAGCGCTTCCGCTGCGTCAACGGCATCTGCATGGTCAAGCGCCTCCAATACAATTTCACCACGCGACCTGAGGGAAGGGTCTGGTCCCAGCGAGTCTCTGCGGTTCAGTATACAAGCGACGACACCCTCATCATTTAAGCCCATCCAACTGCCACCTGCGAGGTGATCTAGCCCGCCGACTACGTTCTCCCTATTTAACCAATGCCTACCTGGCGGATCCCATTGTCTTCCGATCATTTCGTCACGATTTGCGGCGATCAAAAGTGGCCAGTTATCTTTAGGCTGACGGAGTAAAACTACGGTGCACATATAAAACCGATAACAATGTAATTACGTTGCTACCATACACTTGAGTAAATAATCTTGACATATCAACGGTGGATCCGGATTTATATCCTTTTGGGAGGGTATAAATGTCAGGCTTTGACGATCGAGAGAAGAGTTTTGAAGCCAAGTACAAAAGAGATCAAGAAGCTATGTTTAAAGTTGTGTCGCGGCGAAACCGTCTCCTCGGGTTATGGGCAGCCGAAAAATTTGGCTTAACTGACAACCAGGCACTTGATTACGCAAAAGAGGTTGTCCTTTCAGACTTTGAGGAACCCGGTGATGACGATGTGGTGCGGAAGGTTTTGAGTGATTTCGATGAGCGTGGACTCACATTAGATGAGGCCGACCTTAGAAAAGAAATGGACCGTCTGATAGACGAAGCAGCCCGTCAGATAGAAATTGAAACCTGTTAGTCAAAAACTCTTTTAAAAATCGTATCCACGTGTTTGAGGTGGTAATCTAGATCAAACAAATCTTTTAGTGCTTCCTCGTCAATTAACGAGGAAACATCCTGATCCTTTCGCAGAAGCTCATAGAAGGATAAATCCTGAGACCAGGATTGCATTGCATTGCGCTGAACGACCTCGTAGGCGGCCTCCCGGCTCATTCCTGCCTGCGTTAGACTGAGCAAAACGCGTTGAGAGAAGATTAAACCGCCCAATGCGCCAAGATTAGATTGCATCTTGTCAGGGTAGACCACGAGTTGTTCAATCACTCTGGTCAAGCGGGCCAGTAAAAAGTCGAGTGTAACTGTAGCATCCGGCCCGATTACCCGTTCAACCGAGGAATGAGAAATATCTCTTTCATGCCACAGCGCCGCATTTTCCCTCGCCGGTAAGCAATGCGAGCGAACTAACCGAGCCTAACCCGAAATATTTACCGTTA
>CAZOHS010000185.1:0-858 GCA_964579285.1 uncultured Rhodospirillaceae bacterium | reverse complement strand
ATACTAATTTATTTTTTATTCTAATATTTATTTGATCATGTAATAAAGTAAGATTTCCAATTTTATTAACATGATTTTTGAATTCTTCAGAATCTTTGCTTAAACCCCAATCATCATGAGGGTTTCTAGGTAAACAATGTTCAATATGAATTGTGTCTAAATCAATTCTAGTCACGCCAGTAGAAATATCTCTTTCAAGCCTCAGTGCCACATTTTCCATCACCGGTATGCAATGCGAGCGAACTAACCGAGCCAAACCCGTAATATTTTCCGTTAACACGGGATTGCGTTTGTGCGGCATCGCCGAGGAGCCCTTTTGCCCGGGTGAAAAATATTCTTCCACCTCGCGCACTTCGGTTCTTTGGAGATGGCGAATTTCAATAGCAAGGCGCTCCGCAGAGGAAGCAATAACCGCGAGAACCGAGAAATACATTGCGTGACGATCCCTAGGAATAACTTGAGTAGAGATGGGTTCCGGGTTCAATCCCATTGCGTTGGCAACATGCGTTTCAACAGCGGGGTCTATATTCGCAAATGTCCCGACGGCACCTGATATTGCACAGGTCGCTATTTCCGCGCGTGCCTCTACCAAGCGCTGCCTATTACGCGCAAACTCAGCATAATGGCTCGCGAGTTTTAACCCAAATGTTGTCGGCTCCGCGTGAATACCGTGACTGCGCCCCACGACCGGTGTCAGCTTAAACTCCTCCGCTCTTTTCTGTAATGAAGATAGCAGGGTATTAAGATCTTCAATCAAAATATCTGCTGCCTGCGTGAGTTGCACGGCTAGGCAAGTGTCCAATACGTCCGAGGAGGTCATTCCTTGATGGATAAATCTTGCTTCAGTTCCAACGTACT
>CAZOHS010000184.1:0-4751 GCA_964579285.1 uncultured Rhodospirillaceae bacterium | reverse complement strand
CACGCCGGCAAGGGCCGCGCCCCCCCCATGATCACTAATATCCATCCAGCGGGGTGTAACGCCTAAGTAGACACATAAATAAGGGGTGTAATACTGATTTGAAGACTCTGAATGAGTAACATTCGTAGCGAAACCATCGATGTCACCCGGCTGAAGACCAGCTTTTGTAAGAATTTCCTCAAAAGTCTCAGCAGCAAATTCGTAGGGAGTGCGCCCAGAACGTCGTTCTATTTTTGTTTCCCCATAAGCCACAATTCCAACGTCTTGACCGGCAAGAAAATTTGACGCCATTCATCCCCCCTCATTTTGTTAGGTGGATCATAACGGACTCAATTCATTCTAGGAATTGATCTAACCGACAGCCTGATCCAAGATAAAGAGACAAACATCCAGGGGAAGATCCGATGCCCGAAAAACCGTCAGTCGATAAGAAAATAAACGTCCGCTTCAGCCACCTTGGCCTCGTTGTTTCCGATATAGAAATGATGGAGGACTTTTATACAAGAGTTATAGGGTTTGAACGTACCGATGGTGGCATGACAGGTCAGGGTGTAATTATGACGTTTATGACCCTTGACCCTTCAGAACACCATCAGGTGTTTTTAGTAGAGGGCAAGCCGGACGAGGAATTACCTAGCAACAAAATTATACCGAACGGCCCCCCAGTATTGCACCATCTATCCTTCCGTGTTGACTCGCTCTCAGACCTTCAAACAATGTACAGGCGTCTGAAATCTGAATCCGAGCGGGATATTTGGACTGTTACACACGGTGTCTGCTGGGCGATGTATTCCAAAGACCCCGAGGGTAACGCTATCGAGTTTTTCGCAGATACTCCCTGGTACGTGCATCAACCCTATTTAAAACCCATGGATTTTAACATTTCGGAGGACGAATTGTTTTCGGAAACGGAAGAACTCATTAGAAACGAGTCCGGTTTTCAGCCGCTGGAAGAATTCTACGGTGATTTAAAACAACGGGTGCCTGAAAAACAAAATGCCTGAACCAATAAAGTAAGGACGAAAATATGAGTGTAAGTGAAAGCACCCTGGACGACCTGGTAACGGCTAACCATATTCTCGCGCATGAACAGGTCGTCGATGCATACGGACATATTAGTTTTAGGCACCCGGAGAACCCCGAACGATATTTATTGTCGCGTGCGCGTGCGCCGGAGTTAATAGAACCGCACGCCAATGTTGAATATAAATTAGACGGCGATGCAATCGAAGCACGCGATAGACGTCCCTACAGTGAACGAATGATTCACGGTGCAATTTATGAACAACGCGCAGACGTAAATGTTGTTATTCACAATCACTCCTACGAAGTCATCCCGTTTGCATCCACTGGGACACCATTGCGGCCAGTGACCCATACATGTGCACCAATCGGCAGCGATATCCCCATCTGGGATATGCGTGATAAGTTTGGCGAAACTAATCATCTGGTCGTTACCATGGAACTAGGACGTGATCTTGCGAGCACGCTAGGCGATCGTTCGAGCGCACTAATGAAACGACACGGCTGCGTCGTTGCCGGCGCAACGGTGGAAGAGACGGTTATGAAGTCGATATATTTACAAGTTAATGCAAAATTACAGTTACAGACTATGCAAATTGGGACCCCCGATTACCTCACTGAAAGCGAAATCGAGCAATGTACAGCGATGCAACAGGCGCCCATTAGTCTCGACCGTGCCTGGGAAGTATGGTGTCGCAGAGTAAAAAAACACTGATCAAAAGGAAGCAAAATGTCGTTCATGGGGCCAGAAACAGTTACCAGTAGAAAATCGGGCAATGGTGGCGGGTTAAACCTGAGCCTCGCCTTAACCCCAAACCTTCGGACACGCCCGGTCCTTGACGGTCAACTAGGTGCGGATGGTATCTCCTTGAATTCTTTGGAACTCCACCCCTCTGAATTATTCTGGCGCCAATTAAAATTCACCGAATTCGACATCTCCGAAATGTCGATGTCATCTCTGTTGATGGCGATTGCGCGCGGTGACGATCGTTTTGTGGGGATACCCGTCTTTACTACTCGTTATTTCTTTCAAGTTTGGATATTGATCCGTAAGGACGCTGGTATAGAAAAACCTGAAGATCTCAAAGGAAAACGCGTTGGAGTGCCAGAGTATCAACAAACAGCCGCCCTTTGGTCTCGGGGAATTTTGGAACACGAGTTTGGTGTGGCGCCAAAAGACATGGAATTTTTTATGGAACGGATCCCCGATATTAGTCATGGCGGTTCAACAGGGTTCCAGCCGCCTGAAGGCGTGACCGTAAATTATATATCCCCGGAAACAAACATGGGGGAAATGTTTCTCCGAAAAGAACTTGACGCTACCCTTTTGTACCTTCCGGACGGTAATTTGGTTGACCGAAGTACAGCGGACCTTGAAAACCATCCGAACTTTGGACCCCTATTTCCCGATCCCTACGCCGAAGGCAAGCGCTACTTCGAAAAAACTGGCCTGTTCCCGATAAACCACGGAATGGTTGTCAGAAGACAGGTCGCTGAGGAGCACCCGTGGGTGGTTCTCAATGTATACAAAATGATGGAGCAAGCCGCACAACATGCCGAAACACAGCGTCTTGCACATATTCGGAACCACTTCGACGTAGGATTGTTACCCAGTGAGTATGAGGACGCGATAGCGACCCCCCTCGTGCGTCATGGAATAATAGCAAATAGAAAGGAACTAGAGGCAATAACCCAGTATTCGTTTGAGCAGGGTCTGACGCCAAGGAAGCTGGCGCTCGAAGAGGTGTTTGCTGAAAGTGTGATGGACAAATAAAGCTCAATATAGCCCTTGGCCACGGGCTTTCTGAACTAACAACGAAAGTATAGCTTTTGAAAGCGGCATCGGCGACCCTGTCGCTTGCCCAATTTCGATTACAGCACTGACAATCGCGTCAATCTCCGGCTGTCGGGCTTTATCAAAGTCTTGCAGCATTGATGTCCGGAAATTTCCCATTGAGGCCCCAAGGTCAACGCGATCTTTTGCCGTCATACCTGGCTGGAGGCCAACCCGATAGCCCGCCGCCGCCGCCTCTTCGAACATGTCTAACGCCAGCTTGCGGAGACCTGGATCCTCTCCTATTTGGGCATTAGTTGCGTTGGCCAATGATGATATTGGCGCAAAATTGAAATTACCCAGAAGTTTTAACCAAATTTCCTGCCGAAGCTGGTTCGTAGCAAACACGTCGAGAGCCGTATTTTTAAAAAGTTCTACGATGTTCTGAAGACGATCAGATAATTCTCCGGATATTTCACCGAGGATCAGCCGATTATCCGCGACGTGGCGAATAAGACCGGGTTCGGGAACGGAAGCCGCAACATGAACGACACACCCTATAAGTCTTTGGATGGGAATAGCCTTTGATAACAGCCCGCCGGGATCCAACATAGGCAATGACACATTTGGACCGCTCTCCGGAAAACCGTTAAAGAACCACCATGGTATACCATTCATAGCTGGAATAATGACAGTGTTCTTCCCAACCAAAGGAGCTAGTTTTTCAGCGACAGCCGGCAGCGCGGGTGCTTTTACCGCAATAAAAACAAAGTCCTGAACCCCAAAATCGGAGGGGCTATCGCTGCAATCCGGACGGACTGTAAACATTTGATCGCCCGTTTCTACTGTACACCCGCGGGCTTTTAACGCTTTAAGTTGTTGGCCCCTCGCTACAAAACATACGGTATGAGAGCGCTCAGCAAGAACCCCTCCGATTAGACCACCTACCGCTCCCGCACCATAGATACAGATCTTCAAAAACAGTTCTCCTAGTCGTCGTCGTAGGGACTTTGCGTGCGTTCCTCGATCGCCCCATCCCCAATAGGCGGCGTAGGAATATAATGGGCCGGCGTGGGACCGCCGGCGGACACACGAGCACGCGCTTCCGCAGGCGTTTCAACCAGCGCTTTTGCTGCTAAAGCAGCTTTGCGATCCACAGGAAACGTATCCGGTTGATCCGGAGCGGGCATCATATTCGCATGGTAAAACGCTATTTTTTGTCCTTTTATATCAACCTTTTTACGGGGTTCTATATCACGTTGGTTAGTACTTTTTGCATCGGTCGTAACCCCATCTATAATTTCGTGGTCAAACCACCATTTCTTTAATGGGTTACGTTTTCCGTTGCCAAGTTTGTCATCGAGCCAGGCGGCAATAGGCACGATTAGAGGCTTCAAAAACATCGCATTTACCCCTATCCAGCTTGCCATTCGTGTAAGCAGCGCGCCGTCAAGATCAATCACCTTATTTAGAGGACAAGTTTTCATGCATCGACCGCACGCTGAGCCTTTCATATTGGTCAGCCTATACCGAGTGCAGCGTTCCACATCGGGTTTCCATATCTCGTAGCCGTTAAACATTACCTTATCACCGTGTGGTATTGCGTCACATGGACATTCGCGATCACACTTGTGACATTTGCTGCAAAAGGTTTGCAGACCAAAATCTATCGGTTTATCAATTTCGAGGGGCATATCAGTAGTGAGGACAACTGACTTGAAACGAGGGCCAACAAAGGGATTAAGTACAAGTTCACCTATACGGCTTAACTCGCCGAGGCCAGCCCACAACACGAGGGGAATATGCTGCACATCACTGTCCGCGTTAGTTTGAGAGCGTGCTGGAAATCCGAATCCACGAAGCATTTCCCCCATGACACCAGCAATCTCCGCGCCGCGCAAATAGCTCCGCATTGATTGAACGCCCGAGATCCAATCATCGCCGCTGGCTCCTT
>CAZOHS010000183.1:652-4782 GCA_964579285.1 uncultured Rhodospirillaceae bacterium | reverse complement strand
AACTCTTTAATCCCAATGCCAAATGTTTGAGGATTAATATCATCTCGCAAGGAAAACTGGTCAAACAATTCCTTCGTTAGTGATCCTCGACACCCCTCAGCAAAGATTGTCTGTTTCGCGTGAAGCTCAAACCCAGCTTGAAAATTCGCGGTCTTCGAACCATCCTTTGCAACCCCCATATCCCCCGTCGCTATCCCCTTTACACTTCCATCGCCGTGATAAAGTATTTCGGCAGCAGCAAAACCAGGAAAAATTTCTAGACCGATTGCTTCGGCTTGTTCGGCAAGCCAACGGCACAGAGTGCCGAGACTTATAATGTAGTTTCCGTGGTTGTTCATTTGTGGCGGAGTGGGTAATCGCACTGCTCTCCGCTCGCGAAGCAAAAGAAGTTTATCCGAAACAACGGGTGTGTGTAGCGGAGCACCCCGCTCCTTCCAGTCGGGTATTAACTCATTTAATGCCTTCGGTTCAAATACCGCACCGGAGAGAATATGAGCCCCAACTTCAGAGCCCTTCTCAATGATACATACCGAAACTTCCTTGCCTTGTTCTTGTGCGAGCTGCCGGATCCGTATCCCTGCGGCCAAACCGGCGGGGCCCGCCCCAACAATTACAATATCGAACTCCATAGATTCCCGTTCCATCTTTTAGCTCCACTCTACGGGTGTTATGATCGCGTTAAACTTGTTGTATAACATTTGGTAATAGATTGGTCACACGCGAAGAAGAGTCCACGGTGCTATGTGCTATGAAAGATAAATTAAACACGCGTGCTCTTCTAGATTGGTATATTGATGCGGGGGTCGATGAGACAACAGGCGAAAAAACTACAAACCATCTTTCGACATCAATAACAAAACAAAACCCGTTAGGCCCAAAACTCGATAATCCAACCGCCCAGCAGCCTATCACTCCAGATAGGTTCGCCAGCACATCTTTGCAGACCCGTCAGGAGACCCTGATGACCGCTCAGCAAATTGCCTCCGCCACCTCCACCCTTGCAGACTTAAAAACAGCCTATCAGTCTTTTGACGGCTGCCCCTTGAAAGAAACAGCTATGAACTTTGTGTTTGCGGATGGAAACCCCGCTGCGCAAATTATGTTAATTGGTGAGGCTCCTGGGGCAGAAGAAGACAGACAGGGGGTCCCATTCGTGGGCCCGGCAGGCAAAATGTTGGATCGTATGCTGAATGCAATAGAACTTGATAGGTCAAACACATACATAACCAACATCCTACCGTGGAGGCCACCAGGAAACCGTAACCCAACGAACGTTGAAATTACGGCGTGTCTTCCTTTTTTAGAAAGGCACATAGCAATCGTTAAGCCAGAAATAATTATTTTGGTTGGAGGTACAGCGGCTAAAACACTCCTGCGGCGCAAAGAGGGTATAATGCGTTTAAGAGGTAAATGGATGCAATACCAAGGTAGTTTAGACATGCAGGAAATCCCTGCTCGGGCGTTGCTACACCCCGCCTATCTTCTACGCCAACCTTCGCAAAAGCGTGAAACATGGGCGGACCTTTTGGAGATTCGTCAGCGTGTTATGAATGCTCAACCATAACCTTCGGGTAAATACAAATATTTGTATAGATAATAGATGCTTTATTGCGAGGCTAAAGGGTCTAGGTTAAAAACTCACCGAGAACCCCGAAAAAAGCCACCGATAAAAGTGTTAATGCAACCCTCGATAGTCCCAAAGAATAGCCTTTATAGGGCTAGTTCTTTTCTTGCTTTTTTGCTCTCCGCGCATGTGTTTGTTACCGCAAACACCCTGGCTAAGGGAGCCCAAACAAAAAACAACAACGGACAAGCGACGGCAATAAAGGTCTCCATTCCCGAGGTACTATCTAAGGCGGACGCTGATATTTATCGCCAAATCTTTAGTGCACAGAAACGTGGATCCTGGCGAACTGCTAATAAACTAATTTTAAAACTAGATAATAAGTTATTGTTGGGACACGTTCAGGCACAACGCTATCTGCACCCTACTAAATATCGGTCACGCTATATTGAACTAGCAAAGTGGCTTAAGGCATACGCGGATCACCCAGACGCCCGCAGGATTTACAAGCTCGCATTGCGGCGGAAACCAAAAAATTATCGTTATCCTAATCCTCCATGGCGCAAGTTCTTCCCAAAATACGAAATAGAAAGAATAATCGAACATTCCAATCATCAGCCAGCCACGCGCGCGGCGCGCCGAATTATTTGGAAGGTGCGCCGTATGGCTGCACAGCGCAGACTTACCCTCGCCCTGAAGTACCTTAAACGTAGCAGTATTAAACGAACCCTCGGACAAATCGGCTATGATTTGGGCCGAACGCACATCGCAGCTGGCTGGTTTTTTTATGGCAACAGTGAACACGCGCTTCAACTAGCAAGCGCTGCTGCATTTAAGTCAGGTAACAAGATTCCGTACTCCCATTGGATAGCTGGCCTTTCTGCATACCGGCAAAAAAAATATACTGAAGCAGCGGATCACTTCGAAACTGTCACGCTATCACATAAAGTAAGAGGCTTTGACCACGCAGCGGCCGCGTTCTGGGCGGCCCGCTCCAATATGACGGGCCGACGCCCCGAACGCGTGCGGGAATGGTTAGAAATTGCCGCTGCGCAACCACGAACTTTTTATGGAATCTTGGCACGCCGATGGATAGGAAACAAATCACCTTTCGATTGGAGACAACCACGTTTGACTGCTGCACGGCTTAAACTTTTGCTCTCCGAAAATAGTGGTCGACGGGCAATAGCCCTATTGCAATTAAACCTAACACCCCGCGCTGAGCGAGAACTCAGGTTTATGGCGCATACGAAAGATCACGAACTGACGACAGCTCTGATTGCGTTGGCAGACATAAAGGGGCTCCCAATGGTGTCGTATCGCGCGGGTGGTGCTCTCATAAAAGCTCCAATTTCTCTGCCGGCGAGAGCGTTGTATCCCATTCCTACATGGACGCCGCGTAAGGGATACCAAATCGATCGCGCATTAATCTTTGCATTTATGCGCCAGGAATCTGGCTTTAATGTGCGAGCAAAAAGTGTCGCTGGTGCTCGTGGCTTAATGCAGCTCATGCCTGCAACCGCGAGTTTCATTGCTCGAAAACGATTCCGTGGAAGAACACGCGACAGATTATACGATCCAACACTGAATATCTCGCTCGGCCAGAAATACATACAACATCTGCTAAGTACCGATCACATTAATAGTGATTTACTGTTACTTGCGGCAGCATATAATGGTGGCCCTGGCAATTTACAGAAATGGCAACGAGTGGCTAAAAAGGGCGGTTACACCGATCCGTTGATGTTTATCGAAAGTATCCCAGCACTTGAAACGCGGATCTTTGTAGAACGTGTCCTGGCAAACTTGTGGATGTATCGAGAACGATTAGGTGAACCAGCACCCTCACTCGATGCTCTCGCGTCTGGCCAACAACCGTTCTATGTCGCTGTAGAAAACCGTAAGGAATAGTTGAGCAAGATGTTCGGAGTTGATCAAAGTATACGTTTTGTAAAAATAAACATCGCTGTTATGACAGTATCCGACACACGTACTATTGAGGACGATCGTTCAGGGGAAATCTTGGTGGATCGTTTGTTAGCTGCCGGCCACGAGCTCGCCGATAGAGCAATTATAAAAGATAACCAGGAAGCAATAATGTTGAAGTTGCAAGACTGGATAAATCGACCAGATATTGATGTGGTAGTTTCTACGGGTGGAACCGGTGTGACGGGTCGTGACGTTACTCCGGAAGCTTTTGGCAAAATTTTTGAGAAAGAAATTGTGGGATTCGGAGAACTATTTCGGACGCTATCATACAAAAAGATTGGCACCTCAACAATTCAGTCCCGAGCAACCGCCGGCGTCTCCGGGGGCACATATCTTTTCGCTTTGCCTGGCTCTACGGGTGCTTGCAAAGATGCATGGGACGATATTCTTGTTCATCAATTAGATATACGGCACAAGCCATGCAATTTTGCAGAACTGCTTCCGCGCCTTCAAGAACATTTAAATACTGAGTAACTTACCGCCCTGATCGCGCCAATTTTGATAAGAATTACCATCGTCAATGTCTGCTAATGTTTGAATATTCGAAACTCGTGTACCTGACTTAACGTTATTCATC
>CAZOHS010000183.1:0-642 GCA_964579285.1 uncultured Rhodospirillaceae bacterium | reverse complement strand
TTGGCGGCACCAACAAGCCAATACCCGCCGTCCGGAGATGGTCCAAATACGATATCGTTCGCACGAAGTGACGCGAACGCCCTCACAATGTGAACACGATTAATTTGGGGGATGTCGCTACCCACAATTACCACAGGATCACACCCAAACCTCGCCATACACCGTGTCATTCTTCTACCCAAGGTACCTGCACCTTGGCGTAAACGCCCTATATGTGGCGGCCATAAACGAGCCATATCGGTCGACGCATCGGGTGTCACCGCGATTCTAGTTTTCCACCCCCCTCCTGAAGATAACCGACGAGCTAACGCAAATAGGATGGCCCGATAGAACCGTTGGGCTTCTATATTACCGATATCTTGAGCGAGGCGACTTTTTACACAACCTAGCTGAGGTCGTCGCGCAAAAATAACTAATTGTTTCATTTATAAATTTTCGCGATATGGTGCGGCGACACCCCCAAAAAATATAATACCAAACAAACAAGATTTAGAAACGGTCGCCGCCACCAGCCGTCTGTACGGTAACGAATGGAGGACGTAACTGCACGCGCATTCAAAATCTTTAAACGAGATTTTCCGATCCGCCTTATGATTTCAACATCCTCCATTAGTGGCAATGGCCGAAAGCCGCCTAACGCAT
>CAZOHS010000182.1:0-4880 GCA_964579285.1 uncultured Rhodospirillaceae bacterium | reverse complement strand
GAGACGTCTTTTACTTTTGAATATGCCTTCATCCAATGTAGGCGTTTTCCATGCTCGTCCCAGAAACCTTCGGGATCACGGATCGAGTGCGTGTACATTTTCTCATATTTCGCTCGGTCTATATGAGCGCCTGTAGACCACTCAGCTTTTACTGGAATCAATTCATTTTCGGACATCCAATTCTTCCTCTAATTTTTGGTCGAGCACTATCGCAGGATATTGGGATTATGTTTTTTCAAGACGTTAACCGCAAGGCGGTGGCAACCGTTTCCTTTTATGGAAAAAGATAAACACGAGTATTTTCTGTACGCACGTCTAATGACGCGAGTTTTTTCCCTACACACGGCCCGTCAGTGCATGTTCCGTTGGCGATATCAAAGAGCGCGCCATGCATTGAGCACAGAATTTGGTCCCGCCGGTGCGAAAGAAACGCATCTGGCTTCCAATCCAAAGGTGCGCGAAAGTGAGGACAAGAATTATAGTAACCAAAGACCTGACGACCACGCCGCACTACAAAAAATGAGTTTAACTCCCCTATAGCTTCGAAGCCCTTGCTGCCGGGGTCTTCAATATCGTCTAGTTGGCAAAGCAATATTGCGTCGTTCATTGTCATAACATAACAATATTTACGCGCTGATCCCCGCCATTTTACACAGGATTTTCCACTCCTTTTTTCCGACCGGGACTACGGACAGTCGAGACTGTTTAACGAGCGCTAGATCCGCAAGCTGGGGTTCTGCTTTAATGTCGGCGAGAGTTACCGGTTTTTTTACTGGAAACAAAGCTTTTACATCCACCATCCCAAATCGACCTGATTTATCGGTTGAATCTGGGTAATGCTCTTTTACGACTTCGACAACACCGACAATCTGTTTTTCATTGACAGAATGGTAGAAGAAGCCTCGGTCGCCCTTATTCATTTCTTTCATATTGTTATTTGCTTGGTAGTTTCGAACGCCATCCCATTCCGCCGTGTCGGCTTCAACTTGGTCCTTCCAGGACCAGGCACCAGGCTCCGATTTGAAAAGCCAATACTGCATCAATTATCCCCCTATGTTTCCGAGTATATATGCATCAAACCGCTTCAATATAAACAACGATGTCCACTTCAATCTGTTTCAGCTCTTAGCGGACGGGATAATAGTGTGCTTACCACCCTATCAACATCTTTTCCGCCGTTTAGTATCTCGTCGATCGCCCAAGTAATAGGCATTTCAATTGAAAGCGTTCTCGCTAACGCAGCTGCAGCACTGGCTGTAAAAACCCCTTCCGCTATCGAGTTGCGTTCATTCATTATATCTGTGAGCAGCCGGTTTTGGCCCAGGGCGAATCCTAAAGAATAGTTTCGTGACTTTGTACTCGTGCATGTCAGCACGAGGTCTCCTATCCCTGAAAGGCCCATTAATGTTTCTGACTTGCCTCCTTTAGCTACACATAATCGTGCTATTTCCGCTAACCCGCGAGTTATTAAAGCGGCGCGAGCGTTGTTTCCAAGCTCCCGCCCATCCGCAATTCCGCAGGCAATCGCGAGAACATTTTTGATTGCCCCTCCGATCTGAGCGCCTATAACATCGTCACTGGTATATGGCCGAAATGCTTCTGATCCTAACTGGTCAGCGACCTGCTCCGCGATTTTTATATTTTTGGCGGCTAATGTTACGGCAGTAGGCATGCCCGCCGCCACTTCAGCCGCGAACGTCGGTCCGGACAAAACCAGTATTGGATTGTTTGGAAAGGAACCCGCCAATACTTCGCTCATTAATTTCATCGACTTTTGTTCAATTCCCTTTGAACATATAACGAGAGGAGTGTCTCTTGGTATTCGCGAGACCAGCGGTTCAAGTGTTTTTCTCATATGCTGGGCGGGTAAGGTAAGTAAGATGACGGGGCCGCCTGTGATTTCGATAACGTTTGTCGTTGCCTTAATGCCGTGGCTCAACTTTGTCCCAGGCAAATAAACATGATTTTCTCGTTGTTTATTTATAGAGTTTGCTACGTCGCTCTCGAGAGCCCAAATAACAACATCTTTTCCGGCTCGCGTGGCTGTTATTGCGAGGGCAGTTCCCCACGCTCCGGCTCCAACAATGGAAATCATGCAAAAGCCATATCCGCAAAGAAGACCGTTTTTTTAACCAATAGGTGGTTTACTTTAGGCGTAATTAGCATCAGGCACCAATCGGGTTACGTTCTAGAAAATCACTAACCGCGTTGTTGTATTCCTCTATTAGTATGTGATTAAAAAAGTGCCCCCCTGTGGGGAGAATGACTTTTTCTGCGCCATCAATTTTGTCCGCGAGCTCGTCTGATAGATAACGTGGTGTAACCATATCGTCCTCTGCGACAATCACGAGCGTGGGAGCGTTTATTTGTCCAATTTTATCTCGACGGTCGAAGGCACAGATAGCATTTATCCTGCTTACCATTATTTCCACCGGTTGGTCTGCCCCGGCAAGATATGATTCCAGCTCCGATATTTTTTCCGAATGCTTAGAAATGTACCAAGGGGGAAGTAATGACAAGATAGAGTGACGCGCATATTCCAAAGTTCCTGCGTCTATCAACACTGCTTTGCGGGCTGCAAATGCGCGCTTAAAATAAATATCGTGCCCTGGCCAGGTTGAACTCAGAACAAGCGAGGCAAGCCGGTCTGGGTAGTCTTGAGCAATTATTTGTCCCATAGCGCCGCCGGTAGAATGCCCAATCCAATGGGCCTTGGAGACTTCTAATTTGTCCATCAATTTAATTGCATCGGCTGCCATTTGTTCAACTGAATATTCGATAGTGGAATAAGTGCTTTTACCGCAGCCGCGATGATCGTGAATTATCGTGCGGTATGTTCTAGACAGGTCCGGAAGTTGATTGGACCAGACAGCCCCACCCCCCCCTAAACCCGGAACGAGCATTATTGGGTCACCAATGCCACGTTCTTCATAATAGAGTTCGGCATCACCGATATTTACTCTTGGCACAAAAACCCCCTGTTATAGTTTATTTTGTGTCGTTAACACCCATGGAGCGCTCAATCGCTAGGACTTCTTCCGGGCGCTCAAATGGTGAAGGTGCTTTGTCGCCTATATGACGGGGACGACCAATTGTTTCAAAAAATTCTTCTAACCCAGCAGGGGTTATTACCCACATCATGACTAATTCTTCGGAGCCATCATTGTAGATTTCATGTTTAACATCGCATCCTAAAAAGCAGGTGGAGCCCGGGATGAGCTCGTGGCGCCTGCCGTCAAGTTTTATGTGACCCGTCCCACGTAAACACATCTGCAATTCTAATTGTTCGGGGGGGGAATGGTCCCGGACATGTCCGCCCACCGCGATAGTCTGATAGCCCATCGATAAGTTTTGGAATTTTGTATTTTGTGGTGTGAGTTTTGGTTCTGCATAACCATTTGCCGGTTTAGGTTGCCAAAAGCTTGGCCCATCGCCGGGTTGCATTACGACCGCGTGACCGCGGAATTCTTCTGAACTTACCATTCGTACTGAGCCCCATTTATTAGAAACACCATTGTTATGGTATACTACTCGAGACAAATACCAAAAACCGCGGTCTCTACTTCTATTAGTTTAAACTAAAAGTGGCGTAATTCCTCTAGCGGCCAACGAGGACGAGGAGCGATATCGAGATCGTTTACCAAACCCCGCTGGAAACGTTCAATTCCAGCCCAGGCAATCATCGCTGCGTTGTCTGTACATAATTCTGGTGGTGGGGCTACAAAAACAAAGTTGTGCGCATCGCATAATGCAGCAAGTTGTTTGCGTATCGCTAAGTTGGCACCGACACCCCCGCTAACAACCAAAGTATTTCCATTCGGATACCGCTCCTTAAACATTTTTATAGCGTTCGCACAGCGATCGAGCATGATATCCGACACAGCTTCTTGAAACGATGCAGCGACGTCGCACGCATTTGAATTTGATATTTCTGAAACTGACATCGCTAGAATACACTGGCGAACCGAAGTTTTAAGCCCCGAAAAAGAAAAATCACAACCCGGGCGGCCTTTCATTGGGCGCGGAAAGGAAAAACGAGCGGGGTTTCCAGAGACGGCTGCTTTCTCGATGGCAGGCCCTCCCGGGAACCCAAGACCTAACATTTTTCCACATTTGTCAAACGCCTCGCCGACTGCATCATCGGCTGTCTCACCCAAAAGTTTATAGTTTCCCAGACCCTTCACTATTAAAAGCTGGCAATGACCCCCAGAGACTAGGAGCAGCAGATAGGGAAAATCAATTCCGTGTGTTAATCGTGCGGTCAGCGCATGGCCCTCCAGATGATTAACTGCAATAAATGGAATATTAGCCGCAGCTGACATGGCCTTTGCCGTCGTGGAGCCCACTATGACCCCGCCAATCAAGCCTGGACCGCAGGTCGCGGCGATTCCATTTATATCATTTAGGGTGACCCCTGACTCTTGGAGAGCGTCGCAAATAATGCCATCTAAAACGTCCAAGTGGGCGCGGGCTGCAATTTCGGGCACAACACCCCCAAAACGAGCATGTTCCTGTTGTTGAGAATATACCTTATTGGATAATACTTCGCGGTTCTCGTTTACGACCGCGGCTGCCGTTTCATCGCAACTCGTTTCTATGCCGAGCACAAGCATTTGTACGCCATTTTCAATATTAATCTATCTATAAGACTAAACCAGCACACCATTTGTTTCCACGATCAAATAAATTCGGATAGAATCATAGCATGAATTCTTCCAGCGTCCGCATTGGAACCCGAGGAAGTCAACTGGCGCTATGGCAGGCTAATGAAGTGCGCCGTCTTCTCGGAGAAACACATCCTGAACTGGCTCAGGACGACGCGGTGGAAATAAAAATCATTTCCACTAGCGGCGATCGAATACAGGATGGTTCGCTTTCAG
>CAZOHS010000181.1:0-4895 GCA_964579285.1 uncultured Rhodospirillaceae bacterium | reverse complement strand
AGAGGTGTGGTAAGAAAATTACCGTTATTTTTTATCGAAAATTTACCATGCGTCGCCGAGGGCTTAATCCGATAGACCCACGTCCTGCGATTATCGGCGCGCGGTTGGGTAAATGCCGTGCCACTTACCTGTTCGGTATAAAGCCCGTACGCTGCCTTTTGAGGGGAATTTTGTCCTACTGGCAAAGCCCCGGGCAGCGCCTCTGTCGCAAACTCGTTACCAAAGCCAGATTGGTAAGATGTTGTCGTTCTAGCCAATGTATCCATGACGTCTTCCCACTTTACTGCCACTCCTAATGACATGTTAGCTCTCATATAGACGGAAGGCGATATACAAACACTACTGGTAATCGCTGAAAACCGCCGTATATTGCGCGCCTACCTCACCCAAGGGTGAAATTCGGATTTTCTAGAATAAATTATGAACACTTTCAGTAGTGAAATTGCCGCCCGCCGAACGTTTGCTATTATTTCGCATCCGGACGCTGGAAAGACGACGCTGACAGAGAAGCTTCTTCTCTTCGGTGGTGCAATCCAGACAGCAGGCGCAGTGAAAGCCCGGGGAGAGGCGCGCCGAGCCCACTCGGATTGGATGAAAGTAGAGGCGGAGCGCGGTATTTCTGTCGCCTCTTCGGTTATGACATTTGAGTATGGTGGATGTACTTTTAATCTACTTGATACCCCTGGTCACGAAGACTTTAGCGAAGATACCTACAGAACTTTGTCGGCGGTCGATTCTGCAGTAATGGTGATTGACGCTGCCCGAGGAATAGAAACACAAACACGTAAACTCTTTGAGGTATGTCGGTTACGCGACATGCCGATTATAACTTTCATCAACAAGTTAGACAGGGAAAGCAGAGAGCCATTTGATTTACTTCAAGAAATTGAAGAAACATTAGCACTAGATGTCACGCCGGCGAGTTGGCCCATCGGCATGGGTAGAGATTTTCTTGGATGTTACGACATTGTCGAAGATAGGCTCATCTTGATGAAGAAAGGGCGAGCCAGTGGAAAAATTCAAAACCCAGGTGAAGACGATATAATTTGTGAAGGTGTGGAAGATCCGCGGTTAGCAGAACTACTGCCGGCATATGCCACGGAAAAACTGCGCGAAGATGTTCCAATGGCAACCGGACTATGCCCACCACTGGACCTTGATGTTTACAAGGATGGTGCCCTGAGTCCCGTATTTTTTGGAAGTGCAATCAACAATTTTGGTGTACGGGAGTTATTGAACGGCTTAGTCAACATGGCACCATCACCGCGCCCTCAAAAGGCAGAAGAGCGAATTGTTGAGCCCTCCGAACAAAAAGTTACCGGCTTTGTATTTAAAATTCAGGCCAATATGGACCCTAAGCATCGAGACCGAATAGCATTTTTTCGGGTATCGTCAGGCCATTTTAAACGCGGCATGAAACTGCGACACATCCGGAGTGGAAAACAGGTAAATCTGCACAATCCGATGCTATTTCTCGCCCGTGAACGCGAGACCGTCGAACATGCCTATGCGGGCGACATAATAGGGATACCAAACCACGGAAATCTGCGTATCGGTGATGCACTAACGGATGGAGAAGAACTTAGATTCACCGGGATACCAAGCTTCGCGCCCGAATTACTCCGTTCCGTACATCCGATAGATCCTTTGCGCGCAAAACATCTTGGCAGGGCTTTACAGCAACTGGCAGAGGAGGGAGTCGCCCGGGTATTCAAACCCCGCGTTGGAACCGATTGGATTGTCGGAGTGCTGGGTACACTTCAGTTTGATGTTATGGCGGATCGTATTCGATCGGAATATGATGTGCCAGTCCGCTTTGAGACGACCTCATTACTGACAGCGCGTTGGATTGAAGCCGACGAGCCACTGCTTCTTAAAAAATTCGTGGACGCCAACGTCGGGGCGATTGCCGATGATCACGACAAGGTTCCGGTATTCATCGCCCGTAACGCATGGCATTTAGATAATGCCGGTAAGGAGTGGCCAGAAATTCGTTTCCTCAAGACTAAAGAACAGACACAGTAGGCACGTCGAGCAATAGATGCTTCTTTAGGATGCTTTTGAAAATAATTCTTTAGGTGAGGACAACGCTTCGCGAAGCGCAATTCCTTCGGAATCAGCCAATGCCGCTTCTCGCGCTGACGCGATTTGCCCCACCGCAAGTGCAACATCAATTTTACCACTCAGTGCCGGTTGTATTAGTGCGGCCGTTATCTGATCAAAGCTGCTTCGGCCGCGAGTGTGGGTGTCACTATAACCCTTTATTAAACGTGAACATTCTGCAACTTCCATCGCAAGCGCGTTACTTATGGTAGCCGCTAGCAAAATGGTATGTAGCCACGTTTCAATCGTCTCTTGTTCTCGCCTAAACCGCCAGGTGCGGCGACGCCAGCGGCGCATCCCCGCTAACAATTTAAGTTTTGTATACCCAGAGACTGACGAGGAATTCAATTCCATGCCACGCTGCCAATTTTGCAAGCGCGGCCATCGCGCGGCTTTTGCCAATAACCAGCGGGCTAGGCCCTCGGGCAACACATCACAAAACTCGTTTATACCAGGCTTTAAAAACTCAGTGACAACCAACGTATCCCCCGGACTTGCCCCGCTTTCAGCCTTGATCCTTCGCATACGGGTTGCTCGCGTTTTAGCTTGAGCAACCTTAATCACATCTTCAAAGGACATACGAACCGCAAGATGTTTTGCTGTTTTTTTAAATAAGTTAGTATCTTTATCAGAAAACGTTACCAAGCGATCTAGGAAACAGCCCGCATAAGCGACATCCTGAAAATCTATCAATCGCCTGACACCTTGACCCAGAATTTCGTGGACGTCATCGGGAAACTCTTCGCGTACGCGGGATTGTAAATTCTCTGGAACGGTAATATGGGAATTCTGATCCGTCGATCTAAGAGATTGTGCACGCATCTCACCTTGCGCCGCTCTAAACCCAGAATCAAAACCGGCAAGGTTGGCTTCAACCGCCTTACCCTCTCCCCGAATTACATTACGAAAGGTTTTTTCCGAAATTGGTAAGGAACCACACCCGGCAATAGCGCCAAGAAGAACGGCGCTAATGTGTGCTCCAACATCGCGGGCAATGTCCTCCATATCAAAGAGTATATGTAATCTTGACCGATCACCAGCAGCCTCAACCAGCTGCTTACTATCCACCCGTCCGTCTCCCATTTGCATTTTTTCTGCCGTCGAAAAAACTCTGTGCGTAGACGCTATCAAATGCGTTCGGTCAGGCGTAACGTACCCAGCCTGAATTTGTCGGCCGGTTTCCAATAATTCGGTAGAGGCCAGCACATCAATCTCACCTACTGCCGGGCTAAGCGCAAAGACAGGGGTCTTATTTTCAATCTCAGCCCATGTCTGAGGCCAAATTTCTATATAATAAGTAGTTGCGCCTGTCCTTTGCGCAACTCCTGGTATAGAAGTCGCCTGAACGGGCAAATTACTATCCTGCGCGGCCTTAACAACCCACCCCGTAAGTACACCTCCACCTTCACCGCCAAGCGCGGCAATCAAAAGTGTCAACGGCTTCGTCATGCGTGTCCACCCAACCAACCAATAATCGTGCCGCGTATCCCAGCCACAGTTTTTTCAAAAATACGCGGATTACGGACGCGTTTAACCCGATAGAAAGAGGGACACAACGTGGCCGCATGGCTAACCTCCCCGCACAATCCGCAACCGACGCAATTATTATTTACACTAGCAACGGGGTCACTCCTAAATGGATCAGGGTTGGGTTTAATCGTCAGGCTCGGGCAACCCGACAAACGAATACAGGAATGGTCTCCTGTACAGACCTCATCGTCGATACCAAAGCGCGGAAGTTCAACGCGCCCGCCTTGTTTGAGTTTATCAGCATTTTCCCCTCGGAGACGTCGCTGCCGAGCTAATTGACATTCACCATCAGCTATAATGACTTTCAGCCCTTTCATCTCCGTGGAGAGTGCTTCTCTGAGGGTCTCAACCATTTCAGAAACTGAATATGTTCGTACCTTACGGAGCCATGGCACACCCAAACTAGTGAGTGTTTTCTCAATGGAAATACCCGAATTTCGTCCACCGCGTCCCTTCTCACTTGACGGAATAAATTGCTGACCCGTCGCCGACGTGAAGCCGTTTTGCATAATCACCAAAATTGAATCTCCTTCATTCAACATGGTTCCGATTACACCGGTAGTAAGCCCGTTATGCCAAAAACCTCCGTCACCCATAATCGAAATAGAGCGTCTATTCTGAAAAGGCGCGACCGCAGCTGCGCTGGCAAGCGCCATACCGTAGCCCAAAATAGAATTTCCCATGGAAAATGGCTCGAAGGTCGCGAACGCGTGGCATCCTATATCTGCCGCTATGTGGACTTTGCCCACCTCCGCCTGCAATAACTTAAGTGCGGAGAAAACCGGCCTTTCAGGACATCCTGTACAAAACTGGGGTGGTCGTGGAGGCAAGGGAGCGGGAAATATTGCCTCTCCATCCGATATTGCCTTGGAAACCCGTTCAGCTTCAGACTTAAGCTGCTCCGCATTCGATAAACCAAGACCTTCGGCCTCGATAAAGCCAATCAAACCGTTATGCATGACCGCCGCGTTATATTCGCCCGTCATCGGCATGACGTCCTTACCATGGATCCGGGTCTGTATATCGGCCTTCCGAAGGATCATATTTATATGTTGTTCCAGATACTCAGGGTTTCCCTCCTCCAACACCAAAATGGCATCCTTACCAGCACAAAATTCGGTGATTTGTTCTGGAACCAGAGGGTGAACGACGTTCAACACCAAAAGCGGAAACCGGCAATTTCCAAAATGGTCGGAGAAACCCAATTGGGCGAGGCGTCGAATCAAGGTGTTGTACAATCCGCCGGGAACAACTATTCCGAC
>CAZOHS010000180.1:3000-4917 GCA_964579285.1 uncultured Rhodospirillaceae bacterium | reverse complement strand
CAAGAAAGGTCAAAATTCGTTTTTTCTGATATTCATGCATGAATGCCCATGCGAAGGGAAAGGCAGCCAGTGCAGTCCCAAAGAGCACACCAAATTTCCATGCCCTGATTCCGGCCAGAAAAAATATTATTCCAGCCGTCATTGCTAACATTATGGCCGTCCCTAAATCTGGTTGTCGTAAGACAAGAACTACCGGCGCACCAAGTAAAAGCAATGGCACTAAAAATCTCGCCGGACGGGTGATTTCCTCTAAAGTTAAACCATGAAAATATCGAGCAAGAGCCAAAACCAACGTAATTTTCATTATTTCAGAGGGCTGAATTTGTATAAACCCAATATTGATCCAGCGTTGGGCACCCATGCCAGTTTTTCCTAATACCTCTACTGCAATAAGAAGTACTAGAACCATAAAATAAAGCGTATAGGCGTGCCGCATCCAAATTCGAATATCTGTCAGAGCAACGGCAATCATGAGAACAATCCCAACAGCGAACCGTATGAGTTGGCGGGATGCCCAAGGATCCCATTGCGCATTCGCTGCAGAAAATAGCATCGCCAAACCGATCACAGCGAGCAGAACCAATAAAAAAACCAAAGACCAGCTTATTTGCCAGAGCTTTTTACCGAATGTGAGTGGACTGCCATCTGGCGCTGAGCCACGCAAATTCATGCGTGATTTCCGGGATCGAGAATATTGGAGACACTATCCGTATTGTTATAACCGGATGGATCTCTTTTTAACGTCTCCAACATGACGTCATGACCGATCGGCGCGGCCACCTTGGCACCGCTGCCGCCGTGCTCAACTACAACGGCAATTGCATAGCGGGGGTTTTTGACGGGTGCATAAGCGACGAATAAGGCATGATCCCTTTCTTTCCAGGGTTTCTCTTTATTTTTTAAAACTCGTTTTTCTCTTTCGTGTATAGAAATTCTCTTGACTTGCACCGTCCCTGTTTTCCCTGCCATGTCCCAGCCGTTTTCCTTTAATTGGCTGCGGCGAGCGGTTCCTTTTTGCCCACTCATAACGGCATCCATGCCGTCCCTAACCACCTGAAGGGCCCCACGCGATATCTTTAGTGGAGGAACCTTGATGATTGGGGCCGACTTGGAAACCCCATCGGAATTGATCCATTGAATAAGATGAGGTTTAACTTGCTTTGCAGTAGCAATACGTGCCGTCATAACGGCCAACTGCAGTGGCGTGGTCAGAACAAAACCCTGTCCAATACCCGACACGAGAGTTTCTCCCCCCTGCCAGGGAACGCCCATAGCACGCAATTTCCACGCGGCGGTTGGGATTAAGCCAGGTTTTTCTCCAGGGAGGTCAATGCCTGTTCGCTTTCCAAGACCGAAACGGCGTGCCATTTCTGCTATTTTATCAATTCCAACCCGTTTTGAAGTTTCGTAGAAATAGGTATCACAGGACTCCTCGATCGCTCCGCGCATATCCACCCAACCATGTCCATGCTTTTTCCAACAATGAAATCGAGCATTCCCTAGGTCAACATGGCCACGACAAAATACGCGTGTATTGGCGGAAATAGTGCCATGTTCCAATGCCGCCAGAGCCACCATCATCTTGAATGTCGACCCCGGAGCGTAATTTCCAGAAATTGCTTTGTTTGTAAGCGGTGTATGTGGGTCGCTAATTATTGCGTTCCATTCAACTTGGCTTAGGCCAATATTAAATGCGTTAGGATCGTATCCAGGTACTGAAGCCAGTGATACAACCGCCCCAGTATTTACATCCATTACAACCAAAGCGGCACTTTTTTTGTCGAGCAACTTTTCAACGCAATAATTTTGTAAACCTAGATCGACCGTGAGACCAATATCGTCACCTTGTTGCCCTTCCTGTCTGGACAACTCGCGAATAATCCGCCCCAGCGCATTGACCTCAAGCTGGCTATTACC
>CAZOHS010000180.1:0-2900 GCA_964579285.1 uncultured Rhodospirillaceae bacterium | reverse complement strand
GGCAATAACCGCATATTAATACGATTTTCTTCTGCTAATAATTTGTACCTATCAGAGTCGAGCACCTGAAGTTGGTACATTCGTCCGATCAAAACGCCGCACAAGAGGACTTTAGCCCCCCCAAGAAGCGCCGCTCTACGGGAGAACATTTTGTAGCGTGTAGCATCCTCCCGATACATTACCTAAACCTGCGATAACAATTTAATTTGCATCCAAGTAAAGATACCAGCAAAGAATGGAAACATCGTAGTCGTCATTGCCGCCTGAAATAACGCTGGTAACGGATTAATGAGTGTCAAATAATAGGCGGTGCTGAGTAACCAAATGACAAATGCACCCGCAATTGCAACCAGTCCGAAGCCCCACCAAAGAACCAAAAATGATCGCCCGCGAAATACTCGATTTTGCGAAACGGCAACACCCCTAACAAGCAAAAGAAGAACCGCGTTCATTCCTGGTGGCATTCCAATTAGGATATCCTGTAGCAACCCTATACATAATATCGTGACCGGTGACAGAAGGTCCGGTCTATGAACCGACCAGTAGAACACTGCCATTAAGACTAGATTAGCTGCCGTGGGCGCATAACCTGGGATGTAAAAGGGGATTGTCGAAAATAAGACAAGTATTACGCCGAATAACGCTGGAACGACATTCCGCGCCAATCGATCCAATTTTTGAGAAAGTGACGCGTTCACTCAGATACCGCAACACTGTTTGTGGACTTTTTAGGGTCCGCCGAGGGTACTCCGGTGTAGTTAATAACTCGCACGAATTCTAATTTTTCAAATTCAACAAATGGCTTGACCCTTATAATGCCATCATTAGACGTAGATATCTGCCCAACGGGGAGACCAGTGGGAAATACACCGCCCTGCCCCGATGTAACTACGATTTGGCCTGAGTTTACCGATGTATTACTTGGCAAAAATTTCAATCGTGGCAGACGACTATTATCCCCCGTCAAAATGGCGCGGTCGCGAGATGACTGCAATACGACGGGAACGCGGGAATTAATATCGGTAATGAGCAAGGCGCGGGCTGAACGTAGCCCAACAGATAAAATTCTACCCGCTAGACCATACCCTGTTACAACCGCTTGTCCCTTAGTTAAACCATCTCTCGAACCTGCATTTATTAGAATAGATCGAACAAATGCCCCGCCTGACTCACCCACAATTCTCGCAGCGATGAATTTAGACTTCGGGTCGGGTTTGAATTCTAACAGAGACTTTAGCGCTTGGTTTTGTGCCGTTAGACGTTGAGAAACCTCTCGCCAGGCCAAAAGGCGCAAATTTTCGCGACGCAATCGTTCATTTTCAGCGTGAATATTGACCAACTTTTGGATCGAGCGCACCGTATCGTTTATCGCTGCAGCGGGTTGAGACAATCCATCCATGATCGGCGTAAATATATCGACTACAATGTTCGATACTCTTTCAATTACGGTGGTCTCGGCCTTACTGAGAAGCATAAGGCCCAACGCGGCAAGAATGAGAAATAGAAAAGCGAAGCGTTGTACCAAAACTTTTATTGGTACAGCAAATCTCAATACCGAAGATCCACTTCGCGGCTTCACCCGAGTATTACTCCGCTATGGTGTTAAAACTTGATCGTTACGGCACCACCGTGACATACAATCGTCATACTCTAATACATAGAGGTAAGCACATTCTTTAGCGTTTTCATCTCTTCCAAACAGTGACCTGTACCGAGGGCCACACATGACAACGGTTCATCAGCGATCGACACCGGCAATCCCGTCGCATGCCTCAAAACCAAATCTAAATTCCCAAGCAGGGAACCGCCACCTGTCAGAACGATCCCTTTATCTACAATATCCGCAGCAAGCTCAGGTGCTGTATGTTCTAACGCAACCTTAACCGCTTCAATTATTGCACCTACCGGCTCAGCCAAACTTTCGCCAATTTGACGTTCGGAAATAAGAATTTCCTTGGGTACCCCGTTCATGAGATCACGCCCTTTAATCTCCATTGTGCCACCCTCGCCATCCGCCGGTATGCTGGCGGTACCTATTTCCTTTTTGATGCGCTCAGCACTACTTTCACCGACAAGCAAATTGTGATTGCGGCGAATATATCCGGTAATTGCCTCGTCCATTTTATCACCACCAACCCTCACAGACCGCGAATAGACTAAACCTCCCAACGATAGGACCGCTACCTCTGTGGTGCCACCACCCACATCGACAACCATCGAGCCAGTAGGCTCGGTCACCGGTAGGCCGGCGCCAATAGCAGCCGCCATGGGTTCTTCTATCAGGAAGACACGGCGTGCGCCGGCGCTTTCTGTTGATTCCTGGATGGCGCGCCTCTCTACCGCAGTTGATCCCGAAGGTACGGCGACGATGATTTGTGGACTTGCAAAGCTACGGCGATTGTGCACTTTCCGAATGAAGTGCTTAATCATTTCTTCCGCAACTTCAAAATCAGCAATTACACCATCACGCAACGGTCGAATAGCTTCAATATTGCCAGGCGTTCGCCCAAGCATCATTTTAGCTTCATCACCAACGGCAAGCACTTGCTGTTTGCCTTTAACGTTCGCCATCGCAACCACGGAGGGTTCGTTTAACACAATCCCGCGACCCTTGACGTAAACCAGCGTGTTCGCTGTCCCTAGGTCAATCGCCATATCGGCCGATAGCATACCCAGCAACCTGGAAAACATGAGCTTAAACTTCCCCTATTAAACCAAACCAATGCGCTTCAAACGGAAGCAGAAATTGCTCCGGGAGCCGACTTCTGCCGCTTTACCAAAAGTTTATTCAAAGCATTAACATAAGCCCGTGCAGATGCCACAAGCGTATCCGTATCAGCTCCTTGACCATTAACGCTTTTACCTTCTTCTTCCAAACGAACTGTCGTCTCGGCCTGTGC
>CAZOHS010000179.1:0-5013 GCA_964579285.1 uncultured Rhodospirillaceae bacterium | reverse complement strand
ATTAACCCTTTAGCAACCAAACAATTAATACTCCCAAAATGGCTGAAAATAGACCAGCAGAGCGCAGTGATTGAGCAGGGAGTGTCAAAATATTCTCTAACATCCGCTTCATGGCGTTAGGAAATAAGGAGTAGAGTGCCCCTTCAATCACTAAAATCAAAGCGAAGGCAATGATTAGTTCAGAAACCATTACGTCACCTGAACCTATAATCTATCTGCCGTTTAAAGCTCGCTATTATTTGACCGCCGGCCCTGCCTTATCTAGGAAATATTTAAAAAATTCGCTGTCTGGCGACAATACCATGGAAGTACCTTCCCCAAGCGCTTCGCCATATGCCTCCATGCTTCGATAGAAGGCGAAAAACTCCGGGTCTTGCCCAAAAGCTTCATTCAAAATTATGGTCTTTTTCCCTTCACCCTGGCCACGCAAAATTTGCGCTTCTCGCTGCGCAGTTGCCAAAACTACTGTCCTTTCTTTATCCGCTTTGGCCTGTATCTTGGCTTTTAATTCGGAGCCTTCGGATCGAAGTTTGCGCGCCTGTGCTTCACGTTCGGAATTCATTCGCTTATACACAGATTCTGCCGTTGCTTCTGGAAGATCCGTTCGTCCGATGCGAACATCCACTACTTCGATACCAAACTGTGTCGCCTGGGTCTTCAGTGCGTCAGTAATGCGCGTCATAACATCATTGCGCTTGTCCGATAACATATCACCGAGGAGTACTTTACCAATCTCGGCACGAACGGCAGCATTCAAACGACCACCAAATATTTGTATAAAATTAGTTTGAGTTACTGCCGTTTTTTTGAATTCCAACGGATTTACAATTCGGTAGCGCACAAACGAATCGACATTTACACGTTTTTTATCTTGGAGGATCACTTCCTGCGCGGGCGGATCAAGGTCCAAAATCCGCCTATCAAAATATTCGACGTCTTGCCAGGGCAGTTTGAAATGAAGTCCGGGAACTGAGAGGACAATAACTGGTCGACCAAACTGCAAGACCAAGGCTGTTTGTACTTGGTGCACGATAAACATTGAGCTGAACAGAATTATGCCACCAACTAAAACTATGGCGCCTCCAATGATTAATTTCATTCGTCCCATATCTATTGTCCTCCAGCCGTTTGATCTGTTACCGAGCGCTTTTGTAACTCGGTAAGCGGCAAATAGGGTACAACTCCTTGCCCGCCCTTAATGCTATCAATAATGATCTTATTAGAATCTTTTAACACTTCCTGCATACGTTCCAAATAAAGGCGTTTAGTTGTAACCTCCTTGTTTCCTTTGTAAGCGTTATAGACGGACAAGAAACGTTTTGCCTCACCTTCCGCTTCCTTAATTAATTTTTCCCGATAGGCGGTCGCTTCTTGGACCATTCTAGCGGCCTCACCCTGGGCCTTAGGCAGAATGTCATTAGCGTAGGCTTCTGCTTCGTTTTGCTCACGCTCTTTGTCTTGACGAGCACGTTGCACATCGTCGAAGGCGTCGATCACCGCCTTTGGCGGTTCTACTTTTTGCATTTTGACGTCGACAACAAACACACCTGCTCCATAATTATCGAGAATATTTTGAAGAAGTATTTTGGTTTGCATCTCTACTTCAGTACGTTTATCCGCTAGTGCGTCTTCAAGGCGTGTTTGTCCGACAACCTCACGTATAGAACTCTCGGCCGCAAGTTTTACCGTTGCAGCAGGATCACGAATATTAAACAGGAAATCTTCCGCCTTCTTGATACGCCATTGAACAACAAAGTCGATGTCGATGATATTTTGATCGCCTGTAAGCATTAGGCTTTCTTCTGGAACATCCCGCGAAACGTTTGACCTCTGTGCACCGGACACACCTCTAAACCCAACTGTAATTTCGTTTGTCCTATCAACATTCGGTGTAATGACAGAACCGATAGGTGTCGGCGCCCAGTAATGTAAACCAGCACTCGTGGTTTGGATAAATTTGCCGAACAGTAGTTCTACCCCCCGCTCGCCTGGGTTCACCCTGTAAAGCCCTGTTGCCGCCCAGATGGCCAGCACTATAAGCACAAGCAAAAAGATGCCTTTTGCACCACCCAAACTGCCAGGCATCATGCCCTTAAATTTTTCTTGTCCTTTGCGCAGAATGTCATCGATATTGGGAGGCTGGGCACCGCCACTAGTTGGACCACTTCCCCAGGGGCCGCCACCACCGCCGCCGCCACCACCCTGTTGTTTCCAAGGCATATGAAATTTCCCATTGTTCGTTAAAGGTTCGCCTGAACGGCTCAGCAGTGCCTTGCCGTCAGATTATATGGGTATATATGTTAGGATTGACGTTAACGCAATGCGGCGGAATTCAGAGAAATAATAAACTGTTGTATTTATTGCACTCCAAAGGAACACAACCAGTATGCCAGAACTAAGTGAAGCACAAATTCTTGATGCTCTAAAGACGGTAAAAGACAGCGATAAGGGTGCTGACATCGTCTCGTTAGGCATGGTTTCTGGCGTTGTCAACCGAGACGGTAATATAGGTTTCTCCATCGAGGTCGATGCTGAACGAGGGCCAAAGATGGAGCCACTACGTAAAGCAGCCGAAGCTGTTGTATCTGCTCTCCCCGGGGTGCTGTCTGTAACAGCGGTACTGACTGCCCCCGCAGCACAAAAAACACAAACTCAGAATGCTCCACATACTAACACACCAGAGCAGGCTCCACGACCGCGTCTTCTGGAAAATATAGGTGCTGTTGTCGCAATTGCGTCTGGAAAAGGCGGTGTTGGTAAATCCACTACAGCGGTCAATCTAGCGCTCGCATTTTCGTCCATCGGCAAAAATACCGGAATATTGGATGCGGACATATATGGCCCTTCCTTACCGTTAATGATGGGGATTACCGAGAAACCGGATTCGCCCGATGGCAAACAATTACTTCCTATTGAGAAATATGGTTTGAAATGCATGTCAATCGGTTTCATGGTGCCGGCAGACACTCCTATGATTTGGAGGGGACCAATGGTTATGGGGGCGCTAGAACAGCTAATGGGTGATGTGAAATGGGGGGACCTAGATGTCCTGATAGTCGATATGCCGCCGGGAACAGGGGATGCTCAACTTACTATGGCCCAGCGCGTTGCCCTCGCTGGTGCGGTCATCGTATCAACACCACAGGATCTAGCACTCCTCGATGCGCGGAAGGGACTAAACATGTTTCGCCGGGTTGAAGTACCAGTATTAGGAATTGTCGAAAACATGAGTTATTACCTCTGCCCAAGTTGCGGAGAAAGATCGGAAATATTCACCCATGGTGGCGCACAAAGGGCAGCTGGCCAAATGGGAGTCCCTTTTCTTGGCGAAATACCACTGGATATCAAAATTCGTGAGGGTTCTGATACTGGTCGACCAGTTGTGGCGGACCAACCAAAAGGACCCCACGCGATGTCCTATCGAACTATCGCCGAGGCAATTTGGAGTAACATACAAAATGGTGTGGCTACACCGAAGGCACCAACAATTGTAATGGAATAGAGAGAAGTTTTGAGAAAATGAGCAATGGGAACATTCCGTTTCGAAAACAGATGGAATTCGAATATGGGGTGGCGGCTGAAGTGACGCCGATGGTACGACGGATAGTCGCGCGCAATCCCAGCGGTTTTACCTACCATGGGACCAATACCTACATCATTGGCAGGGGACGTGTTGCCGTAATCGACCCGGGGCCGGTTTTGGAAGAACATTTGGAGGCGATCGCAACCGAACTGCGGGATGAAACGGTCGAACATATTCTTGTTACCCATACCCACCATGATCACTCGCCTGCTGCCAGCCCACTCCGTGATCGCGTCGGCGGGTTCATATGGGGCGCGCACGCGCGGCCAATCCTGAATGGAGAAAAAACATCGGAGTCGATCCAATGGGATTTCGATCCGGACGAAGAACTTGCCGATGGTGTAGTAATCGAGAGTGACGACTGGTCACTTGAATCGGTTTACACCCCCGGTCACATGTCCAACCACATGTGTTTTGCACTCCCGCAGGAGAATATCTTGTTTTCTGGAGATCATATCATGAGTTGGAATACCACTGTCGTATCACCGCCAGACGGAAACATGCGGGAATATTTCGAAAGTCTTGAGGTTTGCCTCCATAGAGGCGAGACCTCCTTTTGGCCAGCACATGGTCCCGAAATCCTGGACCCCAAGCCTTTTACCCGTGCCTACCGCGAACACCGTCACAAGCGAGAGCGAGAAATTTTGGAGTGTTTAGAGCGTGGATTACATACAATTGCAGAAATTGTTGACCAGCTATACAAGCACATACCTATTACAATGCATAAAGCTGCTGCCCGTTCTGTGCTTGCGCACCTTGAACACATGGTGGAGACAGGCCGTGCAACTTGTGATGGATCTACAAACGAATTTGGAAAATATGCAGCTATGTAACTAGGGGCGCTTGCTGCCAATAAAAATTTATTTAAGGGTAGATTTCTATTGGCGTTCCAGCATCCACCATACGCCAAATTTCGTCCATTTCACGATTAGTAACGGCGATACAACCTTGTGTCCAATCAAGTGTTGGATGGCCGACGCGGTCCGCTGACATTGTGTTAGGCAATCCATGTATCATGATCTTACCGCCAGGATCGTTTCCCTGTGAAAGTGCATAGGTAATATCTCTCTGGTTAGGATAAGAAATACGAATTGCCCGATAGAAAGCGCTATCCCTCAATTTGAGATCCAAAATATACGTGCCCTCTGGCGTTTTTGCGTCACCTTTTTGCGCTTTACGACCCTTAGGGTATCTGCCAAGTGCAATACGAAAGATGCGAAGTACGCGAACTCCCCGCATCAAAACTTATGTTCGCTGGGTCTTAAGCACCACGACGCGATCTGCTTTCAGGGCTATGAGGCGCGCGGATTTGCTCTCGGAATACCCTGGTCCCGAAAATACAATAGTGAGGAGGACACCCCCTACCAGCGCGTTGATTAGGCTTTGTAGCCCCATATCTCTGTCCCCGCTGATCGTGCGAACCTGGATTT
>CAZOHS010000178.1:0-5018 GCA_964579285.1 uncultured Rhodospirillaceae bacterium | reverse complement strand
TGGCAGTCATCGTTCTCGCAAAATCATCTGCTGCCTTTGACTGCATGCGCGCGGGGATTTCCTCAGAAAATAATTCGACAAGTAATTCGGGCATAGTTATTGGGATCCCGCGATAGGATTGTTACCGCGCAACCACGCTTCACAACTGCCCGTAGCCAAGGCCCTCACCCTGGCTATATAAGAGGCGCGCTCTGTGACGCTTATCGCTTTTCGCGCGTCAAGCAAGTTAAACAAATGGCTAGCCTTAATACACTGGTCATACGCCGGTAGAGCTAAACTCCGCGCGAGCAAGTCTTCACATTCCTGCTCTGCAAATGAGAATTGTTTGAACAGAAGATCAATATTAGCGTAGTCGAAATTGTAGGCTGAGTACTCTTTTTCAGCCCGTAAAAATATGTCGCCGTAGGACACACCCTCACCATTAAAATCGAGATCATAAACATTTTCGACCCCCTGGATATACATAGCCAACCGTTCAAGACCGTAGGTCAATTCTACTGAAACGGGCGAGCATTCTATTCCGCCTACTTGCTGAAAATATGTGAATTGGGTGACCTCCATTCCGTCGCACCACACCTCCCAACCTAGACCAGCGGCCCCCAGTGTAGGTGATTCCCAGTCATCTTCGACAAAACGAATATCGTGAAGGTTCGAATCTATACCCAGTTCGCGCAAACTGCCCAGGTATAATTCTTGGGTATCACTTGGTGACGGCTTCAGTATCGTTTGATACTGGTAATAGTGCTGTAACCTGTTTGGGTTCTCACCATAACGCCCGTCGCCTGGCCTTCGGGATGGTTGTACGTAAGCGGCCTTCCATGCTTCGGGTCCAAGGGCCCTGAGCATTGTTGCCGGATGAAACGTACCGGCTCCGACCTCCATGTCGTATGGCTGCAATATCACACATCCCCTCTGCGCCCAGTATTGGTGTAGTTTTAGGATAAGTGACTGAAAAGACTTGTCTGCAGGTGCTGTCTGCGACATGCTTATTTACTCTACATTTATGCGATTTTGCGGCGCAACATACGAGCAGTATAGGTTAGGGTCAACGAATCGATCTAAGGGGATTATTCGGTATAAGGGCATTCGGTCCGGCCACAATTCCCATTATTGTCGAGCACAAATGTCCCGCACTCGGAACATGCTTTCATTTCTTCACATTGGTCCGCCTCGTTTGAGCCAACCCGAGCTTGTTTTGCCTTGTTGCGACGCGCCACAAACTTAAAGCCATACCAAACTGCACCGATAAGCGCGGCTAAAACGATTACTTTTATGGTCATTCAATTTTCCTACACGCCATACCGCTTCCAGAGCGCCCACTCGTCTAATGCAGCCACAATATCCGTTGCATTGGGGCCCGCACGCCCGCCACCTCTCAACCGAGCCAATAAACCTTGCCGGATATTAACACGTTGAAACCTTACATTATCACCAAACCTTTTACGCGTTTCTGACCGCATCTCGGCCAGGCCGTCTATTAGCCCAACCTCAACAGCTTGATTTCCAGTCCAAATATCACCGCTGAAAAGCGTGTCATCACTTGCTAACAAGCGATCACCCCTCCGGTTCCGAACCATATTCTTAAAGTTTTCAAAAATCTCCTGGTGTAACTCCTTCAATCGATCAACGTCTTCTGGATTTTCATCCTGAAAGGGGTCAAGCATCCCCTTCCGAGAACCCGTGGAATATACGCGCCTTTCTATCCCCAAACGATCAATTAAGTCGCCGAATCCAAATCCAGCGGAAATTACGCCAATTGAACCTACAATTGAATTTGCGTCCGCAAATATTTCATCTCCAGCACAAGCTAACCAGTAGCCGCCAGATGCCGCGACATCCTCGCAAAACGTGATAACCTGCATTGCTTTTTCGTCAGCCATGTCCCGAATACGCTGGGCGAGAAGTGCACTTTGGACGGGCGAACCTCCAGGTGAGTTTATTTGTATAACGACGGCTTTAATTCTTTTGTTAGAGAAGAGCTTGGCAATAGACCTCTCGTAAGATGAGAGCGTGATACCTTCCTTAGATAGGCCGGCCGAACGTCCAATTACCCCGTCAAACCTCAGCACCCCAACGGTTGGCGGAGGGTTCCGAAACCGCTCAATAGGTAGCAGCCCTAAAAGACGCTGCGCGTATTGCCTAATATCGTCAAATGTCATGGCACCTTATATCACTTAAGTTTAATCTTGCTCAGTGGGTTTGCACTGCCGTTAAGAATTTTGCTTGCTTCAGTCGTATATTCTCCATCCTCGTCATGCAAAACCAGTCCTGAGGCAACAGTCGCGGGCGAGTGCACCGCCTTTCGGGCCCTAACAATCACCCTGTTCGCCGGAAGACCCCGCTTAGGCCATAGCGGAAATACTATAACCTCTCCCGCCCTGCCATGTAAGAGAGACAATATCTCATCCAGGCGGTCAGCCCGATGGATTAGGGTTATCGACCCCTTCCGACATACCTTATTCAATAAAAATTCGACCCAGTCCGCCAATACGGCGTTACCCTCAACATCTGATGAATAGCGCACATTTCCAACGGGTATACTGGCGCGGGAGGCCGGCAAATAAGGTGGGTTGGCCATCACGTGATTGAAGGCCTCAATATCAACCCCCCACAGTTTGTCTGTCAGGTCACCAGCCCGAATTTGGACGCGAGAATGAAAATTATTTAATTTTGCGTTTTCGTTTGCAAGGCGTGCTAAGTCTGGTCGGATCTCTATCCCCGTAATTGTGCAATCCGGCCTCCTGTGAGCGAGACAAATCGACGCAGCGCCGTGCCCAGCCCCCACATCTAATACCCTATCACCTGCCTTTACATCTATTGACGCTGCCAAAAAGACAGGATCAACTCCTGCACGGTAACCAACTTTTGGCTGGCGTAGTGTCACCTGATTGTTAAGAAAAAAGTCTTGTGTCTCATCAAATGCATAAGTTGTATTTGGCAACGTGGGCACCTGTTTCTATGATATTCTTCAAAGCCTGTACGGGCGCATTATACCTGTTTGCCGATATCAAAATTCAGAAATACGGTGGTTCTTCGATACAACCCCCGAACATAAGCGCCCATGACAAAGTTTAAGATGTTTTCTGCGCGACGGAAACTTCCTTTCGTAATACCCGTATAATTCGTCCGCTCTATGGAAGCTAACAAAGTGTGTGAGTCTTGACCCATACCAATGCGGTACTATGTTCAGAGAGTATTTCAACATCTTCGAGAATCGAGGGAAGCTTGAGCGTTGTCATTGACCTCGACCGGGGTCGAAAGGAATGGGCTAAGCCCTCCATAGAGGCCCTAACCGAGCTTACACAGACCGATATTCAAAAGGTAAACCAAACGATCATAGATCACATGGAAAGTCCTGTGATCTTAATTCCACAGGTCGCTGGGCATATAATAGGTGCGGGGGGCAAGAGGCTTAGGCCAATGTTAACGCTCGCTGCTGCTCGCATGTGCGGCTACGGTGGCGACCGCCATATCGGGCTCGCCGCGTGTGTAGAATTTATCCACACGGCGACTTTGCTGCATGATGATGTGGTAGATGAGAGTGATCTTCGGAGAGGGTCCGCGAGCGCAAATGCTGTCTGGGGAAACAAATCAAGCGTTCTTGTAGGCGATTTTTTATTCAGTCGTGCATTTGAACTAATGGTGAAGGACGGCAATCTAGACGTTCTACGCATACTTTCAGAAGCGTCGTCTGTTATCGCAGAAGGGGAAGTTCTCCAACTCGTCACCGCTAACGATACGGAAACAACGGAAGGTGACTACCTAGAGGTTATTCGATCAAAAACAGCGAAACTTTTTGCAGCAGCCTGCGAAATTGGTCCAGTCGTAGCTGGGCGTGGACGGGAAGAATGGAAAGCTCTCAATTCATTTGGATACAACATTGGGATCGCCTTCCAATTAGTTGATGACGTCCTCGACTATTCTGCTCGACAGGCAACACTGGGGAAAACCGTCGGAGACGATTTTCGTGACGGAAAAATCACTCTTCCCGTCGTGCTAGCATTCAAGGGCGCCGACGATGAAGAAAAGTGTTTTGGCGCCGAACTATGGAAGACCTGGAACAAAAAAGGGGAGATTTTCGTCGCGCAGTGACGTTACTAGAAAATACCGGCGCACTTAGTTCCACTATAGACCGGGCTCACGAATTTGGTATGAGGGCAAGTAAAGACCTAGACGCGTTCCCCGACAGTGAATTTAAAACTGCTTTACTGGAAGCAGTAGATTTTGCGATACGACGAAGCTTCTGACTAGTACAAATACTATCGACCTTTGAAATTAGGTCGCCGTTTTTCCATGAACGCTTTTCTCCCCTCCTGGTAGTCTTCGCTTTCGAAACAAGCATCGATTTGAGCTTGGACCTTTTGCATGTCTCTTTGACTCTCATCTAATTGAGTATTTTGGATGGAGGTTTTTAATAATTTAATTGTTAGTGGTGCGTTAAGGGCAATTATCTCTGCGGATTCAACTACAGTTTGTTCTAATTCCGTGTGAGGCACAATTTCATTTACTAGACCCATCTTCATGGCTTGCTCAGCAGTATAACGATTGCCCGTAAAAAGCATTTCAGAGGCGTATGCCGGTCCAATTAATTTAACCAAATTATCCACACCGCCAAATCCAAAGCCTAGCCCAAGTTTAGCAGGCGGCAGCCCAAATACAGAATTATCCGCAGCAATTCGAAAATCACATAACATCGCCGTTAGTACACCCGCGCCCAAACAATACCCTTGGATCATTGCTATCAATGGTTTTGAAAAATCTTTCATTGCAGAATTAGCTCGTTCCGAAGCCTCGTCATACAATTTTATCATATCCTTTGACGAACGCTTTTCTCCAAATTGGGAGACATCAGAACCGGAAATGAATGCCTTGTCTCCAGCGCCAGCGACAATCACGATGCGAACTTCGTCATCATTCTCAAATTTCTCTAATATGTCGGGTATTGCTCTCCGCATATCGTAAGTAACAGCATTGTATTTTGCCTGCTGATCAAAAATCATCCAGCCAACGCTGCCCTC
>CAZOHS010000177.1:0-5025 GCA_964579285.1 uncultured Rhodospirillaceae bacterium | reverse complement strand
TACATTTTTTCGGGATCGAGGCCGCGTTCTTTGTAAAACGTTGCCATTTCGCGTCCTTCTGCCGGCGTGTCGGGATGTAAGGGGAAGTGAACGAGTTTTATCTCGACGTTATAATTTTGCTTCAATTTTTCAATACGCACGGTACTGAGGTAACACCAGGGTCAAACGTAGTCGCTAAATACTTCAAGAGTGACAGGTTCTGTCATGTTGGTCTCCAAAATTTCGACCACCAACATGCCACGACTTGGCGCTAATCGCCAGCTTCTGGGGTTTTGTTTTTCGACGTTACGTCATTGCCTTGTTCGTACTTCAAATCGCGGTATTTTCCAGCGATAACCGGCTCATACTTTGGTGGGTCATTTGGGCCCGTGCAGGTCGGTATACATTCTATAACCGCATCGTAGTTGGGCTGAAAAAAATACCCTACAGACAGCCGTCCGCGACGGGGTCGAGACGCCGGGTCCGGGTTAACAACGCGATGCATGTTTGAAAGCCATTTATCATTTGTCCAGCGCATTAATTGATCTGCGATGTTGATTATAAAAAATTCTGGGCGGGTTTCGACATCAACCCATTCCGCGTTATGCGTTCGTACCTGTAATCCGCCCGGTTCGTCTTCACCCATTAATATAGTGAGCATACCGTAGTCGGTATGCTCACCGGCTCGAAAGTAGCCGCTCGGGGGCTCTTTTTGTTGGAGGGGATAGTAGTTGAGGCGCGCTGCCGTTGGGTGTTTATCGGTCATTCGGTCGAACCAATGCTCTGGTAGCCCCAGGGCTGTTGCGATTAAGTGAATGACGTCCACCACCAGTCGGTCCATTTCTTCGTAATATGCAATTGCAGACTTCTTGAAAGACGCAGGCTCGTCCGGCCAAAGGTTAGGGACAAAATAATTGCGACCTTCGGGCCCCGTATAATAGGGCTTGTTAGGCCAGTTTTCCGGTCCGTAGTGATAAAACTCTTTCTGGTCAGGGTATGCGTCGCGCCGAATTGTTCGACCTAAAGCTTCACCCGCAAGTGCCCGGAAGCCGCGTGGCGTGTCGGGCACAGGATGGCTCCACTTACGTTTGAGTTGTTCCGGTTGTTCGAAAAATTGGTGTGCGGCTTCTCGCAAGTTCTCAACAATCTCTATCGGAACTCCATGCCCTACAATTGAGAAAAAGCCAATTGTCGAGCAGGCTTCCGCAACGTGTTGTGCCACCCTTTTCTTTTCTGTCTCCGTTCCCGAGGCAAAAGGTGCGATGTCGATTACTGGGACGGACTGCGATGACACGCGGAATTCCTTACCTTTAATGGATGCGACGATCCCGTGTTAGGGGTTGCCCGCATAAATCAGTTATTCACCGACCAATTACGCTTAATATTGGTGAGAACATAATGCTTATCTATCGAAAATCCACTGGAAGTTGGACACCATAAAGTTATCGCGGCATCTTATGCAAAACGTATCAAGAAGTGCGATATTGTCCAACGCTATGGAAGACAAAAAAGTATATACGGTCTTGGGGGCCGGCGTGGTGGGTTTGTGCTGTGCCGTGTCACTGCAGCGTATAGGTCGCAAAGTAGTGTTGATAGATCGACTGGATCCCGGCACGGGTACGTCCTTCGGCAATGCTGGTTTGATTCAAATAGACGCCGTGGTCCCAATCGCGACGCCCGGGATCCTGCGGAGCGTTCCTAGCATGCTTATGGATCCCAAAAGTCCGTTGGTGGTTCGTTGGCGCTACCTCCACAAGATTGCTCCGTGGCTTGTAAAATTTGTGTTAGCAGCTCGCACTGAGAGCGTTGAAAAAATTTCTTTGGCATTAGCATCACTGCTCGACAAATCCAACGAAGAGTGGCTCGAACTGATTGATGCCGTGAACGCGCGTGATATATGGCGGCAAACTGGTGAGTTGCATGTGTATCGCCGAAAGGAGGCGTGGGACGCGGCTCAGCCGACACACGAGCTTCGCCGCAGAAGAGGGTCTCAACTAGTAGATTTAACAGTCGATGAAATGCGCCAGCTTGAACCTGCGTTATCACCCAAGCTTTATGGTGGCGTTTTTACGCCAAACGCCAATTCGATTACCTATCCACTCCATTTATCGCAGCATTTATTTGACTATTTTCGAAGAAATGGCGGGGAATTCATCAAAGAAAATGTCCGGACTTTTGAAACTGGAGAAGACGGAGCGGTTACGAAATTAATAACGGAAAACGGTGTTTGCGACGTGGATGCATTGGTCGTTGCTGCGGGTGCGTATTCAAAAGATTTTACCAAAAATACCGGAGCGAAAGTGCCTTTGGACACGGAACGTGGCTACCATCTCTGGTTGCCTGATCCTGGTATTGAAATGCGCCGGCCAATTATCGTTGGCGATCATCGATTTGGGATTGTGCCGATGACGGGTGGTATTCGGCTTGCCGGAACAGCTGAATTTGCAGGGCTGAACCTGCCACCAAATTGGCAAAGAGCGGACATACTTGCTGACCTTGCCGAGGGTTTTGTGCCGGGACTTAATGTGGCGGGTGCTGAACGATGGATGGGCTATAGGCCCTCCTTGCCTGACAGTTTGCCAGTGCTCGGAAAAGACCCAAACCGGAGAGACCTTTATTGGGCCTTTGGCCATGGCCATCTCGGGCTGACAATGGCTGCAATTACCGGAAAAATTATCGCGAATCTAGTTTCGGGCGGCGATCCAATTATCGATTTATCGCCGTTTCGTATAGATAGGTTTTAGGGGACTTTAAAATGTTGATTCAAGCGGAACCACTTACGGAGATTGTTTCCGGTATCTTTCAGAAAATGGGAAGCCCGGCGGAGGAGGCGAAAATGGTGGCGACGTCACTTGTTAAGGCGAACTTGATGGGTCACGACAGCCACGGCGTGGGTTTAGTTGCGTCCTACGTTCGCCACTTTCAAGCAGGGCTACTCCTGCCTGGAACGAGTAGTGAATGTGTGAAAGATGATGGCGCGATTATGATGTTCGATGGCCGGCGTGGTTTTGGGCGGAGGGTCGGCGGTGAGGCAATGAAAATGGCAGCTGAGCGTTGTCGCGATACAGGTGTCGTTTTGTTAACCCTAAAGAATGCCCATCATTTGGGGCGAATTGGTGCTTATGGAGAAATAGCAATGGCGGAGGGTCTTATTTCTCTGCATTTCGTAAATGTTACAGACCACCCTCCATCCGTTGCGCCTTGGGGCGGTATTGAATCGCGTTTTGTGACCAACCCCATATGTGTGGCCATACCGGGTACAGAGGAAACACCACCGACGTTGTTGGACATGGCGACAAGCCGTATAGCCATCGGAAAGGCTCGAGTTGCGATGTCAAAAGGGGATAAATTGGATCCAGGCATGCTCGTAGACAGTGAAGGTAAACCGACCACCGACCCAGCGGTAATGTATCAAAGTCCGCGTGGCGCTTTGCTCCCATTTGGTGAACACAAGGGGTCTGGACTCGCTTTGATTTGCGAATTGCTTGCGGGGGGTCTGTCTGGAGGCGGGACGATCCAGCCACAAAACCCGAGACAGGCGAGTATTGTAAATAACATGTTTGCATTTCTTGTTGATCCCACCAGATTGGTCGATATTGAATGGCTTCGCGCTGAAATTGATGCAACCGTCGCATACGTGAAGTCGGCGCGTCCCGTAACCGGCGACCAGCCCATACTCGTGGCGGGGGATAAAGAGAGAATCGAGACGGCAACGAGAAGTGCCGATGGCATTGACGTAAATGATGAGGCTTGGGAGGAGATGCACCAGGCCGCGTCGGAACTCTAGTCTTTATAAATTCAGAAAGGTTGCGAACGTATATAAAATAATATTTACGAATAAATAATTTGGACAACTTGGCTGATGGTGACCATTTGTCATCGGAAAGAAGTGGGCTATGTTAAATTATCACGCGTAAAAACACAGGGATTAGGTGGATGGCTAAGAATATTCCGATAACAATTGTCGCCGGTGATATGGACCGGATGGCTGCTATAAAAGATGGCAGAGTTAAAGTTGAGGGCTGCGATGTAACCTTTATTGCGATGGAACCGGAAGAAGTGTTTTTCCGGGCATTTCGATATGCAGAATTTGATTGTTGCGAACTGTCTTTCTCCAGTCACATGCGTGTCACATCTCAGGGGAAGGCTAACTATGTTGGTATTCCTGCGTTTGTCAGCAGGGTATTCAGACATTCCGGCTTCTACATCCGCACCGATCGCGGTATTGAAACGCCCGAGGATTTGCGCGGTAAGCTTGTTGGGACGCCTGAGTATCAAATGACGGCGCCGGTATGGATGCGTGGTATTTTGGATGATGAATACGGTATTAAATCCAATGAAATAAGGTGGCGTTCGGGTGGTCAGGAAGAGGCTGGCCGAGACGAACGGACACCCTTCTCCGCACCGGATGGTTTGGATCTTGAGCCAATTCCGCTTGATCGTACCCTAGTTGAAATGTTTGAAGCGGGCGAACTTGACGCCTTAACAACAGCACGAGCACCATCCAGCTACACGCTTGGAAAGCCAAATATTGATCGCCTTTTCCCTGATTTTCGTTCTGCGGAAAAAGAGTATTATAAAAAGACCAGTATCTTTCCAATTATGCATCTAATGGGGTTGCGTAAGGACCTAGCTGAGGCCCATCCGTGGCTTGCTGGCAGCCTTTACAAAGCTTTTGTTGAAGCGCGCGATGTCGCGTACCAAGATATTGCCAAGACTGCGGCGCTTCCGAATGTTTTGCCATGGGTCAACGCCGAGGTAAAAGATACAATCGACCTCATGGGTCAGGACTTCTGGCGCTATGGTATGGAGGAGTGTCGACATGAAATCGAAGCGCTGGCCAGATATTCCTACAACGATGGATTGTCCGAAAAACTAATTACACCCGAGGAACTCTTTGCGGAATCAACGTTTGAACTTTCAAAGATCTAGCCTGTTGCACTCAAAGATCAGGAGTAATACGGAAGGAAAATAGATGGAGTTACCATCAAGTGATGAAATTTATGGCCTAAAAGTCGACGATTTTGATACTGCGCAATTATTGAC
>CAZOHS010000176.1:0-5097 GCA_964579285.1 uncultured Rhodospirillaceae bacterium | reverse complement strand
GGCTATCCTAGAATTGGTGGATCGGGATACCGAGGCAAAAGGTCTTGACTCAGGTCCTGTGTTCGTCGATGACGATACAGAGGCAGAAGAAGCAGTTGCATAATATATGCTTTAAGCTTTTTTAGAGGCGGCCAATACGGCCGCCTTTTTTATTTGGGCCCAAAATTCATATTGGGGTTTAATAGGATAATGTTTGCGATGAAATTACGGTCCTTTGCTCTTTTTTTGAGTATTATGTCACTTCTTTTGTTGTCGACATCGGTTTCGGCCCGGGAAAAAGTGTTACCGGCGGACCAAAACGAAATTACACTTTCGTTTGCGCCATTAGTAAAATCCGCGGCACCAGCGGTCGTCAATATTTATACTAGACGTGTTGTTCGCCGTAGAACGGTATCGCCACTCTTTAACGATCCATTTTTTAGAAGGTTTTTTGGAGAACAGTTTTTTAAGGGCTCCCGCACGCAAAAACGTATTCAAAACTCTTTAGGCTCTGGAGTACTTGTAGGGCCCGATGGATTGATCATCACGAATCATCACGTTATTGATAAAGCGGATGAAATAACAGTTGTACTGACAGACCGCCGTGAGTTTGATGCGGAGGTGGTTACAAGAGATGAGAGAACCGATCTTGCGGTTCTGCGTATTAACGCGGGTTCGGAACGCTTGCCGTACTTGAAATTAAGTGACTCTGATACGGTGGAGGTAGGAGATCTTGTGCTCGCAATTGGAAATCCCTTTGGCGTAGGGCAAACGGTGACGAGTGGAATTGTTTCAGCGTTAGCTCGGACCGCCCGAGGTGTTAACGATTTTGGATTTTTTATACAAACTGACGCGGCAATCAATCCCGGAAATTCCGGCGGAGCACTAATTTCACTGGATGGTCGTTTAATTGGAATTAATACGGCTATTTATTCCAGGGGTGGAGGGTCTAACGGAATCGGGTTTGCAATACCATCGAAAATGGTGGAGACCGTTATAAGTGGCGCCGCAGCCGGCGGGCAGGTAGTAAGGCCATGGCTTGGCGCTACAGGGCAGTCTGTTGATGCAGAAATTGCCAGTTCCATGAGGCTTGCTCGTCCATTTGGGGTGCTTGTAAATAAGGTTTACCGTAATGGTCCAGCCGGTGCGGCAGGGTTGAGGGTTGGAGACGTAATAGTATCAATAAATGGAAAACCTATTCCTGATGCTAACGCGCTTAAATTTCGTATTGCGACGATGGCAGTTGGTGGAGCTGCAAAAGTAGCCGTTTTAAGGTCCGGTCGGCCCACAGAGCTATCGATTAAACTAATTCGCGCTCCAGAAGTACCGCTAAAAGACCTGACGCTATTATCAGGCAAAAATCCCTTTGCTGGGGCGGAAGTTGCAAATTTGTCACCAGCGCTTACAGAAGAACTCGCATTAGAGGATGACTTAAGAGGGGTAATTATCATGCGTATACGGCGCCAATCAACGGCGGCCCGAATTGGCTTGGCGCCGGGTGACATTTTGTTGCGACTTAACAGTTTAGATATAGTGTCGGTCGCTAAGCTAAAAAGCCTATTGCGCCAAAAATATACGGTCTGGCGAATAGAGATTAAACGCGCCGGCCAAATACTGCAGCTAAATTTGCGGGGTTAACCGTGAGCCAAGATACCGGCAGCCTTTTCGAAACAATCACCCCCCGGCCGCTCGCTGATAATATGCGGCCAAAAACCATACAGGATGTTATCGGACAGGATCATCTTACTGCCGCCGATGCACCATTAGGCCGAATGTTAAAAAAGGGTCAGTTGTACTCTCTTATTTTTTGGGGGCCACCTGGTACGGGTAAAACAACTCTCGCACGTCTATTATCAGAAACCCCAAAATACTATTTTGAGGCCCTCTCTGCGGTGTTTGCGGGCGTTGCAGACCTACGTCGCGTTTTTGACGCGGCAAGAAAGCGCCGAAGCGGTGGAAAAGGGACGTTATTATTTGTTGACGAGATACATCGTTTCAACAGATCACAGCAAGATAGCTTTTTGCCCTTCGTCGAAGACGGTACGGTGGTCCTCGTTGGTGCGACGACCGAGAACCCTTCCTTTGAACTAAATGCAGCGCTTCTGTCGCGTTGCAAAGTATTGGTATTAAAACGCCTAGAACGGCCGGCCCTCCGCGAAATAATGAGAAGGGCAGAAAAAAAGTTGGGAAGAAGTTTGCCTTTATCCGCGGAAGCGCGTACGGCGCTTTGCGATATGGCGGACGGTGACGGGCGTTATTTATTAAACTTGGTTGAAGAAGTATCAGGCATCGCTTCAGAAAGTCCTCTAGACGTCTCTGCACTAACAGAATTTACAAATAAGCGCGTCCCGATTTACGATAAATCACGCGAAACACATCACAATCTTATTAGTGCACTCCACAAGTCGCTTAGGGGTTCCGACGTCGATGCTGCACTATACTGGTTAAGTCGGATGCTCGTGGGTGGTGAAGACCCTCGCTATATAGCGCGAAGACTTACCAGGTTTGCCGTTGAGGACGTCGGTTTGGCCGATCCTCAGGCGCTCGAACAGTGCATCGCTGCCTGGCAAGCTTTTGAGCGTATCGGTTTGCCGGAGGGCGAATTAGCAATAGCCCAGTGCACGATTTATTTGGCGACTGCTCCTAAGTCAAATGCTTCGTATCGATCCTATTTGGCCGCTATGTGTTCCGCCAGGAAAACAGGTTCTCTCCCGCCACCGAAGCATATATTAAATGCTCCGACGGAAATGTTGAAGGATTTTGGATACGGCGCAGGATACCAATATGACCATGACACTGATGAAGCGTTTTCTGGCCAGGCCTATTTCCCAGACGATATCTTACCAGAAAACTTTTATAAACCGACTGACCGAGGCTTTGAAAAAGAAATTCAAAAAAGGCTAGAGTTTTGGAACTCGAGACGACGTGACAATAGGATGAAAAAAGACAAAATATGAAGACGCTTCTATACGTGGCGCTGGGCGGGGCGCTCGGTGCATCTGGCCGTTACGCGATCGGGCTCATCGCTTTGCATTATACCAATGGCAATTTTTATTGGGGAACAATATTTGTGAATATTGTGGGGTCGATTTTACTGGGGGTTATTGCGGCGATTTTACACACTGCGTGGGCGCCTTCTCAGGAGATCCAAAAGTTCTTGATCGTGGGTTTATTGGGTGGCTTCACAACATTCTCGGCGTTCTCGTTTGAAATTGTAGACCTCTTCGAAAAGGATCGAATAGTGTTCGCTGTTGCCTACACCGTCTGTTCGGTTTTTCTATCTGTCTTGGGTTTGTTTGCTGGGTTGAGACTGACGAGGGCGCTGTTCGCGTGAGCGGTCCACGGGTAGAATTGGTGCAGGCGGACGATGACGGTACGCGCGTTGATCGGTGGTTTTTGCGCAAATTTCCAGGATTAAAGCATGGACACCTTCAAAAACTGATGCGGACGGGACAGGTTCGCGTGGACGGAAAAAGGGTTAAGGGTTCGTCGCGACTTGAAACAGGACAGTCTGTCAGAATTCCTCCTATGGATCTAGAACACACGATATCTGATCCCCAAAATATTGATTATGTGAGCCCCAGTGATCGCGAATGGATCCAGTCATTAATTCTACATGCCGATAATGAAATTATTGCTTTAAATAAACCGCCAGGCATTGCCGTACAGGGTGGTAGTGGAATTACCCGCCATATCGATGGCCTGCTCGCGGGCTTAGTGCCGGTTGGCGCAGAAAAGCCTAAACTTGTACATCGTCTGGATCGAGATACAAGCGGTGTGCTCCTTGTCGCACTAAAAACCGGTGTCGCGAGACGGATCGGAGAAATATTCAGAGGGCGGGAGGCTATAAAGACGTATTGGGCCCTCGTGGCTGGAGTGCCACGCGATTTGCATGGTTGTGTCCAGTCAAACCTTATAAAACAAGCGGATTCAGGTGGACACGAAAAAATAATGTCAAGTGATGGACCCGGCAAACCGGCAGTTACTCAGTACAGGGTTATAGATACTGCGGCAAAGCGGGCTGCATGGCTAGCCCTTCAGCCAAAATCAGGCCGCACACATCAACTTCGTGTCCATTGTGCGGAGCTTGGTACACCTATTGTGGGTGACAGAAAATATGGTGGTTCACGGTCTATTGTGCGCGGGTTACCAAATACGCAACACTTGCACCTTCATGCGCGTTCGATAACGCTTCCACACCCTTCAGGGGTAGACCTTAAAGTGGTAGCGCCCATGTCTGAGGTAATGGAATCTACATGGAGGGCTTTGGATTTCGAAGAAATTGAAACGGAAGATCGTTTATGAGCAGTAAGCTCCGGTTAGCCGCATTTGATCTTGACGGTACGCTCTTAAACAGCATTCCATCAATTATTATTGGTGTGCGTACCTGTTGGAAAGCACTTGGGTTTCCAGATGTGACAGAGGATCAGATCAAACAAATAATCGGTCTGCCATGGGAACAAAGCGTGGAATTGTTGTTGCCAGGGGGCGGCGCTAAAGAGGTTGAAATGATTAAGGCTTATCATGCCGAGATTGCCCGCGGTGAGCGGTCCCCGCCAGAGCGCCCACCGGAAACGATATTTGACGGAGCACACGACCTGTTAGAACGCCTCGAAAAGTGTGGTTATTTAATGGCTATCGTCACCAGCCGTTCCAATCGGCGGTTTTTTGAGATTTTGAAGAGGGTTGGCCTTGAAGGTACCTTCCAGACAATTAAAACGGCAGACCAGGGCCCCGGAAAACCAAATCCATTTTTGTTGTTGGAGGCAATGCGAGACGTGGGCGCGGAGAGCGATAGCACCATGATGATAGGTGACACCACCTACGATATGCTAACTGGCCGGAATGCCGGCACCAAGACTATCGGGGTGACCTGGGGCGTGCACACTCAGAAAGAGTTAAGCAATGCCGGTGCGCATCATGTGGTCAAGAGTTTTGACGAGTTAGAAAACTGCATCCAGATGTAGTCTACGAAAAAAACAATAATGAAAAAGTTTTATACTGCGGTTGGGGTGATGGAATCTGGCATCCATTATAGTGTTTTACTTGATGGTAAACCGATAAGAACCCCAGCAAAAAATGAACTTCTCTTGCCCACTAAAATGCTCGCGGAGCTAG
>CAZOHS010000175.1:0-5117 GCA_964579285.1 uncultured Rhodospirillaceae bacterium | reverse complement strand
CCGCCGGCAGTCAGCACCAGAAAGCCAACCAACCACCAACCCAAATAACATCCCAGCCACCAATACCCCAAAAATACATACCGACATCCATACTTCGTAATAGCCCGACAATGGCCATAGTTTTAAGGTTAAGGGCATACGATTTTCTATCGCAAAAATTCCAAAGACAATGGCTAATGGCACAAATATAAGGCAAGCAATCACTAGTCGCATAATTTAGCCCTGCCCCGCGGGTTTGATTACGAAAATTTACTGGCGGAGCAAACCGCCAAGGGTAAACACCCTACTCCCGAGTGTTTAAACGTTCTCTCAGTTCTTTCCCAGACTTAAAAAAGGGAACAAATTTTTGAGCAACTTGTACCGTTTCACCAGTCCTTGGATTACGACCAGTGCGAGCATCACGTGTTTTAACGGAAAAGGCGCCAAAGCCACGGAGCTCTATTCTATCACCGCGCGCAAGAGCTATCGATATTTCATCAAAAATGGTGGAAACTATGCGTTCTACATCTCTCTGGTATAAGTGAGGGTTGTTTTCAGATAGTTTTAAAATCAGTTCCGACTTTGTCATTACTCCGCGCCCACATCCCTTAAGCTGTTTGTCGCAATGATCGCTTGGGTCCCCAATTGCAGGTAACTCTTGTTTTCTAATCTCCAGTACATAAAGAGAGAACATGGGAACTCTATTTATGCAAAAATAAACGTGCCAGAGAGGTATTCGTCCGTCAAGTTAAAGTCTTTTCAACAAGGTTATACGCAAAAATTTGTTTTACTGGGAGTAGTCAGATTGCGCTACAAATAATGTCACGCTTGTTTTCAGAAAGGAGCCTCCCACACTAAAACATTTAATCTTTGTCAGTAGTTGCTGAACTAGTATCCTTTTACTCTTTTCCCTCTTCGAGGGCTTCATCGTTGTTATGTCCCTTTTCCTCAGTCGTTTCTGTGATAGACGGCTCTGTGGCATCGGTAGGAACCTCTGGGGTCACTCCGGATTCGAGTTTCGAGGCCTCACCATCGGATTGCACAACATCCTCGGGGCTAGCCTCATCCTCCCTTGCTCGATTTAGCGCGGCTCCAAGAATATCGCCGAGGCTTGCGCCTGAATCAGATGAACCATAATCCGCCATCGCCTGTTTTTCTTCAGCCACCTCATGGGCCTTCACTGATAAACTAATTTTACGATCACGCTTATCCACATTTGTCACCCGAGCATCAATGCGATCCCCGATAGCATAACGATCTGGCCGCTGCTCACTTCTCTCGCGCGATAGATCCGCCCGACGGATAAAACCTTTCAGTACGCCCGAAACCGTTACTTCCAGGCCACCCTCTGTAACCGAGGACACCGTGCAGGTAATTGTTTCTCCCTTCTTTATTCCCTCGATAGCAGACGCAAAAGGATCTTCTGAAAGCTGTTTAACTCCGAGACTTATTCTTTCCTTTTCTACATCTACATCTAAAATACGGGCCTGTATCATTTGGCCCTTTTCATATTTTTTTGACGCTTCCTCTCCATCTAACTCCCAAGACAAATCGGACAAATGAATCATGCCGTCAATTTCACCCGGAAGACCAAGAAATAGGCCAAACTCAGTAATATTTTTAATTTCCCCTTCAATATCACCACCCACAGGGTGACCAGCCGCAAATGCATTCCATGGATTATCATGGCATTGTTTTATACCAAGACTGATGCGACGCTTTTGGGATTCTACTTCCAATACTATCACATCAACTTCTTGGCTAGTTGAAACGATCTTTCCGGGATGCACATTTTTCTTGGTCCAACTCATCTCCGTTACATGGACCAAACCCTCAATCCCTGGTTCTAGTTCAACAAAGGCCCCATAGTCAGTAATATTACTTACCCTTCCACTATATTTAGCGCCTATTGGATACTTGGCTTCTACACCCTCCCATGGGTCTGCATCTAATTGTTTCATACCAAGGGAAATTCGCTGGGTTTCAGAGTTATACCTGATGACTTGGACCTTGACGGTCTGGCCAATAGTCAGCGCTTCTGTGGGATGATTTATTCTCCGCCACGCTATGTCGGTGACGTGTAAAAGGCCGTCAACTCCGCCCAAATCAACAAATGCCCCATAGTCAGTAATGTTCTTAACCATACCCTCAAGAACTTGGCCTTCCTTCAGGTTCGCCAAGAGCTCATTTCTTTGCTCAGCTCTGGACTCTTCAAGAACAGCACGCCGGGAGACAACTATATTTCCACGACGACGATCCATTTTAAGAATTTGAAAGGGCTGTGGAGAACCCATCAAAGGACCGACGTCACGTATGGGACGAACGTCTACTTGCCTGCCGGGCAAAAACGCCACCGCCCCAGACAAATCAACCGTAAAGCCTCCCTTTACACGGCCAAATATTGTACCATCGACCCTTTCCGTTTTTTCAAAAGCGGTTTCAAGTTGCGTCCACGCCTCCTCACGCCTTGCGCGTTCGCGGCTTAACACAGCCTCTCCGTTACGGTTCTCCATGCGCTCCAAATACACATCCACGACATCACCAACACCAATCTCAGCCGGTTGACCTGGGGCGCTAAATTCCTTCAAAGGCACTCTACCCTCGGATTTAAGACCCACGTCAATTAAAACATTGTCACTGTCGACAGATAGTACCGTCCCCTTTATGACGGAACCCTCCGACAATTGTCCTGCTCCAAGGCTCTCCTCTAACAGAGCACCAAAATCTTCCACTAATGTTTCCTCTGATATCGATGAATTATTTGTCGCCATTTTATTCCCTAGTTCCCCTTTCTGGAACTACAACAGTGCCCACTAGCGCCAGCTAACCTAGGCATGCCAGCCCATAAGACCCCGATGCGTGTTCCATTTGTTCAGCTAGCGGATGAAGGACATAGCCAAGGCGAATGCAGCGTCAGCGTTTAGATTTGTCGTATTAATGACAGACGCATCGGATGCGGGTACCAAAGGTGCTACCGTACGGTTCTGATCTCGACGGTCGCGCTCCTTCATGTCCTGCAGAACGCGGGCAGGTATACTCTCTACGCCGCGGTCCTGCAACTCTTTAAGACGTCGCTCCGCACGAACGTGCACATCCGCATCAACAAAGAATTTATAATCCGCATCGGGACAAATCACCGTTCCAATATCGCGACCATCGAGCACAGACCCTGGTTCGCCGTTTGGCGGATCAACTGCAAACCGACGCTGTTTGTCTATCAGTGCTGCGCGGACATTCCCATTCGCTGCGACAATACCAGCTACGTTCCCTGTTTCTTCATCACGCAATGCGGGGTTGGAAAAATTCACCCCTTGCAGGGTAAAACCCTCTGCAACACGCTCGGCCGCTGAGCCGTCAGTTGGATCCTGGCCGGAGCTTAATAAAGATAGGGCAATACATCTATATAAAAGCCCGGAATCAAAATAGGCATATCCGAGTTCGGCTGCCAGTCGACGAGCAAGTGTTCCCTTACCACTCGCTGCCGTTCCATCGACTGCTATAACAACGTTTTTAGTCACCCGTGAAACCAATATTTGCCCCAAGTCCATTCATCAAATTGCTAAAATTGGGAAAACTTGTTTCTATCGGCGTCCCATCATTAATTGTAACAGCCTTTCTTGCGGCTATACCCATTACCAGGTAAGACATGGCGACCCTATGATCTAGGTTCACAGAGATTTCTGCTCCTCCCGGGGGAGGGCCCCCGCACCCCTGGATAACAATATCATCCCTATCGGTATCTACAGACACTCCGCAAGCGGTAAGACCCTCCACAATTGCCGAAAATCGATTGCTCTCCTTTACTCTTAATTCACCTAATCCACAAAGTCGGGTTTGGCCCGCGGCGAACGCGGCAGCAATTGCTATAATAGGGTATTCATCGATCATCGAGGGTGCCCGTTCAGGAGGGACGGTGACACCGTTAAGCGCAGTATAACGATATGTAAGGTCACCTATTAGTTCACCGGCAACATTTAACTGATTTGCTATTTCTATGTCGGCGCCCATCTCACGCAACGTATCTAAAAACCCAGACCGCAGTGGATTGATGCATACATTTTCGATAGTAACATTTGACCCTGGTGTAATTAATGCTGCAATACCAGGATACGCTGCCGATGATGGATCACCTGGGACTATTATCGGCTTTGGTGACAATTCAGGATAGCCATTCAGTTCGATTCGTACCTTTCCTGAAGAGCAACGCTCCACTTCCACCGTCGCACCAAATAATTTGAGCATGTTTTCGGTGTGATTGCGAGTGGGTTCGCTCTCAATGACTGTGGTTTTTCCTGGTGTATTCAATCCCGCCAGCAGAATAGCCGACTTGACCTGTGCAGATGGAATAGGAAGCTCATAATTAATTGGGATCGGGTCTTGTGCTCCATGTAAAACGATTGGCATCTGACCATTATTTTGGGATTCAAAAAATGCGCCCATATTTGACAAAGGCTCTATAACCCGCCCCATAGGCCGTGAGCGCAGAGAACGGTCGCCAGTGACGATCGCTCTAATATCTTGTGTAGAAAGCAGCCCCATAAGAAGTCTCGCACCAGTACCTGAATTACCAAAATTTAAAATATCATGGGGCGCAGAAAACCCTCCAACCCCAACTCCATGAATGCTCCATTCGTTTCCGGTTTTTTCGACCGTAACACCCAACACGCGAAGCACCTCGATGGTGCGGACGACATCGTCTGCTTCCAACAAACCATTAATCTTAGTCTCACCCACCGCGGAAGCCCCTATAATGAGAGCACGGTGCGAAATGGATTTGTCTCCCGGCACTCGGGTTACCCCCTCTAACGCTTCACCGCGTTGGGAATAGAGTTTGTTCACGTTTCTATCCTTATCAATTTGGCACTCATAAAAGTGCTACCTCCATTTATCATACCGAATAAATCGCGAAAACATGGATTTTGGTTTTGACAGAACGGACCGAACATGGCAAAGGCTGCATTCCAGAGAGAAGCTATCAAATGGAGGCCGCATTGGCGAAGCCGAATTGGGGTTTAAAACGCACTTGCCTAAATTGTAGTGAACGCTTTTATGATATGAAGCGTGATCCGATTATCTGCCCGAACTGCGGGGCAGAATTCGATCCTTTGGCACTCGTTAAATCGCGACGTGCCCGAGCA
>CAZOHS010000174.1:1281-5291 GCA_964579285.1 uncultured Rhodospirillaceae bacterium | reverse complement strand
ATAACTGGGATACATGAGCGGTGATTGGGAATTCCCCGGCACTCGTACTCAATGCTGACTTTAGACCTCTCAGTTATTTTCCACTGTCTGTTTGGTCGTGGCAGGATGCGGTGAAGGCCGCCTTTCTCGAGCGGGTGAATATTGTGTCCGAATATGAGAACGAAGTTCGTTCGCCAAGCTTTTCGATGCGACTTCCCAGTGTGATTGCACTTAAACGATACGTTCCGCTATCACGTCGTCCTGCCTTTACTCGATTCAACGTCTTCTTGCGTGATCATTTCGCTTGTCAGTATTGCGGCGGTGCACCTGGAGCTTCGGAATTAACATTTGATCACGTTACCCCCAAATGTCTTGGGGGTAGGACAAACTGGGAAAATGTGGTGGCTGCATGCTCTAATTGTAACCTTATGAAAGGCAACCAACTTCCTAAGGATTGCGGGATGCTACCCACCCGTTTGCCAATGGAACCTACTAACTACCAGCTACAAAGTAATGGTCGCTCATTCCCGCCAAATTACCTTCATGAAAGCTGGCGTGATTTTCTATATTGGGATACCGAGTTAGAGCAGGGTTAAGACGCTGCCAAGTTCTAACAAATGAGCGGTGAGGCTAATGTGATACATAACTGGCAATCTGATTCCAGGTTCTTCAGCCTTGAAGAACGCATAAAGTACGCTCTTTTACCGCCCAAATTTTACCTTCGAACACTTGTTCGTCGTCGACTAAAAAAGGGTGAGAAAGAACTCCATTTTCTAACCCAGCTGGTGCGCCCAGGGTCTGTTGCCATCGATATTGGGGCAAATAAAGGCCTCTACTCGTGGCTTCTTAGTGGAATGGCTGCAGAGGTTAAAGCTTTTGAGCCTAACCCAAAAATGCATGCGATTCTTTCTCGTTGTGTCCCTGATAATGTGCAGACATACGATGTCGCCTTGTCCAACGGTAGTGGGGAGACGGATTTAATACTACCGGTTCACAGAAATGGGCGTTTTTCGAATCAAGGTGGCACTTTACAGGTTGCAAAAAATCTCAGTGGAAAACCCACATATAAATGGCCCGTAAGACAAGAGCGATTGGATGCTTTTAATTTTATCGACGTGTCTTTTATAAAAATTGACGTCGAAGGTTTTGAACTAGAGGTAATTGAGGGAGCGCGAGATACCATCCAACGGGAACGACCGACGTTGCTGATGGAAATTGACCCGAACCAGAACGGTTTGTCGCTTCGCGAGGCAATTCTCCGGGTCGAAAATTATGGTTACAAAACACATATTGTGTCGGGTTCGAAGATAGAACCCTTCGAGGCCGCGCCGAGAGATCAATCACCAACAAATAATTTCATCTTCTGTCCGACTCTTTGACTTTGTTTTTACCCATAAATTAAAGTTATTTAATGGTCTAGACACTATGTCGTAAGGTGCGCACTAGTATATTCGGCCTCGCGTTTTCAATCTATAAATGGAGACCCGGACATGCCCAATAAAACTACGTTGGCTCTTCCTACATTTTTGATAACACTGGGGGTTCTCTCGTTTCTGGCGGTTTCTAGCAATGCCTTTCCAAACGATGGAACCACTCTGATGGCTATTAAAAGCCAGAAAACGAATCCGGTGTCCCGTCAACAACTTCCGTTTAGTTTTGCCACAATAATTACACGAGTTAGCCCCGCTGTTGTTTCTATACAGACAACACGGTCATCCGCCAAACTCCGCGGTCGAAAACTTCAAATCCCCGAACCTTTTAGACGTTTCTTTCCTGAAGAATTTAAACAAAGATATGGCGGTGCAAATCCAGGCGCCAAACTCCCGCCGGACCAAAGGCCGAAGTTACGTGGGTTGGGCTCTGGGTTCTTCGTGGATCCCAATGGCTATGTTGTGACGAATAACCATGTTGTTGAACACGCAAATAAAATTGAGGTTATACTCAAGGGAGGTCGTACCTTTGAAGCAAAATTGATTGGGCGAGATCCCAAAACAGATCTCGCGTTACTCAAGGTTATATCCGGTGAAAAATTCCCATTTGTTACGTTTGGCAATTCTGCGGAAGCGCAAGTCGGCGACTGGGTAATCGCGCTTGGGAATCCTTTTGGGCTTGGTCACACTGCGACGACTGGCATAATTTCTGCGCGAGGGCGCGATATTGGTGCGGGGCCTTACGACGACTTTTTGCAGATAGACGCTCCTATTAACAAAGGCAATTCGGGTGGGCCGACATTCAACGTTCAAGGCGAAGTAATAGGAGTAAACACGGCTATTATTTCACCAACCGGCGTTAGCGCCGGCATTGGTTTTGCGATTCCAGCAAATATGGCCGCAAATGTGGTTCGTCAGTTAAAGGAAAGTGGCACAGTATCGCGTGGTTGGCTTGGCATTAGAATCCAACGCGTCACTAAAGACCTGGCACTTGGCCTCGGACTGGTTAAACCCCAAGGAGCGCTAATATCAGCTATCGATATAAACAGTCCCGCTGAACTTGCAGGATTAAAGACTGGAGATGTAATTCTTGCCGTCAACGGGACCCGGGTTAATAAAATGCGCGAACTACCCCGCCTTGTGGCAAGTTTAACGAATGGCTCGGATATTCCCATGCTGATCTACCGTGCAGGTTCTATGATAAATCTTATGATTAATGTTGGCGTGGTATCAGATAAACTCGCGAACACGGTACGCTCGAAGGCAGAGAACACGCGGAGCCCGTGGGGAGCACGCCTTTCTATAATTACTGATGTTTTACGGGCTCGGTTTAATTTAAGCCCTAAAGATCAAGGCGTCGCAGTTTTGTCGGTAAAACGGGGCGGTGTCGCGGCAAAAAAGGGTATACGTCCTGGTGATATTATCCAGCGGGTATTTGGTAAGAATGTCAAATCACCTAAAGACGTCTTTAATTTGATCGATGCTCACAGGGCAAAAACAAAGGAAAAATTTCGAAAACCCGTGTTGGTCCTTCTTAGCCGCATGGGTAGGGCGTGGTATGTCGCTGTACCCCTGTAAAACAGAGTACGGGTTGGGAGAACATAGATTCTCCTCATTTATCTGTGGTCAAGCTGATTAAACGTTAGACCAACTAGGGATAGCGTTGGAAAGGGTTGGTCGTTAAGTTCTACTTTGGTAAACCGGAGAACAAAATGGGTTTGAAAACGATCGCGATCCTTAGCCCAGGGGATATGGGTGAGGGCGTTGGCGCTTCGATCAAGGGACAAGGCTTCGATGTGATTACTTTTTTGAAAGGTCGAAGCGAAGAAACTCGAATGAGATCCGAAAGAGCGGGTATCAGGGAAGTTGGGGACATAGAAGCCTTAGTAGCGGAAGCAAATCTTGTGGTCTCGATCTTGCCTCCCGAAATAGCTGAAAATGTTGCGGATGAGGTCTGCGCCGCAATGACAAAAACTGGTTCAACGCCAGCCTATGCAGAGATGAATGCTATAGCCCCAACAACGGCAAAACGTATCGCGGACCAAATTAACGCGGCTGGCGCTGTATTTATAGATGGAGGCATTATTGGCTGGGCGCCATTTAAGTCAAAATCAGATACGCGCTTATATGTTTCCGGTACTTCTGCCGGGTTAATGGAGGAGCTTAACGGGAACGGGAAGCGAATAATAAACCTTGGTGACGAAATAGGTCGCGCCTCTGCCGTTAAGATGATCTACGCGTCCGTAACGAAAGGCACAGATACGCTCTTAACAGCAGCCTACACAGCGTCAGAAGCTCTTGATATTCGAGAAGTGCTTGAAGCAGAGTGGGCTGCTAGTCAACCTGAAGTGCTGGCTCGCATGGGGCGTCGCGTGCCCGCGCTTCCCGCCGATGCTGGTCGATGGATTGGTGAGATGGAACAGATAGCGGAAACCTATGCGTCGGTCGGGCTAACCCCCAATTATCACACTGGCGCCGCGGAAATGTATCGACTACTCAATGCTACGCCGTTTGCAGAGGAAAGCCGGGAGACGTTGGATAAGTCACGCACGATGCAAGAAACCGTCAAGGTTTATGCCCGTTATTTAGAAAAGGCCAAAG
>CAZOHS010000174.1:0-1181 GCA_964579285.1 uncultured Rhodospirillaceae bacterium | reverse complement strand
CGAGTGAAAAGCTTATTAGTCTTGTTGGCACGGTGGCTCCACTTTTCGCTGGAGAGGCGGAAGTAATCCGTACTTATTGGACGTCGCCCATTAGAACAAAAGAAACAGACCGACTATGGCTTCTTAGACAAGCACGAAAGGAGGTATGGGATACCCCGCTGGGGGATCAAAGGGGTCTATATCTCGGCCCCGCAGAAGATTTGATAGCTGTTTTTCCCAAAATAGATATAGAGGTGCCACGCGAGGAAATACTGGCGAAAATGGAAGGCCTTTATGAAGAATTTTCCCATTATTGCGCCTACGCGGACGCTTATGACGCTGTGCGTGAAGACGGTGAACCCCGGCTAAGCCCGACGCGGCTGAAGAAGGTACCAGATTGGCCTGAAAATCTCGCGATTAGGGATCGTCGCGCTGAGGTAAAAGAACAATTTGGCAATGTAGGGGAGAGGGCCTGTTACTTTACGGAAGGAGGTTATTGCACCTTATTTTCAGAAGGCATGAAATTAGCTGGAAATGGCGGTGCGGATGATTTAATCGCCCATGCCGCTGCCTTGGTTTATGAAGACGAATTTGGACATATGTGTAAAGGCATCGTTGGCCTAGATCAGGAAGAGATGTCTGATGCCGACTGGTCATTGATGGAAGGTATCTCAGTTGAGCTCCAAAGTTTACGCATTGATATGCGTAACGCTCAGTTTAGCTTTCCTCTCTCAAAAGATCGGGTAACAGCTATTAGATCAGGCGATATTGAGCCGATAGTATTTGATTTTGAAAAAGCGGCAGCTGCATAGATATTATCCCATGTTGTGGAATCTAGCGTGACTGAGCCTCGGCTCAGAACGACCCTCTGGGTGAGTGCTCAGGTGCGGCGTTGTAATATTGCTTCTATACCGATCGTGGTGGCGCGCCACGGGGATAACGATGCCGGTCTGGTGATCGTAAAACTCGACAGACTTGATGGGACATGTGGAGTTGTTGCAAGGACACGTAACCTAGATGGGAATATTGTTTGGCGCAGTATCAGTGATGGGTCAGCCGTTTCTAATTTGCAGGCTGAAACGATAATTGAACGTGAAGTTGGTTTTGACCCCGATGTTTGGGTTTTAGTTGTTGAGGACCCAAATGGAAAATTTGAATTAGATGCACCACTCGTGGATTGAACACGCCTTATCAGGTTGGGT
>CAZOHS010000173.1:0-5310 GCA_964579285.1 uncultured Rhodospirillaceae bacterium | reverse complement strand
CGCTGCATCTTTTTCTTAAGTGCGCGCAAAGCCTGATCAACGTCATTATCTCTTACAGAAACTTCCACGGTTGAATGATCTCCAATCAAATTAACATTATTTCCGAAAACAGCGAAAACCGACGTTTCCGCCGGTTTATAAATTTGTTTATAACACAAAGGAGACGAAGTTTTAAACCCTATAACGTATATGCCTTGAAAATACGGTAAATAGACTATAATCAGAAAAACAAGAATATTAGAGTTAATGTTATGACGCTGCTAAAAATTGCTCGGATGGGTCATCCTATTTTACTTCAAACTGCTGAGGTTGTCTCTGATCCAACGTCTCGCGGGATAGGCCGTTTGCTAGACGATATGGTCGAAACTATGGAGGATGCCACCGGAGTTGGATTAGCAGCCCCTCAGGTATATGAAGGTCAACGATTAATTATATTTAAAGCCCCACAGGAACGCGTTAACGCAGCTTCCGTTGACACTGATTTTGCGCACTTAACAGCCCTCGTCAATCCCGAATTTGACCCGATAGGTGACGTAATTGAGACGGGTTGGGAAGGCTGTCTTTCAATCCCTGGACTAACGGGTGCTGTGCCGCGCTATCATAGAATTGTTTACCGGGGGTACCTACCCTCAGGCGAAGAAGTTGAGCGGGAGGCCACAAATTTTCACGCTCGCGTAGTACAGCATGAAATTGACCATCTGGATGGTGTATTGTTTCCTATGCGAATGAATGATTTATCGACACTAAGTTTCAACGAAGAGCTTAAGAATTTCATGGACCGTTCCGTGCCAAATTCCGAGAATGAAGAGGGTGATACGTGCTAATAGGAGACAGAGACGGGTGTGGGGATGACTTAATAGAGGCCATCCTTATGCATGTTTCTCTCGAAGGCTGGTCTTATAAAGCGCTCAAGCTGGGGGCTAGTGACATCAATTTGTCATCTGATGTTCTTGCCGAATTTTTCCCCAACGGGCCAAGAGATGCTATCCGCTATTTTTCAAAGTGGGCGGATCAAAAGATGGTCGAGGAAATTAAGACCTCTGATATTTCGGACTTGCGTATAAGGGAAAAAATATCGTTTGTTGCTAAAACGCGGCTCGCAATTTTACAACCGCATCGTGAAGCTGTGCGGCGCGCGACATCAATTCTTATGGCACCAAACAATGCCGTTTTGGGCATGAAACTCGTATACGCGAGCGTCGATTGTATGTGGTACGAAATTGGTGATCGGTCTAGTGACTTTTCTTTCTATACAAAGCGTGGACTACTTGCTGGCGTGCTTAGCTCCACCACAATGTTTTGGCTCACAGACGGCAGTGAAAACAGTGAAGAGACAATGAGTTTTTTAGATCGCCGTATCGGCGATGTAATGAGATTGCATAGAACCCGAGAAAACTTTGTAAACGCCCGCTTTCGCGCACGTAAGGCTTTTGAGACCTTTGGAGATGTCTTGAAAAGCCGCTATGCGAGGCCTTCTAAAGGAAATAGCCGCGTTACGTGACCCATTTTTCGTCCGTTTCTTGCCTCTTTTTTACCGTAGAGGTGCAGGCAAGAATTTGCGTCGCTGGCTATTTCATACCAATTTTCAGCGTCATCACCAATCAAGTTGGTCATGACCGCGTTTGAATGACGTTTTGCTCGACCTAGTGGAAGACCAACGATCGCCCGCACTAATTGTTCAAACTGACTGACTAAACAGGCATCCATAGTCCAATGCCCAGAATTATGAGGGCGTGGCGCAATTTCGTTAACCAGAATTTCTTTGTTATTTAATACAAACATTTCAACTGCCACTAACCCAATTATATCTATAGCTTCGGCCACTTTTTTGGCAATGTGAACAGCTTCATCGGCGGTATTTTGATCCAGTTGAGTGGGGGCTGTTGAGGTGTGTAAAATCTTATTCCGATGAACGTTATCGACAGGTACGTAATGTTCTGTTTGCCCGTCAGCTGCTCGCGCGACAACGACGGATATTTCTCTTTCGAATTCACAAATACGTTCCAGAACACAGGGGACCCCCCCCATCTTTGTCCAGGCCTCTTGGAGATTGGGTATAGTAGTGACGGTACTTTGACCCTTTCCATCGTACCCAAAACGGGAGGATTTTAGTATTGCTGGCAAACCGGTTTTAGCCGCGGCCTGATCTAGCTTTTCAGGTTTTGTGATTGAACTCCAAGCGACTGTGGAAATACTCTGTTCGTTTAGGAACCTTTTTTCAAGGGCTCGGTCTTGAGAGATACGTAAAGCTTCGACACCTGGCCGGATGGGCGCGAGGTCAGCGATAATTTCCAAGCTTTTGTCAGGAACATTTTCGAATTCAAAGGTAATGACATCGCTGTTTTCAGCAAATGCACGCAAGGCCTCGGGGTCATCGTACGGTGCTGTTGTAGTTACGGCGGAAACATCTTTTGCCGGCGCTTCGGGCTCGGGGCTGAATATATGGCATTTGTACCCCAGCTGTGCTGCAGCCAACACAATCATACGCCCAAGCTGGCCTCCTCCAAGAATACCAATTGTTGATCCGGGTGAGAGAGTTTTGGTCAAATCATCGCCCTGTTGGCGTGTTTGGAACACTCTGGGTTTGCGTTTCCCGCCACTTATCAAGTCGGGTTGCTACTAATTTATCCGAAAGTCCGATAATCGAACTCGCCATTAAACCGGCATTTTTGGCCCCTGAAGTGCCGATCGCCAATGTACCAACCGGCACACCACCAGGCATTTGAACAATTGAAAGTAGGCTATCCATGCCGCTCAAGGACTTACTTTCAATAGGAACACCTAATACGGGGAGAGAGGTTAGAGCGGCAATCATGCCTGGTAGGTGTGCGGCGCCACCCGCGCCCGCAATTATTACTTTCAATCCTCTGTTTTGGGCAGTTTTGGCGTATTCAACCAGCCTCTCGGGTGTTCTATGCGCGGAGACTATTTTCGTTTCATGGGGGATGCCCATAGATTTTAAAATGTCAGCGGTATGTTTCATAGTTGGCCAGTCCGATTTACTGCCCATGATTACACCAACCTGTGCGGCTTTTTGTTCTGACTTTCGCCGACCCACAGATTTTGCAGACTTTCGCGCTGCCATCGCAATTCCCTTTCAAAAATGTACCCATAGCTGGAAAACGCTATAAGGCGGCACATATTATCGTCGCCACAACGGCTTCGCAAACCACTCTGTTTTACTCGCAGCCAATATTTCACGCTATTATATCTGGATGGAGAAGAGCTTCGAGGCGAGATATTTGATCTTTCAATACCAGCTTGCGTTTTTTAAGCCGCTGTAGTTGTAATTGATCATACGGAGCACGTTCGGTCAGGCGGGCAATGACATCGTCCAAATCGCGATGTTCAAGCTTTAGCTTTGCCAGTTTTTCCCTGAGGGCTTCGTTTTCGCTCATTTTCCCTATGGCATACGGCTCTTTCCCATGTAAAGAATAGCAGAATAACGATGTTACTGTTAGCCTTACCCACGAAATGTAATTAATAATTCGACTGAGGTCATAAAAAAGTTAGGAGTTGCGTTGACGGTATTTCCAAATCACCCATTTTGGGATTTTTCACTCCAAATCTACATGATGGAAGGTGTTGGCAAGGCATGCCTGGAGCTACAGAACGCTCATGATGTGGATGTAAATGTGCTTTTATTCTGTTTATGGGTCGGGACTTCGGTGCGGGCGGATTTAACCACTTCGCAAATGCAAACCTTAATTGAGGCAGTAGATATTTGGCATAAAGATATAGTAAGGGGTCTACGAGCGGTTCGAACCGGGATGAAAAATAGTTCCTTTTATGAAGATGGTGCGCTTACCGAGTCAGTAAGACAACGGATTCAAAAGACTGAAATTGATTGTGAACATATTGAGCAACTGATTTTAGCAGCTGCTCTTGATTTAAAAGCCGACAGTAAACGTTCCGATAACTTATGCCTTAAAGATGCCCTATCAAACATGGGTACTTATTTGCGGACGTTCACAGATATTTCAGAAAACGATCGCAAAAATGTTGTTTATATTGCCGGTGCAGCTTTCCCTCGCCTGGTCGGCGATATTTATCCGATTTCACTTAAAATGTTTTGAGGGTTAAGGGTTTGTAGTTATACCATGCGGCCAAGATTGCGGATTTACAACTCGAGAAATTTGAGGCTAAACTCTAAGGTATATATTATAACTTTTGAGGGGTAAAATATGAGCGAAGCGGATCAGGTTAAGATACTTAAGGCAGAACATGCAGAACTCGAAAACGCTCTAGAGCAAGAAAAAGATAAAATTCAGCCTGATCACATAGCGGTCTCAGCTATTAAGAAAAGAAAACTAAAAATAAAAGATAAATTAGTCGCGATTGAGGGTCATCTGTGAAATTAGCTTTCTGTTGCCGAGAATAGTTTTATTTTCCCCGTTAGCCCCTGTTCATGCCGTCGGAAGGAATATCTATCGGTGGTTTTTCTTGAGTGGCTGCATAGCCTGCTTTAAGAACTTCCTTGTCAAGGTCGGGTCGATTACATAAACCAAGTCCCACAGGATCACGAGCGGAAATATTTCCCATGTTCCAATGCGACCGATCCCGAATCGCACCGATCGTTGGTTTGGTAGTACCGATTAGTCGAGAAATTTGGGCGTCTGCTAAATTTGGATAATGCTTGATAAGCCACGCTATAGCATCAGGTTTGTCCCCTCTTCTGGCGACAGGCGTATATTTTGGTCCTTTGGTTCTGTTCGAAGGGCGAGGTACGTGGGTTTTCGCCATTCGCAGTCTCTCAGACGCGTCTGCTTCACAACGTTCAATTTCGTCCTTCGTCAGCTGGTCATTAGTAATAGGGTCGTAGCCCACCATGCCAATAGCGATTTCGTCATCAGCAATACTTTGGATTTCAAGTTCATGTAGGCCACAAAAAGCACCAATTTGTACGAAGGTCAGCGCGGTATTCTCTATGAGCCATACCGCTGTAGCCTTGGGCATAAGCGGCTTTATATTTGGAGATATATTATTTGACATGATAAGGAGCCTTTGTGTTGCGAAATAGGCTATTAGCTATGAATGTAAACATGCAGGGTCGATAGCCAGCATGATCTTGCCGATATGATCGCTGCTCGCCATAAGTTTATGGGCTTCTGCTGCTTGTTCCAATGGAAATGTCCTATAAATTAGGGGTTTAATACTACCTTTTTCGAATAGCGGCCATAGCTTCTCACCAACTGTTTTGGCTATCAGTCCTTTTTGTTCTATTGTCCTGGGCCGCAATACAGAACCGGTATATCGAATTCGTTTTGACATTATAGTTGGAATGAAGAGTTCCACTTTCGCACCATCCAG
>CAZOHS010000172.1:0-5322 GCA_964579285.1 uncultured Rhodospirillaceae bacterium | reverse complement strand
ATGTTTTTTGATGCTGAGCGAATTGTCGCTGTGCGAGAGATGATCCTCGCAAAAGACGCGCCGGCGAGACGCCGCGCATTAGAGAAAATTCTCCCAATGCAACGCCAGGATTTCATCCAATTGTTTAAAATAATGCGTGGCAAACCCGTCACAATACGCCTGCTCGATCCACCTCTTCATGAATTTCTACCTCATACTGCCGATGAAATTAAACAAGTCGCAAACGCCTCCGGCCTTTCCGAACACGAACTTAGGGCCCGCTCGGTTGAACTCAAAGAAGTAAATCCCATGCTCGGGCATCGTGGCTGCCGACTAGGGATCTCATATCCAGAAATTGTCGAAATACAGGCTCGCGCTATTTTTGAAGCAGCTGTCGAGGTAGAAAAGAGCTCTGATGAGCGTGTTCAGCCAGAGGTAATGATACCACTCATTTGTGATAAGTCGGAATTCGATATACTGCGCCAGATTATTGATGCGGTTGCCGAAGAAGTCTTTGTGGAGACGAGTGCGACGATCGCCTACATTGTGGGAACGATGATAGAACTGCCAAGATCAGCACTGCAGGGCGCGAGAATAGCAGAAGGGGCTGAATTTTTTTCCTTTGGTACCAACGATCTTACCCAAACCACACTCGGCATTTCGCGTGATGATACTGCTCGGATGATCAAAGAGTATACCCAACAAGAAATCTTTGACGTGGATCCCTTCGTAACAATCGATAAAGAAGGCGTGGGGGAATTGATGACCATAGCCGTGGAACGGGGACGTTCAACCCGCCCCGATTTAAAACTAGGGATTTGTGGAGAACACGGTGGAGACCCTGAATCAATTCGTTTCTGTGCAAAAATTGGCCTCGATTATGTCTCTTGCTCACCGTATCGGGTTCCCATCGCACGGCTAGCCGCTGCGCAGGCAGCGTTAGCACCGGATCGTTAAGTTTTGTATTGTCAGCGGCTTGATAGTAATTACAGAAACAATCGTTCTATTGATAGACAACTCTTTCAGAGGTGAATGAATGGCTATAATGTCAATTCAGACTTCTGTCTTTGATAAGAACCATGTCCGAAAATTTCGCGCGAAACCGACTGTTTAAACGCGGTTGGCATAACTGCCTAACGTACTCACGGAGCTCAGGATTTTGCCCAATCTGGTAACTTCGGAGTAATTGGCATTCCCTTTATGGTTAGCCCGCCTTTTGCTACCAGGTCTAGCCGTAAAAGAGCTGTTGCACGGTTTGTACTTACAGATAGTACTTCGCCAGCTATTATTTCATCCGACATTATTTCGGTTTGGTTTGCGGCATTTAGTTCGACGCTTGTTTCGATTAAAAACAAGCGTCTCTTTACTAAACTGCGGTGTTTCATCCGCGCGATAACTTCTTGGCCCACGTAACAGCCTTTATCGAAGTCCACACCCTTTAGTTCCTCGAAACCGTAATCAAGCAAAAATGACTTTTCGGGGATAAGTTCATGTCCCGTCGTCGGTATGCAAAGTGAAATGCGCAATGAATCGTATTCGAGTTCTGAGATTTCCTTTAACTCAGCCCAGTAGTCATTCCCTTTGGCAACAATGGCCCGAAGGCCTAATTTCTCGTGACGAGGGTCCTGGAAAATAGGTCCTTTATCTAGATCTGTGGCGATCTGAACTTGTTTGTTTTCGGGGATAATTGCGCAAACAGCCCAGTGGGATGTTATATCGGAAATCTCGACGCGCGCCCTTAATTTGTAAAGATTCAGACGCTTGATGAAAGCCGCCGCATGTTGGGCATCAATGTCCACCATAAAACGGCCTAAATATTCAATGATAAAGAAGTCATGAAGAAATCTACCCTGAGGTGTGAGTAGGGCAGCATATATCGCTTGGGTTTCACTGACATGCTCCATATTGTTGGTGATCAACCCTTGCAGGAAGGACAGAGCATCGTCCCCACCCACGTCGATTACCGCTCGATTCCCAAGGTTTGCGTATGTGCCAATTGCCATGATTATCTGTACCCCAACTGTTAAATAGAGGTTTGCCGTAGATTTATCTAGTCTTGCGGCTATAACACCAAATATGGCTACTGAAAACTGTGTCTTGTCCGTATTGGTTACGGTTCATAACGAGGAACAGCAATTAGAAGCATGCTTGGAATGCTTGAGGTTTGCTGATGAACTGGTTGTATTGCTCGATAATTGCACGGATGGATCTAAACGCATTGCAACATTATTTGCCAACCGTATCATAGAGGGTGACTGGGCGTTAGAGGGTGAACGTCGAAACGCTGGTATTAAAGCTTGCCGCGGCCTGTGGATTTTTGAAGTTGACGCGGACGAGAGAGTTCCAGAAACACTCGCGAAAGAACTATTGCGGGTCATTAGTACGAGTTCGGCCGACTGGCATGGAATTCCTGTCGATAATTATGTAGGCGATCGTTTGGTCCGTTACGGATGGGGTGCTTCGTTCGGCAAAAATGAATATCCGGGGCTTTTTCGGAAGGGTGTAAAAACATGGGGCCCACAGCGCGTGCACCCAGCGCTAAAATTTACCGGCTCGAAAGGCGCTCCTCTCCAAAATAGGGTTGAACATTATGTTGATCGAAATATCTCAGATATGCTTCGACGGCTAGATTCCTACACGACAGCGCGCGCACTGGACATCAGAGAGAATGGAGACGGCGGATCTTATGCTCGCAATATTCGGCGTATATTCTCGCGTTTTTACAAATGCTATGTAACAAGAAAAGGATATAGAGAAGGCCATTTTGGCTTTTTGATTGCGCTGTTTGCGGCTTTGTATCCAATTTTATCGTACCTCAAAGCTACATTGGATGACGGCTAGTGGCCGTAATTATTATGGCTGATGACGGTATTACCTTCGACGGTGATTCCCTTGCGACTGGTCCCCTTGGTGGGGCGGAAACAGCGTTTGTTTCACTCGCCGAGGCGTTGGCTGTCCGCGGCCATAAAGTAAACATTTATAACAACTGTGGCCGGAAGATGGACCGGGCCGGGGTCTCATGGTACCCGCTAGACAGAGGACTGCCTGACAAAGCAGATATGTATATAGCGAACCGAGGGGACAAGCTTATCCCGTTAGTGCCGTCTGCTCACACAAGAATATTTTGGATTCATAATCCCGCTGGGTATCTAAAGAAATGGAGATACTTTTCGAAACTGTTTTCTTTGCGGCCAATCATTGTGTTTTCTTCAGACTTCCACGTTAACTCGTTACCGTGGTGGATACCATGCGGCGAGAAGGTGATTATTCCCTATGGTATTTCTAAAGTGTTTCTGGAAACAGAGGCAACTATTTCTACGCCGGCGCCGCGCGCCGTGTTTACGTCGAGTCCGCTTCGATCGTTGGATTGGCTCCTAGATATATGGGCGACGGCTATACAACCTTACGTACCCGGTGCGGAACTTCATGTATTCTCCGGTACAAAAACATACGGAGAACATGGGATGCGCAGGGTAGATCGAATTCAAAGTGTATTGGATAAAGCCCGCGCGCTTTCATCCCATGGTGTGGTTCTTCGTGAGCCGATAGCGAAACGAGAACTTGCCAAGGAACTGATGGACTTTAGAACATTGCTTTATCGCGGCGATCCCGGTGAAACCTATTGTCTTGCCGTTGGAGAAGCACAGGCCTTGGGCGTACCAGCAGTCGTGGAGAATATTGGTTGCGTTGCTGAGCGGGTAATAGATGGTGTAACGGGATTTGTCGCTGTAGATGATGCAAATTTCGCGGAAAGGGCGAGGTTATTGCTTCTTGACGACAAAATTTGGGAGTACCAGAGAACAGCGGCTTTAAGACATCAGCGCAGTTGGAGTTGGGATGACGCTGCCGCGGGTTTCGAGCAGTTTTTAACGATATGAAACTCATGCAGACAATAGCGGGCGGGAAAGTGGGGGGTGCAGAAGAATTTTTTGTACGATTAACAACATCATTTGCCCGCAGGGACCTTAGTCAATCTGTCGTAATGCGTAAAAATCTGGACCGCGCTGAAAGGCTAAATACCGTCTTGATTCAACCTCGTTACCTCCCTTTTGGCGGCGTGGTTGATTTTTGCTCCGTTCCGGACCTGGCGCGAGAAATTGAGGAGTTTAACCCAACTATAATTCTTTCGTGGATGGCGCGAGCAACCCGAATTACAGGACACGCGATAAAAAAAACTAATGTAAAGCCTGTCCTAATTGGCCGACTTGGCGGGTATTATGACATTAAATATTTTAAGAGCTGTGACCATCTCATAGGGAATACACCCGACCTTGTCCGGTATCTTATCGACCTCGGGTGGCCGCCCCAGCGGGCCCATTATGTTCCGAACTTTGTGGATGACTTTTCCGGGAAGCTCATCTCACGACAGGCTTTGGATATACCAGGCTCTGCAAAAGTAGTCCTCGCCGCTGGGCGCCTCCATCCTAATAAGGCGTTCGATATTCTAATTCGCGCACTAAAAAAAACCACAAACGTATACTTACTTGTTGCCGGAGAAGGCCGAGATAAACCGGAGCTCGAAACACTGGCACGTACTCTTGAAGTGAATGAGCGCATTCGGTTTCTTGGCTGGAGAGATGATATTCAAGACCTCATGGCAACGGCGGATATGCTGGTATGCCCGTCGCGCGTTGAGCCCCTTGGTAATGTGATTCTGGAGGCTTGGGCGGCAGGATTACCAGTGGTGGCAGCAAATTCACAGGGCCCGTCATGGTTAATTCAAAATGATCGGAATGGTCTAATTACACCCGTCGAAGACCCAGACGCTCTTTCGTTAGCGATCAAAACCATCGCCTCCGATTCGGGGTTGGCTCATAAGTTAGCGGTAGCTGGTCGAAAACGTTTTGAAGAGGAATTTAGGGAAGAGGCAGTCGTACAACGTTATATTGATTTGTTCGAAAAGGTATCAAGTTGATGTGCGGCATTGCAGGAATCATGGCGACAGAAGAAAGCGGTTTGGACTTTGCGAAGTTAGAAACTATGCAATCTGAGCTGAAGCACCGTGGTCCAGATGGGGAAGCATTATGGTCGACAGGAAAAATGGGACTTGCACACACCAGGCTTTCAATCATTGATGTGGAAAACGGTGCCCAACCGCTTTTTGGTCCCGCAGGAACTGTTCTCGTTGGTAATGGTGAAATCTATAATTACATCGAGTTGCGAAACGAATTGCCTGAAACTCAGTTCCAAACCAACTCGGATTGCGAACCTATCCTTCATTATTATTATAAATATGGTCTTGATTTTTGTGATTGGCTACGCGGTATGTATGCGCTCGCAATATTTGACCCCGGGGAAAGGCGTTTGGTGCTCTCGCGGGACCCGTTCGGGATCAAACCACTT
>CAZOHS010000171.1:0-5417 GCA_964579285.1 uncultured Rhodospirillaceae bacterium | reverse complement strand
ATTCCCGTCCTAGCACAAGGGGTATAATGTCGCACCTTATATAACGTTCTTTTTTGATATCTTGCTCTCAGGACCTGGATTTCATGACCCAAACAAAAAACCCAGTGATTGTGATACCCGCTAGGCTTGCCGCTACTCGTTTTCCAAAAAAACCTCTTGCTGACCTAGCCGGAGTGCCAATGATTGTGCGGGTGTGGCAACGAGCAATCGATGCGGATATTGGCCCTGTTGTCGTCGCTTGTGGTGATATGGAAATAGTGGACGTAATCAAATCAGTGGGCGGGAACGCCCTTTTAACTGAACCCGATCTTCCTAGCGGCTCGGATCGCGTACACAAGGCACTCTCTGTTTTTGATCCAGATGAGCGTTACAACATAGTTATTAACCTGCAGGGTGATCTCCCAACAATAGATCCAGCCTTAATTAGTGCGTCGTTAAAGCCGTTTGATGATTTGAAAGTGGATATGACAACATTAGCTGCGGAGATTACAGATCAGCGAGAGCGTGCTGATGAAAATGTTGTAAAAGTGGTAATATCTTTTCCGTCTGAGACATCAAATATCGGCAGAGCACTCTATTTTAGCCGCGCAATGGTTCCATATCATACTGTCGGTCCACATTATCACCATATTGGAGTTTATGGATTCAAACGTAACGTTTTGGATAAATTTGTTTCTCTGCCCGTAAGTCGACTAGAGGGTCTCGAAAAATTAGAACAATTGCGCGCCTTAGAGGCGGGCATGCGAATTGAAGTCGCACTCGTTGACACGGTTCCCGTCGGGGTTGATACTCCGGCGGATCTGGACCGGGCGCGAGCATTGCTTGCGGCCGGTTCTTCGTGATTTATTGCTATGGAGAACCCGGGTAAAAAAAGAGGTAAACGGATAATGCCGGCCCAAAAAAATCGAAAACGCCAGTCACCTGCACGAACCATCGCGTTCCAGGGACAACTGGGAGCATATTCCCATCTCGCCTGCAGCAAATTCTTTCCCGAATTGGATCCGCTGGCTACCGCGAGCTTTGAGGATACATTCTCTGCTGTTGTACAGCGAAAAGCTAAATATGCCATGATACCAATTGAAAATTCAGTCGCTGGCCGTGTGGCGGACATTCATAGGATAATGCCGGAATCGGGCCTTTACATTATCGGCGAGCGTTTTTTACCGGTTAACCATTCTTTGTTGGCACCAAATGGCACCTCTTTGAAAACTATTCGGCGAGTACATAGCCATGTTCACGCGTTAGGACAATGCGGACGTTTCCTACGAAAATATAAATTAGAACCAATCATTCATGCGGATACTGCGGGTGCTGCGGCGGACATAGCCGCGACCGGAGGCACTTCCGACGCCGCTATTGCTTCCGAGCTTGCAGGTGAGGTTTACGGTCTCAAATCAATCCGGAAAAATATCGAGGATGCGGAGCATAATACAACGCGTTTTGTGGTTATGGCGCGCGACGCGTTTGTCCCAAAAGGCCGTGATGGACCTCTGATCACAAGTTTTATTTTTCGGGTTCGCAACGTTCCGGCCGCCCTTTTCAAGGCACTTGGAGGTTTTGCGACCAATGGGATAAATATGACAAAAATAGAGAGCTATATGGTTGGAGGCGATTTTTTTGCAACGCAATTCTATGCGGATGTTGAAGGTGGCCCCGGGGATCTAAACTTTCGAATAGCTATGGAAGAACTGGACTTTTATACCCATGAGGTCAGGGTATTAGGTACGTACCCCGCAGATCCTTTTAGACAACACGAATGAGTATTCGACGTTAGTGCACAGTGTTATCCATTTGCTATCCACGAATCGATAAGTCGTCGAGCAATAGAATCCGAACGAGGGCGTCGCGCAATGCCGGCGCCGCCATCGGCTAATTCCTGACGCGTGAACCACCTCAAATCTTCGAGTTCCTCGTCATTTTGACTAAAATCTTCCGTTAAGGCGTCTGCATAAAAACCCAGCATAAGCGAGGCGGGAAATGGCCACGGTTGTGAGGAGTGATACCGGATATTTGTTATCTCAACACCGGCTTCTTCCATCACTTCCCGGGCCACCGCATGTTCCAGGCTTTCGCCCGGTTCCACAAACCCCGCTAATGTCGAATACATGCCTTCCATCCATTCCGCCTTACGTCCAAGTAGAGCTCTGTCATCCTTAGACACCAGCATAATAACCGCAGGGTCTGTTCTCGGAAAATGAGGGGTGGCACAGGCGCTATTTTGACACTTGCGCAGGTGTCCCGCTTCAAATATCTCAGTTTCGCTTCCGCACACACCACAGAATTTATGACGTTCATGCCAGTACATAATACCCTTTGCGTAAGCAAGAATGGCTGATTCAGTCCGATCCATAACCGGCCCTACCGAACGGAGGTCCACAAATTGGCTGTCTTGATAGAGATTGCATACGTCTGCTTCTTCTAAAGACGAAACATCAATAGCAAAGTAACTTGTATTATTACGGACCCCCAGAAAGACCGTTGTGTCAGCAATGTTAATTAGCTCCCGCGCTCTCCCCACTGTTAACATCACGCCGCGTGGTTCTTCGGGTCTGGTTATTAAATTTCGCGTTCGCCATACCGGTACGACGAGGGTCTCCTCACATTCGATTTGATCTTTCACCCATGTGTGATTTGTACGAAGATGTGCTACGCGATCAAGAATCGCATCCGAGTAATAATTATATTTCTCCATCCGAGTAGTACTCGCACAACCAGGCAAACATCGCAATTACCGACATTTCAAAGAAAATTACCAAAAGTTTTTACGTGGCTTTGGTCTGCGCGTGAGACCTGGTATAATGACATCGGGAGGCTGGCGGCGGACGGATTGCTCGCCAACCCGGTCAGGTCCGGAAGGAAGCAGCCGTAACGAGATTTTTCGGGTCGCCTCACCAGTCTTCCACCTGCTCAATCTGAGTCGGCTTCCGAAAAAAGTTCGATTGAGCTAAACAACTTTGGCTCAAACTGCTCATAAGGGAGTTTTCCCCTGACCGGAGAATTGTCGCCCGAAATGGTCCAAAACACTGAAATCAGAAGCTCAAATGAACCCTTCCGTGTGCTTGCAAGAAAATACAGGCCAAGTGATTTCACGACGCTTATTGGTCAAGAGCCCATGGTTAGGACCCTATCAAATGCGATAGACTCAGGCCGCTTGGCACATTCGTTTATTCTAACTGGTGTGCGCGGGGTGGGTAAGACGACGACGGCGCGAATTATTGCTCGCGCGCTGAACTGTGCGGGGACCGACGGTTCTGGCGGACCGTCCAAAGATCCCTGTGGGGTTTGTGAACACTGTGTTGCGATAGCGGAAGATCGTCATATGGATGTTATCGAGATGGACGCGGCTAGTCGAACAGGCGTTGATGACATTAGAGATTTAATCGATGGTGTGCTCTACAGGCCTGTGTCGGCTCGTTATAAAATTTATATAGTTGACGAAGTGCACATGCTATCCCGCAATGCGTTTAATGCTTTACTCAAAACTCTGGAAGAGCCACCAGAACATGTGAAGTTTATATTTGCTACTACCGAAATTCGTCGAGTGCCGGTGACGGTACTCTCGCGCTGTCAACGTTTTGATTTGCGAAGGGTAAATTTTGAAGAGCTATCTAAGTACTTTGCGGAAATAGCCAAACTAGAACGAGCCACGATTAGTAGGGGGGCGCTAGATCTTGTTACCCGTGCCGCCGATGGTTCTGTGCGGGATGGGTTATCATTACTAGACCAGGCAATCGCGCGTGTCGGTACTGGCGTTGAGATAAATGAAGACACTGTACGGGAAATGTTAGGAGTAGCCGAGAGAGTTCATGTTTTTGATTTGTTTGAAGCGTTAATCAATGGAGAAATAGCTGAAGCCCTTGAACACCTTGGATCTATGTATCAATCTGGCGCTGATCCCGCATTAATTCTACAAGACCTTGCCGAACTCACACATTGGTTGACGCGCTTGAAGGCTATACCTGAGGTCGCTGACTCGGCACCTAGGACGGACCACGATCTTTCAAGAGGTCGGTTGGTTTCGTCCAAACTGCAGATGGCCGTACTAACAAGAACATGGCAAATGCTTCTCAAAGGGTTAGCTGAGATGCGGGCTGCATATTCTTCCATCCAAGCGGCAGAAATGGTGCTCATCAGGATTGCGTATGCGGCAGATTTACCCTCGCCGGCAGAAGCCGTGGCGTCTCTGGATAAAGGAACTTTAATCGAAACTACAGACAGACCTACCGGTCCGACCAGAGTTCACCCGTCAGAAACAACGGCAGAAGTGGCTGAAGCGTCTCAAATTTTGAACCCTAGCATCACGTCCGGGCCTACTGGGTTGGCCTTAAAGCCTGAGCATGTTGTGGAAATAGAACCAACCTCAGTAAGTGAAAACACTTTACCAAAGACCTTTGAAGAAATGGTGGCGTTATTTTCGACTAATGGCGAACCTTTATTGCACGCGTATTTGGTCAATAATGTGCATATTGTTAAATATGAAATTGGAAAGATTTCGCTCCGAGTGTCTGAAGAGGGGCCGAGAGATCTTGCCAAACATATTAGTAGGTGCCTCAACGATTGGACGGGGAAAGCCTGGTTTATTGAAGCGAGCCGGGAGGAGGGAGAACCAACACTGCAGGAAAAAAAGGAAGTGTCTGCGGCGGCGAGTTATGAGGCGGCTATTGCCCACCCGCTTGTCCAAAAGACGCTTGAGACATTTCCGGGAGCCGTAGTTGTGGGTGTTAAGGATTCGGGAAATGAAATACCTTTGAGTGAGGCTTGCCAGAAAGTTTCTTCCGAGGATAAAACCTCCCTAAGGAATCCTCAGAGTGATAATAATAATGACAGTGTATCGATCGATTAGGATCTAATATGAAAAATTTAGGTAACCTGATGAAGCAGGCACAGGAAATGCAGGCTAAAATGCAGGAAATGCAGGAACGTCTAGCCGATATAGAAGTGGCGGGTAACGCTGGCGGAGGATTAGTGAGTGTGACCTTAAATGGTCAAGGGGAAATGCGAAGTCTTAAAATAAATCCGAGCCTTTTCAACGGTGAAGAGGCTGAAGTGGTTGAGGATTTGGTTGTCGCTGCCTTTAACGATGCTAAGATGAAATCCGAAAAATTGCTGCAGGAAGAAATGTCGAAAGCTACCGGGGGCTTAAATCTGCCACCGGGTATGAAACTTCCCTTTTAGAGGACTCCTGGCACCCGAATGTCATCCTCTGAAATCGAGAGACTAATACAGTTATTAGCTAAACTTCCGGGTCTTGGTCCTCGCTCGGCACGTCGTGCCACTTTGTATCTTATCAAAAGGCGTGATTCACATCTTAATTCGTTGGCTGAGGCCATGATTAACGCCGGGGCTTCTGTTCACCCTTGTCATGTCTGCGGCAATCTGGACTCTGGTGATCCGTGTGGAATATGTGCGGATGATCG
>CAZOHS010000170.1:0-5482 GCA_964579285.1 uncultured Rhodospirillaceae bacterium | reverse complement strand
TAAAGCTTACAGCCACTAGTGTTACTAATTCCGGCGAAGCACCAAATGCCTGCGCATAAAGCGGCAATAATGGTAGGACAATCCCAAACCCGACAGTGTCGACAAAAACAGTAAAAATTAGCGCATACACCTGGCGGGCTTTGCCACGTTCTTCGTTATATGTCTACAGACCTAATAAATTTATGTTCTTCAAGTCACCAAGTGAACGTATCCATAGAAGCTACCGGCATTACTCGCCATTCCGCGGCCAGCCCCTCAATAGCAGTTGATATAGATGATTAACGAGAAAGCTCTGCAGAATGAATTCCTCCACAAACCAATATTGGGTCGATACCAGCGTTCCGTGCCCCCACCAAATCTGTTCGAAATGAGTCCCCGATAGCCGCGATGCGCTCCTTGCAGATACCGTCCAACAACTTAAAACAATAATCATAGATTTCGATCTTCGGTTTACCAAGCCAACGCACTGAACCGCCGAGTTCGATGAAGCGAACCGCTAACGCCCCGGCACAGATAATTTTACGCCCGCCCCGGACCACCTCTAAATCGGGATTTGCGCAAATCATTGGGATTTTTTTTTCTGCACCCAAGCGCAATACATCTTCGTAATCGGAGACAGTTTCTCCGTCTTGCCAAGGGCCAGTATTGACGATGAGGTCACAATTCTCCAACGTCTTAGTTTCTTCCCAATCTAAATCTTTGAAAAGGCCACGGTCACGTTCCGGGCCAGTATGAAAAAAGCGATTGCCAATGTTCTCATAAAAAGGGTTTGTCCTTTCATCCAAATCGTTATAGGTGGCCTCACCGGAGGACAGGATATGAGAACAAAAGTTTTGCGGCATACCCATCTCTACCATGGATTCTGCGACGGCCTTACTGCGCCTTGGGGCATTAGTCAGCATTACAAATGGTTTTGACGCGTCGGTTAATCTGTTGAGCGTATCGACTACGCCAGGGTACAAAGTAACTCCGTCGTGAAGAACCCCCCAAACATCCAATATAAAGGCGTCGTAACGGTCGGCGATGGTCGCCATACCTGGAAAATGTTCACAATCTAAATGTTTATCCATGTTGACCGGTTATACCAACTACATAATAGAATAGAGGCTAAAAATACTCGGAGTGGGGACCGAGAAGAACCAAAAAAGAAATGAAAATATAGAAATTCAACTTTTCTATTTAAAGCTTTAGGCACGGGCCTCGCGCAAGTAACGTTTCTTCCACCTTTGTTCATAATCTCGCAGCGAATCGTTATATTCGTGTAACTCAGTGCGAAGCGGGGCGCCGCATTATCCGTGCACGATCGACTGTTATCACGGAGATTTCGATCATCTTTTGATCACGCAAGATAGCTAGATCGACGGGCACACCCGCTTCTCCCGAACCCCATATTTCGCGATAAAGGTCACTGAGAGTCTTAACGTCTTGCCCATTGACGGCCAAAACGACGTCCCCGGGTAAAACTCCTGCGTCTGTCGCTGGCCCGCGTGGTGATACGGAGGTTACAAGTAGGTGACCCATTGTTTCGACTGTGTAAATACCAAGCCAGGGCCTGGCGGGATGTTCAGTGCGCCCCTTTGCTAAAAGCATCTCGAAAATGGGTTTCAAAAGATCAACCGGAACAAACATATTACCTGGCTGCTTTTCCGCGTTTTCTTCCTCGGCATCTTGAACAAAGAGCGAGCCAACACCTACTAATTTGCCCTCATTATCGATAAGTGCCGCACCCGACCATGTCGGGTGCGGTGGTTCCGTAAATATTGCACCGGAAATCAAATATTCCCAGTAACCTGCAAATTCCCGCACTGAAGATATTTCCACAGCTATTGCCTGTGCTGCACCACCGTGTGCGCCTACCGTTAATATATCTCCCTCTTTTACGTTTGCAGAATGTCCAAGCTCAATTGGAGGAACCCCTAACTCATCGGTCGTCCGCATGAGCCCAAATCCGGTTTCATAGTCATACGCTATAGTGTGTGCCTGGGCGACGCCCCCAATACGCGTGCCCACCGTAATAATGTCGCACTCATTGATGAGGTAGCCTATGGTTAGTAATAGGCCATCATCTGAAATCAGAATGGCGTTGCCTTCACGCTCTGTACCGAGGTATGAAGCGGAAAAAGAATCCTCGGGTGCCCGAGCCTGAAGTGGTAACACCGATGATAGCGCCCGATCCAGATCATATTGAAGTGCTGCTGGGTCAGGTCTTGGGGCATCAGCCAACGCGGGCTGAAAAAGAGACGAAATACCCGCAGGCTTATGGCCGTTAGCGCGTTCTATACCACTCATGAAAACCAATTACTCCTAAAACTAAAGTTCAACTTAAAGTATTTTTGTGTGCCGGGGAAATCGATATAAACAAGAAAACTTTAATCTCTTTTATCAACAAATCTCGGTGCTTTTATCGAATTTTCAAATTGTTTTGCAAGTGTACCGACGTTGATGATCTGTACACGTGGTGTAATTTCAAAACTACGTTTTATACCAACCGCAAGATCGTCTGCAACCAAGGTCTGATTGTCGCCACGACGCACCTCAATGAGGACATCTAGCGTCTCTAATTGATCATCGTCAGTAACAAGTACAGCTTGGAAATCATTTACCGCCGACTTAGAAAAAACAAAATCCTCAAATTCCGTATGGTTTACATTAACACCACGTATTTTGAAAAACCCTGTTGTCCGATTTGTATGTCGAATCATGGGGAATAATTCAGCAAACTTACCGCCACTTGCACCCTTATCAATATATTCAACAATATCACCCGCATTCCACCTAAGAAACGGTGTAGCGTGTCCCGTCCACAGAGGCGTTTGGCACAGGTGACCTTCTTCGCCCTCTAAGCGCATTTCTCCCGTGTCGGGGTCCACCACCTCAATGAAAAACATATCCGACCAAATATGCATACCGTCATGGGCTCCACCCTCAGCACCCATCAACCCCGCTTCACTCATACCAAACACATTAAAAACTTCTGCGCCCCAGGTTCTCGCCAGTTTAGCACGTTTGGCATCAGAAAGCGGCTCCGCAGAACACACGATTTTCGTAACGCTGGTTTCAGATAAGTTAATATCTCTTTCAGCTGCAAGATTAGCGAGGTGCAGAGCAAAACTAGGCATAGCGATAAGCACGGTTGGCTTGAGAGTCAGGATCAAGTCCAATTGGACCGCCGACGGGACAGAATTTCCTGCCCCAACCCAAGCCATTCCGACGCCAAACAGATGGGCCGACCTCGCCCAGATCTGACCAGCAGGATGCACTCCTATTGGAAAAGAGATATGGCATAAATCGCCCGGTCCAATGCCCATTGCCGGAAACGACCTCCCCCATGTGATAAGCCCGTATTCCACGTCCTTAAAGGTTCTTGGATAAAAAACTGGCGCCCCTGTCGTCCCACCGGAACGCCAGTATTCGGCAATATCTTTTGGTGAAGCAATACAGAATTGGTCCATGAACTCATCATGAGAAAGTTTTCGGAGTATCTCTTTGTCAACTATTGGGATCTTTTGCCAAACGTCGGGATCATCAAGCCGCTCTCCATCAATATGGTCTAATTTTCCTTGATACCACTTCGCGAGTTTTGCGCGTTTAAATGCGTATTTCTTGCGAGCACTCTGTATTTCAAAGATCCTTTGACGAGATTCGGGTAAAGGCAATAGCATTGAATTTGTTCTCCGTTTCAGCGCATGATCGCGCTAACCATCTGAGATAGCAAATCGGAAACCCATGAGAATAGCAGTAGTCGGAGGCGGACCCGGTGGTCTTTACTTTGCCCTCCTCGCAAAGAAGAAATGGCCCAGGCACGAGATCATCGTCTTTGAGCGAAACGCTCCCGACGACACCTTTGGGTTTGGCGTTGTCTTTTCGGACGACACGCTCGATCAATTTCTAAAACATGATCCAGAAAGCTACGACGCTATCACTGGCCAATTTGCCTACTGGGACGAAATTGATTTTATTTTGCATGGGGAAACCATCCGTTCCACAGGCCATGGCTTCTGTGGGTGTGGGCGCATAGAACTCCTAAAAATTCTCCAAAAAAGGTGCCAGAGTGTTGGGGTTGGTATCGAGTATTCGGCTGAAATAACTAATTTTTCTGAAATAGATGCGGACCTTGTTGTGGGAGCAGACGGCATCAATAGCTTAGTTCGTGAGACTTTTAGCAATCATTTCCGTCCGGATATACAATGGCGAAAAAACCACTTTGTCTGGTTAGGAACAAACAAACCGTACGAGGCGTTTACTTTTGATTTCACCGAAAATGATCATGGGACTTGGGTCCTCGGAGCCTACCAATACAAAGACGACATGAGCACCTGGATAATAGAGGCGCCGGCTAAAACATGGAAATATGCAGAAGCCGAAGTGGCGCAACTTGAAGACCGGGCCCTTGCCTCCTACATGGAAGAACTTTGGGCAGACCAATTAGAACATGGAAAATACCAACTAAAAGCAAATAGATCACTTTGGCGGCGATTTCCAACCGTTCGATGCAAAAACTGGTATCATGATCGTTATGTCTTAATTGGTGATGCGCTCCATAGCGCGCATTATTCAATTGGCTCGGGCACGAAGCTCGCCATGGAAGACGCTATCGCGCTTGTTGACGCATTAGAGAACAGCGACTCGGTTACGGCCGGACAGCAGCAATTTGAGAAATTGCGGCGTGAAGAAGTAGAAAAAACCCAACACGCCGCCGATGTATCGGTAATTTGGACAGAAAACCCTCATCGTTATTGGAAAATGAGACCAATACAAGCAGCATTTTCGATGCTGTCTCGATCAAAGCAAGTCACATACGAAAATCTCCGGCTGAGAGACCCCTTACTCATAGAACAAGTCGATGCTTGGTTTGCTGATGAGGTCCGGAATTCGGGACTAAATCTTAAACATGATAAACCGCCGCCGATTTTTACACCCTTTAAGCTCCGCAGCGTTGTTATTGTCAATCGCATCGTGGTCTCACCAATGGACATGTACTCGTCGACCGATGGTGTCCCGGGTAATTTTCATTTTGTACATCTTGGATCACTAGCTCTTGGAGGTGCGGGTCTAATATTTTCTGAGATGGCCTGTGTGTCAAAATTTGGTCGCATCACTCCCGGGTGCGCCGGACTTTATACAGACGCACAAGCTGAGGCATGGCGCAAAATCATTGATTTCATTCACGAGAATTCAAATGCGATGTTTTGCTTGCAACTGGGTCATGCCGGACGCAAAGGTTCAACAAAGGTCGGGTGGAAGGGCATGGACGATCCCCTCGATGAAGATAATTGGGAAGTTATTGCACCATCTCCCGTACCGCATGCAAAAGGTATGCACGTTCCGCGTGAGATGACGCTGCCCGACATGGAGGAAGTGTGCGGTGACTTTGTGTCCGCAACGCATCGAGCCAGAGATGCTGGCGCTGACATGATCGAATTACACATGGCTCACGGATACCTTTTGTCCAGTTTTATTACGCCTGTCGCCAATCATCGAA
>CAZOHS010000169.1:0-5497 GCA_964579285.1 uncultured Rhodospirillaceae bacterium | reverse complement strand
GTCCGTATTAATTGACGTTCGCCACCTCGCCTAAGGTTGGTCCGATCTCAAGATTTAGCACTAGATCAGCCATTGTGTCTAAATCCGTGGCTTCACGATTGATGATCGCTAATTTTGCCCCCTCCTTTTTGGCCATAGCGGGAAAACCCGCGGCAGGATAAACAACCAAAGAAGATCCGACCGCGAGAAATAAATCACAGGCGAGCGTTTCCTCTCGCGCCCGATTCATCGGACCTGACGGCATTGATTGACCAAAAGAAATTGTTGCGGTTTTTATGATGCCTCCGCATTGGTCACATTCGGGTGGCACATTATTCTTTTGGAAAAACACCTTAATAGGTTCGAGCTCGTAACGCGTGTAGCAATTTAAGCAGGTTGCATAAGTACCATTTCCATGGAGTTCAATCATTTGTTCTTCAGAAATACCAGAGCGTTGGTGCAACCCATCAATATTCTGTGTGATTACCGATGTCACTTTTCCCAGCCGAACTAGTTTTGCTACGGCCCTATGCCCACGATTCGGCTCCGCAACATCAATATCCTTATCAATCTCAAATTTTCTACGCCAAGCCTCAATTCTCGCTTCGGACGACCTAATATATTCGTCAAAATATATAGGGGTAGTTTTCGACCAGATCCCTTGGGGGCTCCTAAAATCCGGAATACCTGATTCCGTCGAGATGCCCGCACCAGTAAAAACCACAATACGGTGCGCGTTGTTTATTAAAGTCGCTAGGTTCTCTAACCCGTCGCACATCTAATAAAAATTACTCTGCTGGAGCCGGACGAATGGACCCGGCCTTACGCTGTTTTCTTCCTTCAATAATTCCGACCGTGATGGACATCATGGGAGGAACGATTGCCATGGTCAGAACAGCAGACAATGCCAGTCCGCCGAGAACAACAGAACCTAAACCACGGTATAGTTCTGAACCCGCACCCGGAAATGCCACCAGAGGTAACATCCCGAATTCAGAGGTTAGAGTCGACATAAAAATCGGGCGTATGCGGTTTCGGGTTGCCGTTTCGATTGCTTCATCCGCGTTCATCCCATCTTCTCTTATATGAAATAACGTCTGATGAACGAGCAGTATCGCATTGTTAACGACAATGCCAATCAAAATAACAAAGCCTAGCATCGTCAACATGTCGAGCGATTGGGCAACATATGTGTTAAGAAGTGCGAGCCCACCAAGCCCACCAGCCGCTGCTACAGGGACCGTTAACATGACCACCCAGGGATAGAGAAAACTCTCAAACAATACCGCCATCACGAGATACACAATTATAAGGGCTAAAAGCAAATCAAGCTGCATGTGACCCCAAGTAACCTTTAATTTGTCAGCGCTACCGCCCAGCCGGAAACGCACGCCCTCCGGGAGGCCTCTTTCACGCATTGGCCCAAGTACTTTTTCCTCTATAAGTTCTGTCGCAGCTTGCAGCGGTATAGAGTCATTTGGGACAACGCTTACAGTCATTGTTCGGGTTCTGTCTATTCGCCTTATTTCAGTGGGCCCCGTCGTTTCTTTAACTTGCGCAAGACTTGCAACTGGGACAATTCGGCCGTCAGACGTTACAACAGGCAAAGAGCGGATTGCCTGAGTTGATTCCTGCTCAAGATCCGGCCCTTTAAGCGTTAAATCAATGCGCCGACCCTCAACACTAACTTCTGCAACCCTTATTCCGTCATTAAAAGCATCTATGGACAAACCTAATTCACGCGCTGAGAGACCATTATCTGAAAGACTTACTCTGTCGGGCGTCACCCTGACCTCGGGCTCCCCGAGTGTGAGGGATGGTCGTGGCCTTACACGGTTACCCTTACTTGGCGGCAAAACCCCTAAGGTGGAGAAAAATACATTCCTGCCGACGCTGTAGATAGTCTTTAAGTCCGGCCCGGCTATTTCTATATCTATTGCGCGACCCGAACCAATGGACCGCCCGAATAACGAGGGCTGAAACATAAATGCTAATACGCCTGGTTCCGCGCGGGCGGGCCCTTCAATTATTTCTTCAAGTTCGGCCGCCCTTTGAGGATCGACATGGGTAGCTGCCATAAACATTCGGCCGAGTCGGGCCACATAGAAAAAACGGTCTATCTTCTGGTCTTCTGGTTTATTAATTTTCTTATAGTTTCCACGACTCCAATATTTTTTTGTAGAATCGGCAACGTTACGTGCTATTCCCTCATTTGTGTCTAGGTTATATCCAGCTGGTGGCAAAACAATACCTAGTACTAAGTTGCGGTTTCCTTTGGGTAAATAGTCCAACTTTGGCATTATTAAAATTGAAATAGAACCAGCAACAAAAACTAAAATACCCACCAGCCCTACCGCCAAAAACTTGTAACGCACGACAAAGCGGGCATACCCGGTCCAAAACGCGGTAAAACGGCGCGCAAAATTATCGAGAACCGGAACGCGGAACCCACCTCCCGCGCTACTAACGCGGCTTAATAACCCATTTGAAAGAGCCGGTATGAGCGTCACAGCAACAAGAAGTGATAGCAAGACCGAAACTGATATCGCAACGGCAATGTCACGAAATAACTGCCCAACTTCAAGGTCCATGATGAGTATCGGAATAAACACCATAACCGTGGTAAGGGCGGACACCAGTACAGCTGGCCATACTTGTTGCGCACCGTAGTAGGCAGCTTCAGAACGGGAGCGGCCTTCCTGTCGCAACCTAAAAATGTTTTCGAGCACAACGATTGCCGCATCAACAACCATGCCGACCGCAAATGCTATCCCAGCGAGGCTAATAACGTTTAAGGAGCGTCCAAGGATGGCCATCGCGACAAAGGAACCAATCACCGAAACTGGAATAGACATGGCGACCACCGCTGTAGGCCGCCACGATCTCAAAAAGATTAGAAGGACAAGAATTGCTAGTATGCCGCCGTAAAGAATATTCTGGCGCACCAGATCAATAGATGAGTTGATATAGGTTGTCTCGTCGTACACCTGTTCAAGCACAAGACCCTGTTCGTTGATTGGCCCGTCACCCAGGTCCTTAATCACCGCACGAACTTGGGCCATGGTCTTGATGACATTGGCCCCCTGTTCCCGCGTAATGTTGAACGCCAATGCAGGCTGATTGAGCATGCGAAGGCGGCCCTGTGCTTTTTTGTATCCGAGTGACACAGTCGCAATATCGCGAACAAGTACTCGACTCACGCCTCGTGCACCACCGGCACCGTCGCTGCGTAAAACAACATCTTCAACCATGCGCGTGGTATTGAGATCGCCGTCCGTCCTAACTACATAACGGCGTTTTCCTTCTTCAACGTCACCGCCGGTAATTGACGCGTTCGCCGCTCTTAATCGCCGCAATACTTCGCTAACCGGCATAGCATAACGGGCGAGGCTCTCGGGCTGAATCTTAATTGAAATTTCTCGCTCGGTTTCACCGAAAATATTTACACCCGCGACGCCTTCGATACGTTCAATACGCTCCTGAATAACGTCGATAAGAAAATCGCCATAGGACGTCATCTCTCTTGCGTTGCCACTTTGCCGTGTAATAATGAACCAGGCTATGGCGTTATCTTCGGTGCCCGACGTTGATAGCACCGGTTCGTTGGCTTCTTCAGGATAACTGGAAACCCGATCGAGCCTGTTCGCTACCAGCAGTAAAGCCCGGTTAAAATTAATATCTGGTCCAAATTCAAGCGTGATCGTCGCTCGGTTACGAAGGGCACGAGAGGTCATCTTACGAACCCCTTCGAGGCCCTTTAATTCGTCTTCTTGTGGGTTGACGATCTCGCGTTCAACTTCTTGAGGGGCAGCACCGGGCCAACTCGTCTTTACGATAATGATTGGCTGACGCACATCGGGCGCCATTTGTATTGGTATTCGTTGCAAGGCCACGTAACCAAACAAAATTATCATCAAAACTAGGGCTACAATGGCGATTGGTCTCTCAATCGATAGCCTAATTAGGTTCATACTAGATTGCTCCTGGCAAAGCCGTTCGGCATAGATCCAGCCTTAATTGGCTCTTTTTGAGGAAAATGCGGCATTAGGCGACGGACTGGTGAGAATTTTGACCACGGCTCCGGGAGGTAAAGTTTCATTGCCGTGAGTAACCACCTTATCACCTTGCTTTAAACCAGCACGTACAACATATCTATGTCCCACAGCCTCACCAATTTTAACCGATCTCGGAAAAGCTTTACCACGGCGTATAATGCGGACGGTCGGCTTCCCGTCATTATAAACAATCGCATCTTTATGAACTGTCAAAACTTTGCGGATTTTTCCGATAGGTATAAGTACTGTAGCGCTTTGATTAACCGCCAGCGGTCCTAATCCACCATTAAATCGTGGCTGAAAACGAACTGGACGGGTTCTCGTCCTCGCATTCTCGCGAGGTACAATAGATCTTACAGTGGCGCGATGGACGGAGCCGTCCCTGAGTGAAAAACGAATTTGAAGATTACGCTCAAGAGCCTTTAGGCGGTTAGCTGGGACATCCGCTTCTACCTCTAAATCGGTATCGTTTATAAGCGAAACGACACGCGCGCCAACGTTCACATACGATCCAACTTCCGTGTGTTTATCGGTGACCACACCATCGTAAGGTGCACGAATACGACAATTTTTAAGATCTATAGCCGCGCGCGTGAGCTCGGCACGAGCTTCTTTTAATTGAGATTGCCGCTCGTTTAAAGCTGCTTTTCGAGAGTCTACGTCGCGCTCTAGGTCCTCATAACGCGCCCGTGAAAAAGCGGAAGACCGCCTGAGTTTTTTTAGACGCTTAAGTTCCTGAACTTTCTTCAAGTACTCTGCCTGCGCGGTTTGTACCATCGCGCGCCTCGTCGATTCGGCAGCCGCAAATTTTTCACGTTGGGCCGCCAGTTTTCCAGTCCCCAAAGTAGCAATGATCTGTCCCTTTTTCACTCGATCACCCACAGCCACACTAATGGCCGATACGGCGCCATTTATTAGAGCAGAGACATCTCCAGCACGCCGCGCAACGAGCCGACCTAATACGGGGTATGTTTGCGACAGGGGCTCAGAAATAACAGGGTCAACACGTACACTTCGGATACGACGTCTTTTATTCTTTACATTCTTCGAGGATTTCCGTGGCTCTGTGACTTTCACTGATGGTTTTGCGGCCACCGGTTTCGGACATTCTTCGCCCGTGAAGAAACCCCGTATCTCACCGCCGTCCAGTGTGCCCGACTTATTACAGTCCATATCATCAAAATTCGACGCAATCGGGCCGCGGGCTTCGTCCCGGTCAATCACACCGTTTTTGTTCTTATCCGCTGCTTTGCCACGGTCGGATAGGGGAGGAACACTTTTTTGAACTGTTTTCGCTGCCACCGGTTTCGGACATTCTTCGCCCGTGAAGAAACCCCGTATCTCACCGCCGTCCAGTGTGCCCGACTTATTACAGTCCATATCATCAAAATTCGACGCAATCGGGCCGCGGGCTTCGTCCCGGTCAATCACACCGTTTTTGTTCTTATCCGCTGCTTTGCCAC
>CAZOHS010000168.1:0-5504 GCA_964579285.1 uncultured Rhodospirillaceae bacterium | reverse complement strand
AGCATCCCGGCACTTGAAACGCGGATCTATGTGGAACGTGTCCTGGCAAACTTGTGGATGTATCGAGAACGATTACGTGAACCAACACCCTCACTTGATGCACTGGCCTCTGGCCAACGACCCTTCTACGTCGCTGTCGAAAACCTTAAGTAATAGGCTACAAAAGATGTTTGGAATTGATCAAAGTATACCTTTTTTAAAATTAAACATCGCTGTTTTGACTGTGTCCGATACGAGAACTGTAGAGGACGATCGTTCAGGGGAGATCTTGGTGGACCGTATAGTATCCGCGGGCCACGAGCTCACAGAACGAGCAATCATACAAGATAACCTCGAAGCAATAAAGTTGAAGTTGCGAGTCTGGATAGACCGGTCAGATATCGATGTGGTGATTTCCACAGGTGGGACTGGCGTGACAGGTCGTGACGTTACCCCCGAGGCATTTCACAAAATTTTTGAGAAAGAAATAGTAGGCTTTGGAGAACTTTTCCGGACGCTTTCGTACAAAAAGATTGGCACTTCAACCATTCAGTCCCGAGCAACCGCAGGCGTCGCGGGGGGCACATATCTTTTTGCTTTACCTGGCTCTACCGGTGCGTGCAGGGACGCATGGGATGATATACTTGTCCATCAATTAGACGTCCGCCACAAACCGTGCAATTTTGCAGAGCTGCTTCCGCGCCTTCAAGAACATTTAAATACTGGTTAAACGACCGCCCTGTTCCCGCCAATCTCGATACGAATTACCATCGTCAATGTCGGATAATGTTTCAATATTAGAAACTCTTCTACCAGGTTTAACGTTGCGTACCGTATCTAGAAGAGCTGCTTCTGTAGACCACCGGACGTTTTCAAAAAGATTGCCAACACGGGCGCCTTGGGCAGCGCCAACCAGCCAAAATCCGCCGTCCGGAGATGGCCCAAATACAATATCGTTTCGACGAAGTGCCGCAAAAACCTTAACAATGTGATGACAGCCGATTTCGGGAATATCGCTTCCAACTATTACTACAGGATCATTTCCGAATCTGCCCATACACTGTTTCATTCTACTCCCCAACGTGCCTGTTCCTTGGCGTAAGCGCCCAATATGTGGCGGCCATAAACGATCCGAATGGGCTGACATATCAGGTGTAATAGCAATCCAAGTCTTCCAACCCCCTCCTGCAGATAACCGACGCGATACCGAAAACAGGTTGGCACGGTAGAATCGCAGTGATTCTACCGTGCCGATGTCATTAGCGAGACGCCTTTTTACGCAGCCGAGCTGAGGTCGTCGCGCAAATATTACTAAATTTCTCATTTATATATTTTCACAATATAGCCAGGTGAAAGACCCAAAAAATATAATGTCAAACAAATAAGATTTAAAAGCGGACGCCGCCACCAGCCATCTTTACGGTAACGAACGGAAGACGTAACGGCACGCGTGTTAAAGATCTTTAAACGAGATTTTCCAACCCGCCGCATTAATTCTACATCCTCCATTATTGGTAACGCCTGAAAGCCGCCCAACGCATTATAAAATTCCTGGGATATTAAGAGGCCCTGATCCCCATACGGCAACCCAAGGGCCCGACTACGCCAATTTGCAAGATGCTCAATGCGACGAGCTTGCCGGCAAACATCATCCAGTCCAAATGAAAATACACCACAAGTATATAAATTCTCCTGACGCAAAAACTCAGATACATCGTCTTGCCAGCCTTGTTCTAAAACTGTGTCCGCATGAAGAAAAAGTAACCAATCCGTAGTAGCGTGGTCGCCACCGACTCGCATTTGATAACCTCTACCCCTGTCCCCGCGCAGCAGTGCCACCCCGTACCGGGACGCAATAACGCATGTTAAATCAACCGAGCCCCCATCGACTATAATGACGGTTTTAACACAACCACACACTTGTTTTAGCAAGGCTACGAGTTCAGTTTCCGCGTTGAACGTGGGAATAACTACCGATATAGGAAGTTCACAGCGCATTAGAGCTTAATAGCATAAATGTATCTACAACCTATCCATCAACCATACTTATTCGTGATTTGTTCTAAATTTTTTATAATATTTTATAGCATGAGAAAAATAGCACCAAAATTCGTAAAAGGCCGCGGGGCTGGCACCAATTGCCCGGGGCGTTTCGAGAGCACTCAATTAATTCCTATTGATGATGGTTTGGAAGCACTAGATAACCCGAAAAAAGTAATAAAAACCGAAATAACTGCGAGGTCGCGCGACAGATAATTGCAACCAACTGGTCACCGGACATCGATTTTGAGAAATCCTTAAATCCCTACAAAGGGTGCGAACATGGCTGCGTCTACTGTTTTGCGAGACCAACTCACGCTTATATGGGTTTTTCATCTGGGATTGATTTTGAAAGTCGGATTTTTTATAAGCCAGAGGCGGCGCAGCTTTTAGAAAAAGAAATACAGTCACCTAACTATAAACGCAAAGTGATAGCTCTTGGGACAAATACGGACCCCTATCAGCCAATAGAACGTGAATTAAAGATAGCCCGCCGGTTATTGGAAGTTTTATTATAACGTAACCATCCGGTGATTATCACTACAAAGTCTAGCCAGATCACACGGGACTTAGATATCCTGAAACCGATGGCCCGAAAAGGTCTCGCCCGGGTTAGCATCTCACTAACGACCTTGGATCAAGGTCTTTCCCGCAGCCTAGAACCCCGTTGTCCAACCCCTGCTCGCCGCGTCAACACGCTAAAACACGTAGCAGATGTAGATATAGAAACGGGGGGTAATGCTAGTACCCGATATTCCAGTGTTAACCGACCCTGAAATTGAGGCTATTCTCGAAGTCGCGGCAAGTGCTGGCGCTGTCACGGCTGGATATATGCTCTAACGCTTGCAATTTGAAGTAAAAGATTTGTTTCACGATTAGGTCAAAGTACATCATCCGCTCAGAACCAAACGTATACTTAATCTAATCAGAGCTACACGCCAGGGTAGTTTATATATCTCGGAATACGGAGAAAGAATGAATGGGTCGGGACCTTACGCACAAATTCTGAAACAATGAAATACCAAAACATGCAGAAAGTTGGGTTTGAACCAAATTGGAAGAAAGCTTAATACTGACTTGTTCATACCTCCTTTGAAGTGAAGCCAACAATTAACACTTTTCAGCTGATCTGATTGCAGGGAATAAATAGAAATACTTATCTAAAGTCAGAGATTCGGCCCTATTTATAGCGACCATGGTAAGATTTTAGTGTTATGAACGCGCATATAAACCTTACTAGCATGGCTATCGTTGGTTTATCCGCACTGCTCTGCGGTATGCTCATGACCCGATTAAAACAGCCTGCATTGGTTGGATATATTATCGCTGGCGTTCTGCTCGGCCCGAGTGCCTTCGGCGTGGTCCAAAATCGTCAACAAATAGTAGGGCTAGCAGAGCTCGGCATACTGTTGCTTCTGTTCCTTATTGGAATTGAATTAAGTGTCCGTGCTTTCATCGTAACATGGAAAATAGCGCTTACCGCTGTCGCGTTACAAATTGCTGGCAGTCTCGGTGCCATATTTCTATGCGCCGCTATATTGGGTTTTACGGTTGCCGAATCAATATTGCTTGGATTCGTGGTAGCGCTTTCAAGTACTGCCGTTGCAATAAAAATGCTAGAGGAAACGGGTCAGTTGCGTACGCGCACAGGTCGGATCGTCGTAGCTATCTTGATCGGGCAGGACCTCGCATTCCTGCCGATGCTTTTAATTGTGGAAAATATTGCGGGCGGTAGCTTAGGAATCTGGGCTATTTGTCAAATCATTCTATCGATAGGTGTTTTGGCGGTCCTAGTCCAAATTCTAAATACCCGAAGGGTTAACCTACCGTTTGCGCGCATCGTGATGGGTAACGTAGATTTATCACCACTAACAGGCTTAGTGTATTGTTTTGGATCCGGGGCAATATTTGGTTTAATTGGTTTAACGCCGGCATACGGTGCATTTCTTGCCGGCCTTGTTATAGGCCGCTCCAATCAGCGTGAACCGATGAAGCTCGCTGTTAGACCAGTCCAAAGCGTGCTTGTAATGGTTTTCTTCTTGTCCATCGGATTGTTAATCGATCTTAAATTTATTGTGGAGAACGTGGGAACTGTTCTCGTCCTTTTGTTAATTGTTACTTTATTTAAAACGGCTTTAAACATAGGCATATTGAGATTATTAGGAGAGACCTGGCAACGTGCAACCATCCAGGGCCTGACATTATCACAACTTGGCGAATTTTCTTTTCTACTTGCGGCGGCGGGACTTTCCGCGGGAACTATGGGCTCTGATGAGTCACGTTTAGTAATCGCAGTAACCGTTTTAAGTCTCTCGATAAGTCCATTATGGCTCGCTAGCGCAAGACGAATACTCCGCCTCGCCTCGAGTAAAATAGATACACTGGACGAACTGCTACACGCTACCTATGGCGATGAAGTTAAGATCGTAAAATACAGTTCTCGGCGTTTTGTTTTTATCTGCAAAATGTTAATGAATATGGCATCGGACAGTGTATCAAAATGGACGCCGACTACCTGGAAAAATATTTTAGCTGCTTCCTCGTTTCTTCGCGTACAAAACTTTTACCATCGTCTAAAACTCCAAATAAAACAGTTGCAAACCTGGTCCTCAAAAAGGCCCAAACCCAAAAAGAACAACTTTTCAGGAACAAAAACTAAAAATCAATTTTCACCATCAAGGGAAAAAACTGACACTTCGCAAAAAGGAAACAGCCCGAATGCCTGACTTTTCATTGGAGAACAAGTGCGGTGGATTGGTCGCTGGGGTTGACGAAGCAGGGCGAGGCCCTTGGGCGGGTCCGGTAATTTCTGCCGCAGTAATACTGCCACCTGAACTGCAAGACGAATTAAAAGTTGGGTTAGACGACTCAAAAAAACTAACACCCCAAAAACGAACCGCACTATTCGCTTTACTCCAAGGTTATGCGGACATAGGTATTGGCGGTGCCAGTGTGGCAGAAATTGACTATCATAATATTCTTAAAGCAACGCTTGTGTCGATGACACGCGCGATCTCTGGACTTAAAACAACACCGCGCAAGGTTTTAATAGACGGCAATCACGTACCTAAAAATATAACCTGCCCGGGAAAAGCGGTCGTCAAGGGAGACGGTATCAGCCTCTCGATCGCCGCCGCATCTGTTGTTGCCAAAGTCACGCGAGATCAAATTATGGCAACGCTTGCACTGCGCTACCCTGTCTACGGATGGGAAAAGAATGCTGGCTATGGCACTAAACAACACCAACGGGGTTTATCAAATTACGGGATATCACCACATCATCGGCGTAGCTTTGCTCCGATTTCAAGGTTTCTCGGCCCTCGAACTGATGAACCCCAAAACTAACCTAACTCATTGACTCTAAAATAGTTCTTGACGTTCCGAAGGCCGCGAATCATGTTCTATGTATAAATTTCACTTCGGAACAATCCGAAGCTCTTGGTGGGATAGATCATGAATTTACCTTTGAACCGCGTCCTTGTTGG
>CAZOHS010000167.1:0-5521 GCA_964579285.1 uncultured Rhodospirillaceae bacterium | reverse complement strand
GACACCCCATCGGTTCACATAGGCGCGCACGGCACCTGCGAGCATCACGCCGGGTCGATCATTGTTACCGAAGGCAATCGGCCGTTCAGTCGCGCCGGCACAGAGAATTGCACGTTTGGCATAAACCCTCCAGAGTATCTGCCGGGGACCATCACTACTTGAAGGCAAATGGTCCGTCTTTCTTTCAAGTGCTCCGTAAATGCCATGATCGTATACACCGTAAACCGTCGTACGCGGCATTAATTGGACATTATCTATTGATTCTAATTCCGTCAGCGCCTCACTGACAAAGTTAGCGCCTGTTTCTCCCGAAACGTTGTACGTTTCGGCATTGAGGCGGCCACCCAATTGAAAATCCTCATCAGCAAGGATTACTCGTGCACCGGCCCTCCCAGCCGCTAAAGCCGCAGTAATTCCAGAAGGACCCGAACCAATGATAAGGACATCACAGTGTAGAAATCTTTTGTCATAACTGTCCGGGTCTGGTTCGCCTGAAAGTCGGCCCAAGCCTGCAGATGCACGGATAATTGGCTCGTAAAACCTTTCCCAAAACGATCTAGGCCACATAAACGTTTTATAATAAAACCCCGCAGCTAAGAAGGGTGAAAGGAGGTCATTGACAGCCAAATAATCGTATCTTAGAGAGCCCCGATGGTTTTGGCTGGTGGCTTCCAAACCTTCATATAATTCGGTAACCGTAGCGCGTGTATTTGGCTCCAAATGTGCCCCGCTACGGAGCTCGACAAGTGCGTTCGGTTCCTCCGATCCAGAAGAAAAAATTCCGCGGGGACGGTGATATTTGAACGAACGGGCTATCAGCCGTTGGCCATTAGCTAAGAGTGCCGAAGCTAGCGTATCTCCGGGATACCCCTCATAACGCTGGTCATTAAAAGTAAATGATACCGTCCTTCCACGGTCAATTAAACCGCCAATTAGTCGGTTCGATTGTTTCATTTGTCGCGCCCTTCGGCTACTGCTATATCCCGTGCCAATTCGACTTTTGTAATTTCATGGGTCAATGTATTGCGCGTAACCACAAGCCAAGAACGGTCGCCATGTTCATGGTACCAAAGCTCCCGGTGCACGCCAGCGGGGTTGTTTCGCAAATAAAGATATTCATAGAACTGCGTAGGAGCGTCTTCGTTCTGCCAATCAGGTCGGTTAATAAGGGATGCATCGCCCAAATACACAAATTCTGCGGCGTCGCGCGGTCCAAGAAGAGGGTGATCGATAATCATGATTGGGACACCCCCTTAATGCAGATTGGGCTGCGCGCCCATTCCCTTTTCGTCAATCAAATGTCCGCGTTTAAAACGGTCGAGCAGAAACTCGGTTGCAACCGGGTGGGGGCTATCTTTGGCTAGCAAATGGGCATAACACCAGCCACTTGCCGGCGTAGCCTTAAATCCGCCGTAGCACCAACCGCCGTTAAAATAGAGTCCCTTGATATGGGTTTTATCGATAAAAGGTGAGCCATCCATAGACATGTCTATGACGCCACCCCACATGCGAAGGACACGGGCCCGACCAATCATCGGCATGATCGCCATACCACCCTCGCAGACATCTTCGATTGCTGGCAGGTTACCGCGCTGAGCGTAGGTATTATAACCATCAATATCGCCCCCAAATACCAGCCCACCCTTGTCTGATTGAGAGACATAAAAATGCCCTGCTCCGAAAGTAATCACACCCGGTAAAACCGGTTTTAACCCTTCACTCACGCAGGCTTGAATTACATGACTCTCGATTGGCAAACGCATTCCTGCTTGAGCCATGAGGCGGCTCGACGAGCCAGCGACACAAACAGCGATCTTTTTTGCCTTGATATCTCCACGCGAGGATTGGATCCCCTTACAAACACCACTTTCAATCTTGAAACCGGTAACCTCGCAGTTCTGAATAATATCTACACCAAGGCCGTCCGCACCGCGGGCATAACCCCATGCAACAGCGTCATGGCGAACCGTACCACCACGAGGCTGAAGCAAACCGCCTCTGATGGGAAAACGGGCATTTTCAAAATCCAGAAACGGATAATTTTTACGAACATCTTCCCGATCCAACAAAACAGCATCGGCTCCTGCTAAAAGCATGGCATTGCCACGTCGGGCAAAGGCATCCTGCTGAGGATCGTTGTGAGACAGATTAAGGAGACCGCGTTGTGATACCATAGCATTATAATTAAAATCCTGCTCAATCCCTTCCCATAATTTCATCGAAAATTCATAGAAGGGCTGATTACCCGGCAACATGTAATTTGAACGTATGATTGTTGTATTCCGGCCAACATTACCGGAACCTAACCAACCTTTCTCCAAAACCGCCACGTTTTTAATACCAAATTCCTTAGCAAGATAATAAGCCGTGGCAAGACCGTGACCACCTCCCCCGATGATAACAACGTCATACTCAGGTTTAGGATCCGGGTCGCGCCAGACCGGTTTCCATCCCTTGTTGCCTGTCAACGCTTCAGTGATAATCTTTAAAGCAGAGTAACGCATGCTAAATTATTCCTATAAGTATCAGGGCATCATCATCTAGTTTGTCTGAACTTGACTTTCATAAAATAGACGTAATATTGCCGATAATGGTCACAACAAAAAATTCAATTGGTACATTTCGGATCGGTCTTATTCTTATCGACGGATTTGCACTTATGTCCTATTCGTCAATTGTAGAGCCGCTCAGGGCAGCAAACTTAATTTCTCGCAGAACTTATTATGATATCAAATATATTCCAGTAACCGGTTCTTGGGCCCACAGCTCAAGTGGAGCATCTGTAAAGGCAACGGGGCGTATTGGCCAGGAAGGCGATTTTGATCTTGTCCTCGTTGTAGCAGGCGGTCATCCCGCGTCTTTTAAAGATACTAAATTGTTCCAGTGGCTAAGAACCCTCTCAAGGCGTGGGGTAAACTTAGGTGGCGTTTCTGGCGGCCCTGTAATCCTCGCCTCCGCCGGAGTAATGGAAGGCAGGCGGATGACAGTGCATTGGGAACACGCTGCAGCATTGGCGGAAAGTCGGACGGGCCTAATGATTGAACGTTCCCTTTATGTAATTGATCGTGACCGTTTTACCTGTGCGGGCGGGATTGCGCCGCTTGATATGATGCACGCACTCTTGACCGAACACCATGGACCCGCCTTTGCACGGCAGGTTAGCGATTGGTTTATGCACACCGATGTACGCTCCGCCAGCGGACCACAGAGATCGGGATTAGTCGAACGCTACGGTACAAACAACCCACCAATCATCCTGGCTATCGAAGCAATGGAAAACCACATCGCAGATCCCCTTGAACTCACGCAGTTAGCCAAATTATCCGAAATAAGTCCGCGCCAACTAAACCGTCTTTTTCGGAGTAAAATGGGGCAAAGTACGATGAATTTTTATTGCAAACTGCGGCTTGAAAAAGCCTATAAACTTTTAAAACAATCTACGCTGCCGATCACCGAAATAGCCTTAGCAAACGGATTTTCCAGTTCAGCTCATTTTTCGCACTCCTTTCGCCGTACGTTTGGTTCAACACCTTCATCGTTGCGGCAATAATTTTTAAGGGTTTTTTAAAACGGCAATGATTGCAAGGTTGGCAACCGATATGAGAAGGTAATCCGATGAAGATATTAGTCCTACAGCACTTGCGCGCAGAGCATCCAGGGATTTTCCGTAACTTTTTAAAAGAAGACGGGCACGAGTGGTTTCCTGTACATCTTGACGAAGGTCAAATCCCACCCTCCCTTGACGATTATGATGCGCTTTGGGTTATGGGAGGACCAATGGACGTCTGGGAGGAAGAAAAACATCCATGGCTTTGTAATGAAAAAATTTTGATTAAAGAAGCCGTCGAGGAACGGGGTATGCCATTTCTGGGTTTATGTCTGGGGCATCAGTTGCTGGCGGAGGCACTGGGCGGAAATTGTGGACCCGCCGAACATCCGGAAATTGGCGTTAAAAAGGTTCAACTGACCGACGACGGTCTAACGGGTGTGATATTCGACGCGCTACCAGAGGCATTTAGCTGCTTACAATGGCATAGTGCCGAGATTAAACAGATGCCGGCGGGTGCTATCTGCCTCGCCACTTCTCCTGATTGCGCGGTTCAAGCTATGAGTTGGGGTCCACGGGCCTATTCTATGCAATTTCATTTGGAGGTTGAAGCGGACACGGTAGAAAACTGGGCCGCAATACCTTCATACGCTGAAGACTTGGAGACTGCTCTTGGTAAAAATGGGGTGGAAGAATTAAAAATAACCTGTGAAAAAAATATGGCGGAATTTGGCCAGCTAGCTGAACGGTTTTACATAAACTGGCTTCAAACTTCCGCAAAGGGTTTAAGCGTTACTTAACTCCCGACACCTTAGGTAGAAGCCCCTCGGGTCAGCGAGAGACGCGCTGTCTCGAGATGTTGTTTCATATGCATAGCTGCACGTTCCGGTTCTCGTTCACGGATTGCGTTTAATATGTGGCGGTGCTGAACATTATATTGGGAAATCGTGGATACATTGAGCGTGAGCAGACGCATGCGGGACCACTGTTCTTGACTGCGAACCGAATTGATTTGGGAGACGATCCAGATCAAAAGCTTGTTTCCTGTTGTTTCAACTAGGAGGGTGTGAAAGGCGTTATCGGCAATGGAAAAAGCATTTGGATCTGTGGTACTGGCATCCATTTTAGCGAGAAGTTCTTCGGCCTGGTCTAGATCCTGCTGACTGGCATGCAAAACAGCAAGACGACAAATGTGTGGTTCAAGCGCGAACCTGGTATCGATCAACTCAAGAGGTCTTGCATTTTCAATGACCGGGTTGCTAATTTCCACGTCATTGAATGTGACATAGGCTCCGCTACTCCGGCGAATTTGTACAAGGCCCTCACGGGCTAACAAGTTTAACGCTTGTCGCACCGTACCTCTTGCAACGCCATAGGTCTCGGCGAGAGAGCGCTCAGATGGCAACCTTTCCTTAGCTATCAAAATTCCCTGGCTGATTTCGCGGCGCAGAATACCAGCGATTTCGTTTGTCCCTAAGCGTCTTTCTGATTTTTTGACCATGTTGAACCCCGACAAATATAGTCCAAATGTATACCAACTTTCGCATTTTTCAACTTTTTGATATAATATTGGATCAAAAGGGGTTGCTGTTCAGTTCAAACTATAACATTCTCTAGCCTAATAAAATTTATTAAACATTTATGATTTTTTGACCCATCAGAAGCGTTAGAGAGGTTTATGGCGACCCCAAAACATGTTGACTACGTTGTAATCGGAGCGGGCATCCACGGCCTGTCATCGGCCTGGCGCTTAGCTGAGGTGCTGACCGAAGCTGGTGAACAGGTGGAAGGTCGGATTGTTGTGCTGGACAAAGCCGGGATAGCGTCTGGCGCGTCTGGCATAGCCTGTGGTGTCGTGCGCAATAATTACTTTCAACCTGCAATGCGCAATTTGATGGCACATTCAATTAAGGTTTGGGAGAGCGACCCTAAAGGGCTTAGCTATCACCCCGTCGGCTATATGCAGGTCTCATG
>CAZOHS010000166.1:0-5600 GCA_964579285.1 uncultured Rhodospirillaceae bacterium | reverse complement strand
TCCGCCTCGTTTTTTGGTAATTTGTGGCGCCACAATGCTATTGTGGCGGCTTCGGGCGTATTCTGGGCAAAACCAACAGGTAACGTGAGTTTTAAAATAGTGGTATGTGGGATACAGATATCATTGCAAGTGAGGAACCGAACCCTCATATGTATATAAGCGAGTTTTCCAGATTCAAATAGCATCGCAGTTATCGGAAACACCACTTCTTTTTTGTACCCAAGTGTTTCCATATTCAAGACAGAAAAACGCTCCGGCACGGGCCATGCCATATTGTAGCCAGCAATATTCGATGACCCCGCCAAATCAAGTTCAGGTGGAAAGCCCGCAGCACCAGGCGAGCGCCAGTAAATCTTCCAGCCAGGGTTCATGCGGAATTGAAGTCCAAGGTTAATCGTATCGTCGTCCCCAACAGTTGACCGGGCTGCTATTAATCGAACTGATCCATGGTCATGTTCAAACCACGCAGACGAACGGGCATTAAGCGTATTCGAATACAACAAGGATAGGATAACGACCATCAAGGCAATTGCGGATGACATAGTGTTAGTCGCTATTTTTAGAGGCATGTTTGCACTCACCCAAAACACCAATGTGTCTTATAATATAAGGTAGGGTTATAGCTAAGGCTGGAGTTGTATATAATACATGTTCTATAGATTTTGGTGTTAGACATCCCCACGGGTGCTAACCTAAAAACGTTTGTACAACAATACATCGGGTGCGAAATGAGCGAAACTTCTAAAAACGAGGGATACCTTACTGGACAATTACTCGTAGCCATGCCCCAGATGCTGGATGAAAGGTTTTCTACCAGCGTTATTTGTCTGTGTGCGCACACGGAAGACGGCGCCATGGGTTTAGTAGTTAACAAGCTACTTGAAAATGTGGATCTTCCTGATCTTTTGAAGCAACTTGATCTTGAACCAGACCTCAAAGGGTTGGGCATACGGGTCCATTTTGGGGGTCCGGTAGAGTCGGGTCGTGGATTTGTTCTGCATTCTGGTGACTATGTCCAAGATGCGACAATGGTAATAAATGATCACCTCGCACTTACCGCGACCACTGATGTCCTCCGGGATATCGCTGCGGGAGATGGCCCCCAGAACAGTTTTCTTGCCCTTGGATATGCCGGTTGGGGCCCAGGCCAACTGGATGCGGAAATTCAAGCCAATGGTTGGCTATCACTGGAAGCCGACAACAGTTTGGTATTTGGTGGAGACCCTAAAACCGTCTGGCAAGCCGCACTGGCCAAAATGGGAATAGACATATCAATGCTTTCTGGGGATGCTGGTCACGCATAAAATATCCATAAGGCGCTACATAGCGAGATACTGTTTTATTTTCTCATAGCTTGGAAGAGATTTAACGGGACCAACAGCGGAAAGTGTTGGTGTCGATTTTAAAAGCCCTTCGGCAGCGGCGCGGATTTCCTCTTCTGTAACTTGATCAATTTTCTTTGACATTTCGTCTGCAGTTATAACATGGCCATATATCAGAAGTTGTCTCGAAATTCTCTCCGCGCGAGAGGCGGTGTTTTCTAGCGACATAAGAACCCCCGCCTTGATTTGAGTTTTTGCACGTGCAATTTCATCTTTATGCAGTGGTTCCTCCGCAACGCGCCGAAATTCGCCGCATACCACATCAACAAGCTTCTCAGATTGGTCCTCGCTTGTTCCTGCGTAAATCCCAAACAAGCCGCCATCGTCATGTGGCGATGTAAATGTATAAACAGAATATGCCAGGCCGAGTTTTTCGCGCACCTCTTGAAAGAACCGAGAAGACGTACCTCCACCCAATGCTGTCGACAACACACCCAGCGGGTAGTAGTGGGCGTCTAAATACCCTGCGCCTTCAAATCCTATAACGAGATGAAGTTGTTCGAGTGCCTTGAGTTCACGAAAATCCCCACCGCTATAAATTCCGGCACCCACTTTTTTTCCAGAATGCTGTTTGAGGTTAGTGAGGGTTTTGTTCGCGAGGTCAACCAAGTAATTATGTTCAATATTTCCAGCGGCCGAAAGGATCATGCGATCCGCCCCATATTCAGCATTTACGTAACTCAAAAGGCTCGCACGCGACATGTTGCGCACATTTTCAGCACTTCCCAGTACTGGCCTCCCTAAGGGCTGGTCCGGGTAAGCTGTCTGCTGAAAATGGTCGAATACGATATCGTCAGGCGTATCTCTAACCTGGCTGATTTCCTGCAAAATAACCGCGCGTTCACGGTTTAATTCTTCCTCATCTAATTTTGAATGGATTAAGATGTCAGCAATAATGTCGACTGCAAGATCAACGTTTTCCTTTAACACCGTAGCATAATAGACCGTAGTGTCCCGTGATGTGTATGCATTTAATTGGCCGCCAACATTCTCAATTTCGACCGCAATATCTAACGCTGTACGTCGCGCGGTACCCTTAAAAGCCATGTGTTCCAAAAAATGGGAGATGCCGCTTACCTTTTCTTCCTCATTACGTGAACCTACATTGACCCAGACACCCAGGGTCACAGTTTCTACCGTATCCACTCGGTCAGTTATCACTCTGATTCCGTTAGGTAGCGTGGTCTGGAAAAAATTCACGCTATTGTCCTTTTAAAGTTTGCTGAATAAATGTCTTAATCGCTTCTATATTGTTGGGGAGCCTCACAAATTTTTCTTCCTTCAAAAAAAGGCCCGCCAAGCGGTCTGGTGGATTAGGGCGAACTCCGGTTGAGGCCTCAACCGCATCTGGAAATTTAGCTGGATGAGCTGTAGCCAAGGACACCATGGGTATTGAGGTATCACCTCGGTGCTGACGCGCCGCACCCAGGCCGATCGCGCTATGTGGGTCCAAGAATTCGCCCGTTGCGGCGAAAAAGTCCTTAATTACTCGCTTTGTGTCATTATCATTTAACCGTGCGGCACAAAACTTCTCTTGTGTCGTAAAAAGGCTTAAATCAGGCACTGACGCTGTCCCTGTCTCGCGAAACCGCGTTACCCAATTATCCACCTTCGCCCCATCGTTACCTAACACATGAAAAAGAAAACGTTCAAAGTTGCTTGAAACTTGGATATCCATGCTAGGCGAGAGTGTTGACGTGACGCCCTCTATTTTCATCTGACCGGTGTTAAAAAACCTATACATAATATCATTGCTATTAGTGCCAACTACTATTCGCTCGACCGGCAATCCGCACTTCCAGGCTGCCCATCCCGCGAGAACGTTACCGAAGTTTCCTGTCGGAACGGAAAAACTCACTTTTTCCTGTGGTGCACCCAACCGCAACCCAGCATAAAAGTAGTATACTATTTGCACCATTACCCGCGCCCAATTGATGGAGTTGACCGCAGAAAGACTGTTAGCGTCACGAAATTCTTTATCGTTGAACATTCCTTTGACCAGATCTTGGCAATCGTCAAAGGTGCCCTCAATAGCCACCGCATGAACGTTTTTGCTTGCGACTGTCGTCATTTGACGTTGTTGCACGCCGGAAATTTTCCCCTCAGGAAAAAGAATGAAAACATCTAATGTAGGACGGTCGCGACAGGCCTCTATTGCAGCTGAACCTGTATCACCCGAAGTTGCGCCAACTATCGTGACCCGCTTCTCATTAACAGATAAAACATGATCAAACATTCGACCAATAACCTGCAAAGCAAAATCTTTGAAGGCAAAGGTTGGTCCATGAAAAAGCTCAAGAAGCCAATCGTTTGGACCAATTTTAATAAGGGGCGCTACCAAGTCGTGGTCAAACGATGCATACGTTTCGATAATTATGCTTTTCAGGATGTCATCTTCAATAGTCCCGTGTGTAAACGGCCGGATGACACGATACGCCACTTCGGCATATGGATCTTCCGCCATAGAGGCTAGTTCTTGGAAAGAGAACTGGGGCCAGTGTGATGGGACATATAATCCCCCATCGTCGGCTAAGCCGGCCAATAATACTTCGTCAAATGCCAGTTGGGTCGCGCATCCTCGAGTAGATATGTATTTCAAACCTTGATCCTCACGATGAGGCGGAATTTAGTTAGGTCACCATTCTTGTCAAACCGGAACTATCAAAATGGTGCTCAGCCATAGCGAACCAATAAATGCTCTTTAAAATCAGCGGTGTCCAGTGGGCGGCCGGTAGCCGCTTCAATCAATTCTTCCGTCTCAAAAAGGGAAGCATACGAATGAACGTTTCGACGCATCCAGTCTGTTAAGGGAGAAAAATTACCCTCCGAAATAGCTTCGGAGATATTTGGAAGATCTTTGGTGGCTGATGCGAACAATTGTGCCGCCGCGAGAGCGCCCATTGTATAGGTAGGGAAATAGCCCCACGCTCCATCATACCAATGAATATCTTGCAAGCACCCGAGGCTATCATTCGGGGGACAGATCCCCAATAGTTCGGTCATACCCCCGTTCCATGCAGTAGGCAGGTCCTCCAATGAAATATCACCTTTAATTAATCCCTGCTCGAGCCGGTATCGCAGAATTACATGGGCCGGATAGGTTACTTCATCCGCATCCACCCGAATGAATCCGGGTTCGACTTTGGTATATAACCGATGCAAATTTTCCACTTCCCATTCCAATCCCGACCCTGAAAAGGCCTCTCGCATCAGAGGGGCCGCAAAACTCAAAAACTCTCGGCTGCGACAGGCTTGCATCTCTATGAGAAGAGATTGGCTCTCATGCAATGCCATACCGCGGGCTGCGCCAACTGGCTGGTAGCGCCAATCGCGGGGTAGCCCACTTTCATAAAGTGCGTGGCCGGTTTCGTGCAAAACCCCCATCAGACTTTGAGTAAAATCTTCATCAGTGTACCGTGTGGTGATACGAATATCGTCGGGGACGCCACCGCAGAATGGATGAAGACTGCTGTCTAAACGGCCATGGTCAAAATTAAACCCCAAAACCTGCATAAGCGCCGCGCCGAAAGCGCGCTGTTCCTCAACGGGGAACGGACCCGCGGGTAACACGCCTGGTTTTTGTTTGTCCTGTTTTTCTAGTACAGCTTGTAAGAAACTCGGAAGAAAATCGGAGAGATCTGCAAAATATTTATCCAGTAACTCGGTCTTTGCACCTGGTTCATACTCGTCAAGAAGCGCCTCATACGGCGAACATCCGAGCACTTCCGCCTTGGATACACCGGACTGACGAGTGAGATTCAAAACTTCGGAAAGGTAGGGCAAGACTGATTTAAAGTTGCTATTTAAACGAGCATCACGCCATTGTAATTCGCACGCCGAACAAGCGCGGCTCAGCGCCCCTACAAGCTCTCGCTCAACCGCGTTCGCGTGAATCCAAACTCGACGCATTTCGCGCAAATTTGCGGCTTTCCAGGGCTCGTCAGGCAGGGTTTCCCCTGCTTCCGATAGCAAGGCACCAACCTTAGGATCATTTAGCATCTCGTGAACACTGATCTTGAGCACAGTTAATTGTTCTGTGCGCGCCGCGGCGCCGCCGCTCGGCATCATTACAGACATATCCCAATGCAGTAACCCAATCACCTCATTGAGGGTTGCTATCCTGCGGAACCAGTTTTCAAGTTCAATATAGGCACTAGTCGGAATGTTTGTATTCCCTTTTTCTAATATGAAACGCGACAAAAATTATAAATAAGGTGA
>CAZOHS010000165.1:0-5636 GCA_964579285.1 uncultured Rhodospirillaceae bacterium | reverse complement strand
GGTTTCCAGGGCGCGTAGCTCAGTGGAAGAGCGCTCGCCTCACACGCGAGAGGTCGCTGGTTCAATCCCAGCCGCGCCCACCATTGTGTGAAAGCTATGGAGCAATGAAACAAACTATAAAGATTGTTCAGCAAGCATCAGTTTTTCCATTAAATTACGCGCCTGGATCGTAGGTTGGTCGGCGTTTACATCAATACGACTTCGATCTGGGAACGCCGTAAGTATCTTATGCTGAGCTTCCACCATTTCGACGTCCTCAAGAAAAGTCTCTCGAATACCGGAAAGAACGCCGGATACTCCTTCATCATTCAGAGAAAAATTCCGCGATGAAACCCAGAAATGATGAGTAGTATTTTCCGTTTCCGGTGTAATTCCATGTGTGTTGAAGACTTTGTACGAAGTACAGTCTTTACCTTCAAAAATGCCGCCGTCTAATTCGGCGATACCCGTGTCAAACGTAATAAGACCAGCCCGCGGGTAATAAGTCCAAGCAACCCAAACGTCAGCATTACCGGTATGTCCCGTCGCGTTAACCATATATGGGGGCGGGTCACTGTCTCTCATTTCCCGAGTATTATGGACCGTTTCTCCAACCCTTTCTACTTTGGGGCTGTGCCGGAGAGAGCCCGCATTACCCAGCGTATCCGGATGGACAAACCGCGAGTGCGTATTATCTAGTTGGATGTCGATAAGGTATTGATAATTACTATGAACATAAAACTTGTCAGCTACGGGCAACCATTGATCAGATTCATGCCAAAAAGTATCGGGTATCAACGTCAAATCCATTTTGAGCGGATCGCCCATCCAAGCCCACACCCAGCCATATTTTTCGTACAAGGGGTACTTTTTCACACGAGCGTCAGGGGGAACGCGATCCTGGCTGGGGACTTCAATACACTCACCATCAGGATCAAAAACCAATCCATGATAACCGCATTGTATGGTATTTCCGTGAACTTTTCCCGCAGACAGGGGCGCTTGCCGATGGCAACAACGATCTTCGAGCGCTACCGGCAAACCGTCTTCTGATCGCCATAGTACCAATGGCTCGTTTAACACAACTCTCGCCAACGGCGTATTTGTAAGTTCCTCGGAAATCGCTACCACGTACCACGCATTTTCTAAAAACATTATATTCCACTTGCCCCGTTTATAATTTCTTAAATTCCATTTTAATCGACCCCGGTCGCCGAAAGCGACCATTTTCCATAACTACTGTATTACCCGCTCGTATCGCGTGCGCACCATCAAGCGACGTCGCCCAAGGCTTGAGTATCAAACAATGGCCGTCGCCAATTACATGGCCCTGTCCATCTCCACCTGGTCTTGTGGTAGGCCCATCCATCCCCAGCCCCACACCATGGCCCATAGTTGGCGCTGCTACAGCTTTGTTATCCCCCATGAAATTTACCCAAATCGAAATTAGTTCAGAGTAACTCATTCCAGGGTGGGCTCTATCGAGTAGATGGTTAAAACAGTTAATCGATAACTCGTAGAGCCTATCATATTCAGCGGGCGGTGTTCCCAATGAGACCGACTCTATGCTTTGGGCCATGTAACCACCGTACTTAATTTCAGATTCGCAGATCAGAATATCATTCTTTTCAAGCTTTCTATTGGAAGGCATTAAAAATGTCTGGTTTGGCTGCTTTCCAATACCAAGCAAAAACATGCCCGGCATTTCACCCCCCGCCTTAATATGGGCAGAAACCATTTCCGCATAAAGTTCTTGCTCATTCACGCCGGGCATTGCGTGTTTGAAAATAGCCTCGCTAATCGCATCGGCACATTGCTGCGCTCTCGAGATCATCGCGATTTCTTCTGAGCTTTTGACCATTCGTATTTCATGCATGAAACCTGTGGCATTCTCAAACTCTGCAGACGGTAGTTGTTTTCGGAGTTCCAAGTATTCCCCTTGAGTTAATGTTCCATCGGGAAACCTGAGCACGCCAGAAAGACCGGGAATACCAATTCGAGACTTTTCAAGTCCTAATTCCTTAACTGCGTCAGCCATAGCAGACCCCCATTGGCCCCCTCGGGTGGACCGAATTTCCTTTACCCAGTCCTGAGCATTTTCCCAATACTCTACCCGTCTTGGTTCTCGAACAATCGCAATCGGTAAACCACTAAGAGGAAATATAACTGCCAGCGCCGTACCACCACCTCCGATAGAGGTGAGATAGCGGGCATCTGCCTGGCACGCATCCCATTCGCCGGTATTTTGGGGTATTAAAAGGCCCTCAATTCCATGTGTGGCCATCGACGCCCTTACCGCTCTATAGCGCCTATCACGCTCTTGGATAGATAGTCTGGGCAGAACTGGCTTCACCGACATTACTGCCTCCCTAAAAATTTGACTCGAATTAATGTTTATAAGCCTCTATTTGAGACTATCACAGTCTAACGGAGTGAAGATAAAAATGAAGTTTGGAACCTTCCTGGCGCCATTTCACGCAACTAATGAGAATCCAACATTGGCCCTTCGGCGCGACCTGGATTTGTTAGTTCATCTTGACCAATTAGGCTTTGATGAAGCATGGGTCGGCGAGCATCACTCCGGCGGTATGGAAATTATAGCGTCCCCCGACATTTTTATTGCTGCGGCAGCGGAACGCACGCAACAAATAAAACTTGGAACCGGCGTTATCACCCTACCCTATCATAATCCTTTTTTGACAGCGGAAAGAATTAATCAGTTAGATCACCAAACCAAAGGGCGCGTAATGTTCGGAGTGGGCGCCGGAGCATTACCGTATGACGCAGAAATGCTTGGGATCGACGTATCACTAATAAGGGACAAGATGAGGCAGTCTTTGGAAGTTATTATTCCGCTACTTTCAGGGGAAACCGTTTCACGAAAGACTGACTGGTTCGAACTGCGAGAGGCTCGCCTGCACCTGAATCCCTATACTCGACCCCATGTCGAGCTTGCTATTCCGTCGGTCGTTTCGCCATCTGGCCCAGTTACAGGAGGCAAATATGGTATGGGCTTATTATCAACGGCGGCTACGACGACTGCAGCGTTTGAAGCACTGCCTGCCACATGGGAAACCTATTCGAAAGAAGCCACATCGCACGGCCATACACCGGATCGAGAAAAATGGCGTTTAGTTGGGCCTGTGCACATTGCGGAAAGTAGAAAGCAAGCGAGACAAAACGTAAAATTCGGCCTTCAGAAGTGGCTGCACTACTTTAAATATGTGGGACACCTTCCTCTTGCCGCTAGTGGCGAGGGGGCAGCCGAAGCCGATATTGATGCCCTACTAGAAGCTGGGGTCGCCGTAATCGGTACGCCAGATGATCTTTTCACTCAATTGGAGCGGCTAGAAACACAATCGGGAGGGTTTGGTGTATTCCTTGAAATGGCCCATAACTGGGCTGATTTTTCCCAAACACTGCGAAGTTATGAATTAATCGCCAGATACGTTATGCCACGATTTAATAACCGACCAAATCGGCAACAGGAAGCCTATGATTGGGCTATGGAGAAAAAACCCCTGTTAGTAGAAAGACGGCAAGCGGGAATAGATCGCGAAATGAAAAAACAAAAATTGGGTAAAAAGAAGTAGCCGACACGTAGCCAAACAACAATTGACTTTCCGTCCCTGAAAACCTCATTCTAATCTCGGAGAAAACCCCATTTATCCCAGGCTTCGCGGCGAGCCGCCGGGGACGGCGCATTTACCTTTTGAAAGTTTTCCTTCCAATGAAAGGGACGACAAGCGTTTATGATAGCCCGGCTGTTATAGAGTTTGCCCTTTTCACGATCGCTAGGAGAGATGACAGGATCGAGAGCCGAAGACCACGCATTTTTTATAAATTCAATATTCGTTGCGGGATCGCATCGCGTGCATGCAGCCCAAATCACCTCCTCTAGATTTGATACATCGATGTCCTCATCAACAACAATTACAAACCTCCCAAGGTAGGCACCCGCGTGACACATTGCGGCTATATGGCCCGCTTGAACGGCGTGACCGGGATAACGCTGTTTAATGGCCACCGCCAAAAACAGACGCGAGCCACCTACTTCGTGGGCCCACACCTCTGTCACGTCAGGCACACCAGCCCGCGATATATTCTCTTTTAGGACGGCAGAACGACTTATGGCTCTATACCGAGCGTATTCATACGGTAGCCTTATGTGCGCTGCACCAAGAATTATAGGCTCATTGCGGTGATACACCGCGTCGATATCCACCCATGGCTCCGCTTCCATCGTGCCACCTTGATAACCTAACCACTCACCAAACGGCCCCTCTGGCGCGAAATTTCCAGGATGAATAAACCCCTCTATGACAATTTCCGAATTAGCGGGAAAGGGTAAGTCGGTATGTTTGCCGTTAACGCACTTAATCGGTCGACCACGATATGCACCCATCATGTCTAACTCACACAACCCCTCCGGTGCCTCAGTCGACGATGTCAAAAACGACAAAGGGTCACTGCCGACTACGATACAAACAGGCATGGGAATGCCTTTTGCCATATACTTATCTCTATGAATTCGACCATGTTTTCCAGGGGAAATATAGAGAGCCACTCTTTTCTGATCGTGAACCATCACACGATATGTTCCGCAATTGATCCAACCGGTCTCCGGGTCACGCGTTATTACAAAACAACCGGTCCCGATGTATCTCCCGCCATCGTCAGGGTTCCAAAGTGGAGCGGGAAATTTGGTTACATCAATATGGGAACCTTCTAAAATATTATCGAATACGGGTCCGTCCGCGACAATTTCATGGGGTATCGGTTTGAGATTTTTTGTGTGCGCGTTATAAGCGCGGGATAAGTCAAGCTTATTGAACGCTTCCGGGAACCCCAGGGTCAAATTCTTGCGAGTGCCGGTAAACCAGTTAATCAGAATTCTAAAACCCTTTGGACAGCCTTCAACTTCGTCAAATAATACCGAAGGAGTGCCCTCGTCATGGCACATTACTTCAACTACCTGACCGATATCTGTATGCCAATTTGCATTATTTACGACCTTTAGGTCTTTGTTAGCGTCGACTATCGCCAACCAATCCCTGAGGTCGTCATATTGTAACGTACAACCCGTGTTGGTTGTGACTGCCATATCTTTTTGATGCAATTCTGTCATGGTTCTGATGTAAGTATAGCTAAAGAAAGCCCACAGGCGAAACAACGTTACATTGAATATAAAGATGCGCCAACCAAACAGAGGAAGTGTTTCCAGAGGGCCGTCTCTCGATTTGAATTTCTAAATGTTTTATCGATTGGGAAGATGTTGTTATTGAAAGTAGAGAATAAATGGGTGAATTCGCTGTCGGACAATCAGTAACACGGTCGGAAGACCCCAGGTTACTGGTAGGCCATGGAGAATTTCTGGATGACGTTAACCTCCGACATCAAGTTTGGGGATATGTTTTGCGGTCACCTCACGCAAAAGCCATAATTCGCACCATCGATACGCGCGATGCGGTAAGTGCACCCGGTGTTCTCCGGATACTCACGGGCGCGGATTGGTCATCAGAACAATACGGAAGCCTCCCGTGCGAAGACGCTCATAAGACGAAACCCGATGGTTCGCCAATGTATCACCCACCCTACCCCGCGCTCGTCGAAGATCAGGTAAAATATGTGGGGGATTACGTCGCCTTTATTGTCGC
>CAZOHS010000164.1:0-5648 GCA_964579285.1 uncultured Rhodospirillaceae bacterium | reverse complement strand
TAAACCCTCTATGAAGGAAGGTTTTGTCCAGCCGGAACGCCGGCTGCGCATTGCGGTTGAAACCAACACGGCAGAATTCTTTGATAAAGGTATCGCTTTAGAGCTTGATGAAATTCATTCCACGCTCGGAAGTTGTGGACATACGGTAGAAAGAATTAGCATTCCAGGTCGCGAGAATATTGCCGAGGCCCACGGCGTTATTGTTCTTTCGGAGGCAGCATCGATATATTCTGATTTGACAGAAAATGAAAAAAACCAGCTTGGCAAAGCGGCGAACAGCGCCCTTCGGCACAGTGAAAACTTAACACCAGATATGTTAGAAGCCGCTTGGGAATGGGCGCGCGCAGTAACCGCAAAGCTGGATGCAACATTAAGCGAATTCGATCTTTTAATTTCACCGACGCTTCCCGTATCACCGCCCGGTAAAGACGCGCGACGTATAGTGCTCGCAGGTGAAGAAGTCCCCGTTGTCGTCGCTATGACATTTCTAACGTGCCTCGCAAACATTACTGGCAATCCAGTGGTGTCATTGCCAAACCCGCGGTCCACGTTAGCACCTAAAACCAGTTTCCAGTTGACCGGAAAACGCGGATCCGACGAGTGGCTCCTCGATATTTCTATCAAACTAGAGAACGACTTGCGCAATGAACAAACCGCTCGGTAGCGCCATCTTATGAAACCAGCCAAATTTAAATACTTATATCCCTCGACCATCGAAGAAACCCTAGAATGTGCGTTCGATCATGGCGAAGATTTCCGATTTCTAGCGGGCGGGCAGAGCCTCGTGCCGATGATGAATTTTCGCGTTGCGACCCCCGAGGTACTCGTCGACCTTAATGGCATTCGGGAACTCCAAAAGATTTTAATTGATGATACCGGTAACATTCATATCGGAGCCATGACGCGGACGAGAACATTAGAGACTGACAATAGTATTGGCACCGCAAACCCACTACTCGCAGAAGCAACCAAACACATAGCCCATGTCCAAATTCGGAATCGAGGCACCATTGGAGGCAGCCTCGCCCATGCTGACCCAGCGGCCGAATTACCCGGTATTATTCTTGCGTGTGACGCCGAAATTTATCTTCAGAGCCCAACCGGGAGCCGAAGCGTTGCGGCCAAAGATTTTTTCCAAGGAGTGTTTGTTACCGACATTGCTCAGAAAGAACTTCTGATCAAAGTGGTCATCCCCGCTTGGCCAGTAGAACGGTTCTGGGCCTTCCTTGAAGTTGCCCGTCGAGAGGGAGATTTTGCACTTGTGGGCGTTGCATCTTGGTTTGACGTGGATAAAAGTGGCCGCATATCGGATGCCAGAGTTGTCGCAATTGGTGTTAGCGACAGACCGGTGCGTTTAAAAGATGCGGAAGCACAGCTATCGGACCAGTTGCCCAACAGTGAGACGTTCGAACGAGCATCCAAGGCTGCAAATAGCGGAATAACCCCAACCCATGATATCCACGCGTCTGCCGAATATCGCAGGGAGGTTTCCGAAGTACTCGTCAGACGTACTTTGATTGAAGCCTGGAAGCGTGGATGATGGAAACGGTCCATATAATCTATTTAACCGTCAATGACACGCTCCGTGAATTCACCGCTGAAGCACGAATGACACTTGCCGACTGTCTACGAGAAAAACATGATCTAACCGGCACCCATTTAGGGTGCGAACACGGTGTATGCGGCGCTTGTACAGTTATTGTGGACGGTAAATCTATCCGCTCGTGGCTCATGTTTGCAGTGCAGGCAAACGGATCTAAGGTAACCACCGTTGAAGGATTAGCTGAAAACGGAATACTGTCTCCCCTGCAAGAAGCATTTCGGGACAATTATGCTCTTCAGTGCGGTTTCTGCACACCGGGCATGTTGACGACAGCGGAAGCGTTTCTAAAAGAAAATCCTAGCCCAAGCCGCTCTGAGGTTGAAAGCGCTATTTCTGGCAATATCTGCCGATGCACCGGTTATATTTCGATCGTTGACGCAATATTAGATGCGGCCACACGGCTCGCCGAAAAGGGCGACAAATGAAACATTCCTACATTGGTGAGGCAATAACGCGAATAGAAGATGAAAGACTATTGAGTGGCAAGGGAAAATATATTGACGATCTGAAGCTTCCCGGTATGGCCGCGATGGCAATCTTCCGAAGCCCACACGCACACGCCTACATCAATAACATTGACATCTCGCAAGCCCTGGAAGTCAAAGGCGTCTTAGATGTCTTCTGCGCGGACCATCTCGATGCTTTGCCTTCTATACCCCTGCGATTAGCGCCCTTTCCAGGATTTGAGCGGTACCTTCAGAAACCAATAGCGGTGAACAAAGTACGGTATGTCGGCGAGCCAATCGCCGTGGTTGTGGCAGAGAACAGATACATCGCAGAGGATGCACTTGATCTTCTTTCCGTCGAGTTTACCGCCTTGCCGGCCATTACAACGGTCGACCACGCTATCAGCGGCAAAAACCTTATCCATGAAGAAACGGGAGAAAATATAGCTACACACTATACTGTGAGCAGGGGCAACAGCGATTACGCCTTCGCCAACGCCGGCTACACACGGAAAGAACGGTTCGTTACCAATAGACACGGCGCCGTGCCTTTGGAAACTCGGGGTCTTATTGCCGAATTTGATCCTGTCAAACCTCTGCTGCGGCTTCATGGCGCGACAAAGGTTAACTTTTTTAATAGACGACACCTTTCTGATGCATTCAGGCTTAAAGAAGAAGAGGTGGAGCTAATTGAGACCGACGTGGGTGGTGGTTTTGGAGCGAGAGGTGAGCTTTATCCGGAAGAATACCTTGTTCCGATGGCTAGCCGCAGAGTGGGCCGTCCCGTTAAATGGATAGAGGACCGTCGCGAGAATCTCTCCGCGATGAATCATTCACGGGATATTATCGTCGAAATAGAGATAGCGGCTAATAAAATGGGCAAGCTTCTTGGTATGCGAGGTACGGTGCTGGGCGATATGGGTGCATACGTTCGGACAAATGGCGGCGTGGTCCCGTCAAAAGCTGCACAGTTTTTGCCCGGGCCCTACCGTATAGAAGCATTCTCGTGTGACGTACAGTTTCTTATCACGAATAAAACACCCGTAGGCACATATAGGGGGCCCGGAAGATTTGAAGCTAATTTTTGTCGTGAACGAATGATCGACGTTATGGCGGCGGACCTCGATCTTGACCCTGCGGCAGTGAGAATTGAAAACTTAATGACACCGAGCGAATTACCCTATCGCATTGGTGAACTGGTCCCCGGGGATCCCGATGCGACCTTTGATGAAGGTGATCACCCTGGCGCGTTAAAACGGCTTTTAGAAGAGGCCGATTATGATAAATGGAAAAATCGCCAAGGAGAGATTATCGACGGACACGCTTATGGCCTCGGCATCGCCTGCTTCATCGAAAGTAGCGCTGCTGGCCCGCCGGAATCCGCTGTAGTGTCAGTAGCACCAAACGGAAGCATTGAAGTAAAGACCGGGGCGTCTTCTGTCGGACAGTGTACCGCAAGTGGCCTCGCACAAATATGTGGCGATTATGTAGAGATTTATATCAAACGCATCATTGTGCGGCACGGCAGCACGACTTTATTGCCCTCGGGCGGCGGCACCTTTCACAGCCGCAACACCGTAATGGCTGGCAACGCGACCCGGATTGCTTCCGAAACTTTGAAACAACGCGCGATTGAGTTGGCCGCACTTCGCTGGAACTGCCCGACTAACGATTTAATATACATTAATGGTTCTGTTCAGAACACGACCGACGTTTTATCTCTCGAGGAACTAGCAGCCTTCGCCGCAACAAGGCACGAAACACTCTCCGCTACGGGTACGTTCGATAATGAAAAAAAACTATCATATTCATATGGCGCCCATGCGGCTTTGGCCGCCATAGACCTAGAGACGGGGGTCGTCGTTATAAAAAAATACTTTCTGACTGAGGAAATTGGGCGTGCGTTAAATCCTGCGCTTGTACAAGGACAAGCTGTCGGCGGAGTCGTGCAGGGACTCGGTGGCACGTTACTTGACCATATGATCTATGACGAAAACGGTCAGTTACTCACTGGCAGTATTGCAGACTACTTGCTACCCACCAGCTCAAAACTGCCAGAAATCACCGCTATTACTTTAGAAGAATCTCCTTCTAAGCTTAACCCTATGGGTTTTAAAGGGGCTGGAGAGGGTGGAATTGTGGCCGTTGCTGCGGCTGTCGGGAACGCTGTGGCACTCGCACTTAAACCATATAACATCGCTATTACGGAGCTCCCGTTAACGCCGGATCGTTTGCGCGCGTCCCTTCGTAAAACAGGAAATTAGTGATGACCGTCATAGACGTTCATGCCCATTTCGTGCGGCCGGAGGTAATAGACACTCTTGCGGTTCGAGGCCGCGATTTTGGTATTAATCTCGTCGAAAACGAACCTGGGTGCCACTGTTGTCTTTTTGAGAGCGGGGTACAAATCCGACCGTTTTTCAATACCCTGACGAAAACGGACCTCAGACTTTCGGAAATGTATCAACAAATTGTCGATCGTGAAGTTCTAAGCATTTGGACCGATATATTTGGATACGACTTACCAGCCGATAAGGGTGCCCTGTGGCATGCATTGCTAAACGATTCATTATCAGGCCTCTGCAATAAGCATCCCGATCGCTTTTCATGGTTAGCATCAGGGGCGTTACAAGACGCGGGATCCGCGGCACGAGAATTAGAACGCGGTATAAACGCTGGCGCCGTTGGGGCTATCGTCGCGGCACACATCAATGGAAAGAATTTGGGTGAGTGTGAACTCGATGAATATTGGTCGACCTGCGCGGCTCTTGATGTCCCGGTATTCATACACCCGGCACAACCAGTGGCGCCAAGTCGATCGGAGCGTTTTTCGTTAAATCAAATCGTCGCTTACACCAACGATACAACCTTGAGTGTGGGTTCACTGATTTTTTCTGGTGTAATGGACCGCTTTCCAAACCTAAATTTGATTCTTTCACACGGCGGGGGATCGATCCCCTTTTTGATAGGGCGCTTTGACCGCATGCATAAGGCGGCCGACCCAAAAAAAACGGGAAACGTCGCCAGGTTATTGCCCTCTCAGTATCTTAAGCGATTTTATTACGATACAATTTTGCATCACTCTGGAGCGCTTCATTACCTCAGTGAACTGGTGGGAATTGAGCGTGTGTTACTTGGAACGGACTTACCGTTTCCACCGGGCGATACTTATCCACTCGCGACCATGCAAAATGCGGAATTCTCGTCGACTGAGATTGAACAATGTACAAATAAAAACACGAGGAGATTATTCCGGGTTTAAAAATCCAGCAATCGAATTGACCGCAGACGAAGTGGCAAATACTCTCAAGACTGGCAAGTTGGAAGATCAAAATGGAAAATATTAATTATAAAGACTCGGCGTATACGGTGAGAACCGACATAGTCGAAGAACATAATCGCGCGTGGAACCATCTTTCAAATCCGGGAAGCTGGCTCACAGGCGATGAGCGCGTCAAGGTGATGAAGGAAACCCGAAGTGCTCAGGATTGTCCAACGTGTATGAAAATTAAGACGGCTCTGTCACCGTTCGCCGTCACCGATAAACATGTTGCAAATACTGACCTACCGGAAAATTGGGTCAATATGATTCATTTAAT
>CAZOHS010000163.1:2253-5671 GCA_964579285.1 uncultured Rhodospirillaceae bacterium | reverse complement strand
CCAAGGACTGCCGAAATGGCTTTGGTTGTGGTTCCCGCCATTACTACTCTTAATTATTGTGCCGCTCAAAATTTTGGCCCCAACTTTTTATAATGTGTGGATAGATGGGGAGCTTGGGTTAATAGAGTTAGCGACCCCTGTGGTGTCGATTGCGGGTGCAATAGTCGGCTTCGTCTTGCTCCGACGCGCGGCGCTGCTGCCAACACGGCGAATCCGCATATGGGTTTTATTGGTATCCCTTGGTTGTGTCTATTTCGCTGGAGAGGAGCTTTCTTGGGGACAACACCTGTTCGGATGGAGCACCCCTGCATATCTTGAAGAGGTAAACGATCAAGAAGAAACCAACCTTCACAACATTAGTAGCTGGTTCGATCAAAAACCAAGAATGCTGCTTGAATTTTGGGTCCTTATTGGTGGCGTGGTGTGGCCGCTGTTGCGGCGTCCGACGACACTACCAGGACGCGATAGTTACTGGTTCTGGCCGACAATCGAGGTGTTACCCAGCGCAGCCCTCGCTATCCTGATTCGATTGCCAGAACGCTTAAAATCTCTTTTCGGGATCGAACAGTTGCCGTTAGAGTTGCGCTTTAGTGAGCCGCAAGAATATTATTTCGCGCTTTTTCTCCTAATCTATTTAGCTTCTATGCTTAGGCGCGCCGCGAATCAACTGGATTAGTTTTACGGTTCGTTAGCCAATTGCAATGTGCTAGACATCCCATTGCGTATCGAGACGAAAGCATTCTTCTCGATTTGCCGAATCCGTTCGGCGGAAATTTGATACTTTTTGGCCAGTTCTTTGAGTGTTTTCTTTGGGGCACACAACCAACGCTGAGTCACAATATCTCGACTACGGTCATCAAGTTCTTTGAGCGCCGTTAAAAGTTGTTCCTTATTTGTCTGATCCGTTTCAAGTGATTCTAGCTGCTGTGACGGTTCAAATCGCATATCCGAATAATATGCGGCTGGCGGGGCCTGGTCATCGTCATCTGCGGGGTTCGAGTCGAATGCAGTGTCGTGTGCGCTGAGTCGTTCTTCCATCAGCAACACCTCTTTCGGGGCGACCTTAAGATCCTTCGCGACGGCAATAACCTCTTCGTTATTCAGCCACCCAAGCCGCTTCTTTGAGCTGCGAAGGTTAAAAAACAACTTCCGTTGTGATTTGGTTGTAGCGACCTTGACAATGCGCCAGTTGCGTAAGATGTATTCATGCATTTCTGCTCGTACCCAATGTACGGCAAATGAGACCAAACGCACCCCAATGGTCGGATCGAATCGCTTCACGGCCTTCATAAGCCCAATGTTCCCTTCTTGTATCAAGTCACCTAACTGAAGTCCGTAACCGGAATATCCTCGAGCAACGCGGACGACAAACCTTAAGTGGGATAGCACCAATTGACGCGCAGCATCAATGTCTCCGGTTTCACGGAATGACGTTGCCAGAGCCTTCTCCTTTTCCAAGCTTAATATCGGCACGGAATTCACGGCTGTTATATAAGCCTCAAGTGAGCCGGTGGGGAGTGGCATCTGAACGTCCAATGCAGTACTCATGTCCTTTTTTCCTAATACTATCCAGTCCGCGCACATTTTAGCACTCCTAAAGCTAGAGTGCTAACAAACTAAAGATTCCTATCCTTCAATACATATCAACTAGGGCTAAAGTGGAACCTTAGATCGGAGCCGTGCAGACGAACACACCTTAGGTATCAATTGGTTGCGTTGGAGTATCACCGCGGGTGGCCAGCGGCTCCGAGGGGCCACGAAATAATAAGGCGTCGCCTGCTATGGTCCCAACCGCGGCTTTTCCACCGAATAAGCTCTGGGCCGCCCGTTTTAGAGAAAAGGCTTTTTGCAAAAGTGTCCGTTGCTCCTCAGAGCTTCGTAATTTCGCCGCGACGGCCATGGATTCCGACCTAGATCGTATTTTCTGCGATAAACAAAATGCGAACACCGAGTATCATGTCGAAAACCGTAGCTATCTGAGCGATGAGGTAGAATGAGGGGCTTTTGACGGCGCCCAAATGCCAGGGTAAAAAACCTCTGCTTAGATGGCCAATGGAACGTTTTTTACTGCGTCCTCTCCAGACTCGTTAGTTGTATGTAAGGGGTCAAACGGGATCAACGAGAGGTTGTTTTTGTAGTAATTGGCGTATCGGCTAAAACAGCTTCCGCGAACTCACGTGCAACGAAGGTCTGCAGATCATCGTAAGCCTCGCCGATCCCAATAAAACGGATTGGTAGGCCAAGGTTAGTGGCTAAAGCAAATAAAATTCCGCCTTTAGCTGTGCCGTCTAGTTTGGTTAACGTAATCGAATCCAATTTAATTCGTTCATTAAACAACCTCGCCTGGGTGAGGGCATTCTGACCCATGGTTGCATCTACGATCAACATCGTTTCGTGAGGCGCGGTGACATCGAATTTCTTTATGACGCGTTTAACTTTCTCCAACTCGGCCATTAGGTTTGTTTGAGTATGTAATCGACCAGCGGTATCTGCTATGAGCACGTCCACCCCACGAGCGGAAGCAGCAGAACAGGCATCGAAGATTACGGAGGCTGGGTCGGCGCCGGGGGCTTGGGTAATGACAGGGATGTCTAGGCGTTCTCCCCATTCAGTGAGTTGGTCGACTGCAGCTGCCCGAAAGGTGTCGCCGGCAGCAAACATAACGTTCAATCCGGCCTCTTTTAAACGACGGCCAATTTTCGCAATAGTTGTCGTCTTGCCAGCACCATTTACGCCAACTATCAAGATGACAAATGGCTGCGAAGTTTCAGTTAGAGTTATTAAAGGGCTTTCGCATGGTTTCAGAAAGTCGGTCATCTCGCAGACTACCGATTTTATTAGATCATCTGGAGCTGAAGCGTCGCGCGATTTAACTCCATCAACAATTTGTTTCGTAGCTTCGATCCCGCAATCGGCGATGAGCAACGATGACTCCAGCGTATCGATGGTAGCGGCATCGATAGTGGTATTGTGACGAAGGACGGACTTTAACCCTTCTAAAAGGTTGTTTCGGGTCCGGGCTATACCTTTCGTAAGACGATTGAACATTAACAATAAAATTTCCGCGGCCAGAGCCAGAAGAGTAATGGTGTTTTGCAGTGTTGTTATCGGATATCCTACCACCCCCGTTGAATCGTGCCATCGGTAGGGTCATGCTGTTTCGGCCGTCGTTTTTCTGTGGGCCTATTTTTGCTACTTTGGAGATTAACCTTGCGCCAAATCGCCGGCTTGTTTGCTATATGCATTCTGTTTTCATTCACTTTGGTGCAGGCAGCCGACCGCACCCATGAGTATTTTCTATCCAATGGACTCAAACTAGTTGTTCAAGAAGACCACCGCGCACCCGTGGCTGTGGTCCAAGTATGGTACCGCGTAGGATCGAGCTTTGAATACGACGGCATTACGGGGGTCTCCCACG
>CAZOHS010000163.1:414-2243 GCA_964579285.1 uncultured Rhodospirillaceae bacterium | reverse complement strand
ATTGGTCTTACTTATCCTGGTGGAAATTTTGATTTTAGGAAGGCCACGCTTCAATAAATCACATTTAATAGAACATATGATGTTTAAGGGCACAGAAACAATCCCGCCAGGAAAGTTTTCGGAAATTGTTGCAGAACACGGCGGAGAAGAAAATGCATTTACGAGTTCCGATTACACTGCTTATTTCCAAACGTGGTCGGCTGATAATTTAGAGTTAAGCTTCGAGTTAGAGGCTGATCGGATGCTAAACTTATTGCTATCCGACGTTGAGTTTAAAAACGAAATTAGAGTCGTGCTCGAGGAGCGGCGACTACGCACTGACGATAATCCTCTGGCGCTACTGGGTGAAACCGCGCGGTCAGTCGCTTTTCAAACGAGCCCCTATCGGCAGCCAGTAATCGGTTGGGCCGCTGATCTTCAGAGCATGCAAGTAGATGATCTACGAACTTGGTATAGGCGTTGGTACGCGCCGGACAACGCGACCGTGGTCGTGGTCGGTGATGTTATTCCAGATAGAGTATTTGCACTAGCTAAAAAACATTTTGGGCCGCTCTCACCGCAATCACCACGACCGCCAAAAAGCCGGCCGGAGGTCGAACAATACGGCACCAAAACGGTTAATGTAACGAGCGACAAAACACGGGTTCCACAGCTCTACATGGCCTACAAAGTGCCTACGCTGAACAGCGCTCTTGCAAAAAACAGTGAAGTCGACGAGTGGGAAATCTACGCGCTTGATGCGCTCTCCGGAACCCTCAGCGGCGGACCTAGCGCTCGCCTGCCGCGCGAGCTTGTCCGTGAAACAAAAATTGCCGCGACCGTTAATGCTAACTACTCTTCCGTATCGAGGTTGCCGTCGCTGTTTAGTTTCAGTGCGGCGCCTAGTGCAGAGCACAGCTTAGAAGAGCTCGAAGCCGCGATCATCGAACAGATCGAGAGATTGCAAAGAGAACCTCCGACCTCGGCAGAACTTGAGCGTATAAAGACCCAAGTCGTTGCGGAACGAGTTTATCAGAGAGACTCAATGTTTTACCAAGGGCTGATTATCGGGACTCTAGTGTCGGTAGGCTTAGATTGGCGTTTAAACGATGACTACGTTGAGAAGCTCTCCGCCATTACACCAAATCAAATCCAGGCCGTGGCTATTAAGTACCTAGTGCCGGAAGCTTTGACCGTTGCAAAGCTTTTGCCAGGCATGGCGAAGTAGGAAAATGAAAAGCTTTCTGTTGAGAATATTCTTGTCAGCGCCTTTCTACCTGAGCTGTGCTGTCCAAGCTACGCCAGAAATTCACCACTGGCTAACTGACAATGGTGCTCGAGTGTATTTTGTCGAGGCTCCTGAAATTCCCATTTTGGATGTGCGTTTTGTTTTTGATGCGGGAAGCTCGCGCGATGGCACGAAGTCTGGGTTAGCGCAGTTAGTAAACAGCCTATTAGATGAAGGCGCAGGCGGTTTAGACGCGAACGCGTTTAACGAGCGTGTGGCGGACACCGGCGCTCTGTTTTCGACAGGCGCAAGGCGTGATATGGCCTGGATATCTCTGCGGACGCTAGTGGAAGAAAAGTATTCGACTCCGGCGCTTGCGTTAATGGAGTCAGTGTTGAGTGAGCCGCGCTTCGACGCCGATGCCATACAGCGGCGCAAAGCTAACACTCTGATTGGTATTAAGCGGGAACAACAATCGCCGTCCGCAATCGCAAGTAAAACGTTCTACAAAGCGATATACGACACTCATCCGTATGGGACTTCGATGTTAGGTACCAAGGAATCGGTTAAAGAATTTACTCATGATGATATAGCACAAAAAATAGTGTCAATACTTAATCGT
>CAZOHS010000163.1:0-404 GCA_964579285.1 uncultured Rhodospirillaceae bacterium | reverse complement strand
AGTTTTTATAAACACTATTATGTTGCTAAAAACGCTACGATAGCGATTGTGGGTTCCGTCACTCTCGGGCGAGCGACGGACATCGCGAGCAGGCTGAGTAAAGGTATTAATGGCGGCGAATCAGCGACGCCACTTCCGGCGGTCGAGATGTTGCCAGAGGCCTCGATCAAGTACGTTGAGTTCCCCTCAATTCAAAGCCATATAAAATTTGGTCAGCCAGGTATCAAACGTGGTCACCCAGATTATTTTCCTTTATTGGTAGGAAACCACATCCTAGGCGGGGGCGGTCTTGTCTCGATTTTATTCGATGAAATTCGCGAAAAACGCGGTTTATCATACAGTGTCAACAGTTACCTCACGCCCATGATGGAAATCGGACCGTTTATTGCATCTTTGCAAACAGA
>CAZOHS010000162.1:0-5696 GCA_964579285.1 uncultured Rhodospirillaceae bacterium | reverse complement strand
TATGGAAATAATCGGGTAGCGGTCAATCCAACCGCCCAGTAGGTCGATCATGCCGGCGGTGTCCAATTCCTCATTATCGAGCCCTAGGAAATATTTTCCATTTTCTCCAAACTGTGAGGCGGCGACATCAATTGAAATTGCTACGTCGTCGCCAGGTTTGAAGTTTGCGCGTTCAATCGAATGCACCAAGGTATCGAGTGCTTCCACATTGGAGTGGAAGTTCGGCCACCAACCTCCCTCATCTGCAACGCCCGCGAGCTTCCCTGCCTCGTTCATCAATTCTCCGGCGGAAATATAAACCTCGGCAATCATCTCCAGGGCGTGGTCAAAGGTTTCAGCGCTCACGGGGACTACCATAAAATCTTGAATATCCACTCGTCCAAATGCATGGGCGCCACCCCCAAATATTTGGACTTCGGGCATTGGAATTCTGACATCCCCGCCTTCGGAAAGGTGTTTCCAGAGGGGTTGTTTAGAGGAATGTGCGACCGCTTGAAGGTTGGCCATGGAAACCGCGATCGTTGCATTGCCGCCGAGGTTTGATTTTGTATTTGTTCCGTCAAGTTCAATTAGTGCGCGGTCTATGAGCTCCTGATCCGACGCGTCCAATCCTTTAAGGCGTCCCGCAATATCCTGATTAACGTTTTGCAAAGCCTTGTCGACGCCAAAACCGCCAAGAGTGTGTCCTTTGTCTCTCAAATCAACGGCCTCGCGCCTGCCCGTTGAGGCCCCCGCAGGCGCCATCGCGCGACCCACAGATTGATTTGAAAGCTCGACCTGTGCCTCTATTGTAGGCCTCCCACGAGAATCCCACACCCGTTGGCCGGAAACACTGAGGATCGTAGTGCCCCTCATACTGTATTTTCGTCCTGTACCATTTGGGCAATATCCGTGAGTTTTGTGTGGGGTTTTAGAATCCCCCGCCGTGCCAATTCGCGGACGAATTCTTTTTCCTTTTTATCCGTGAGGTATTCTACCGGGGAGGCACCGTCGATGCGAGCAAGCATTAAGGCGGGCAGGAGTTTCGCTGTTCTGCGTTCTAATTCTTCTGGGTCTTCCCACCCAACATGCGGCAGATATTTGGCGGCAAGATTAACGAAACTTTCCATGTAAAGATTTAAATATACGGGTCTTAAAACGGACTTTAACACGAGATGGTTAAGGCAAAACGCGAGGTCAAAGGCAGGGTCACCGTACCACGCACATTCGGCGTCTAACAAAACCGGGCCCGCTGGTCCGATCAGTATGTTCTTTGGGCTGATATCGCCGTGCACGAGGGTAAACTTTGTGCGCGCGGTATTGATCGCCATTTCTTCTAATTTATGGGCGATTTCCGGCCATTCTTTGGCGGTCCTCAACAAATAGGGTTCGATCCGAAGGGCATGAAAAATGTCGTCGTTTGCGAAAGATTTCGCTATGTCGGCGTTATGTGCTGTATTTGCGTGTATTTGGCCCAGTAGTGTTCCCACAGCGCCCGCCGTTTGGGGTTCTATAACCCCCTCTAGTAATTGGGCCTTCCATATGGGGTAGGTGTTTGGATCCAAATATTCCATCGCAAATATTCCGAATTTACTGTCTTCCGCGAGTATTTTTGGAACCGACTTCGGAACTACGGTCATGGCAGTCCGGATCCATTTCACTTCGTTCGCATTGCGTTCGATCGGCGCATGCCAGGCCTTCTGTGTCTTAAGTGTGGGAAGGGCCCTTTTAACGCAGAAAGCTCTTTGAGATGTACGAACAACCCAAATATCGGATGACACTCCCCCAGGTAGGGTTTCGACAACTGGCGTGTCCGCGTCTTGGATGAGCCCACTACGTAGAAGAAAAGACTGTAGTTTTTCATCCATCATGTGTTTGGCCTGTATTTTTGAAAAACAGCCGCATTGTTAGACGGTACGCCGGAAGCGTTAGAATAGTTATCATTATTATGCGAACGATGTGATAGGCAGTTACTAAAGGAACTCCAAGGTTAAGTACCGCTGCCGTGAGGCTCATTTCTGCGAGGCCGCCTGGAGCGGTCGCGGCGATCATTGCGGTTGCCGCAATATTGGTATCCCAGGCAATGATCAACGCTAAAATAACAGCGATAACCATCATTCCTACCGTAGTTATGGCGGACCCAAGGATAACTCTAGGGGCCGATATTAAAGCGCTTCGCTCAAAACGTTCGCCGAGCGCTATCCCAATAAAAATTTGTGCAACGCTTAGGAGTTCGCGCGGCATCGCCGAGAGTTTGAGTTCAAAGACCGTGATAAGGCTCGCAAAAATGGCGGCGCCGAGCATCCAGCAATTGGGGATGCCAATCCAATACATTAAAAGAGAGGTTATGAAACAGCATGCGAGCAGTATCACTAAGCCCCATACGTCGACCACAGTGGCGTATTGAACGAATACCTCCTCACCTTGGACACCGAAAAAAGTTAATGCGGGAGGTATTGATAAAATGACGATTGTAACCCGAGTTAGTTGGCAGATCGTGAGTGGTACGGGCGCTGCACGAAACCTGTCCCCTAATGCGAGCATCTCGGCCATACCACCTGGGACGTTACCGAAGAAGGCGGTCGCTGGGTCAACCGGTGCTATTTTCCTTAGTACGGCCGCACCGACACCACCCAAACCTATCGATATAAGGGCCACGAGGATCATCCACGGGAGATGTGCGGCAACAATTCCAGCCACTACTGGTGTAAAATAAAGACCGATTGTCGTCCCTATAAAAATTTGGCCGGTATGTCGAACGCCTCTGGGCCCGCGTATATCCCAACCAAGCAAATTTGCGCCCGCCACGATAAAAAGCGAACCAAAAAACCACGGGAGTGGGGCATCGACGAGCCAAAATAACCACCCGCCAGCAGTGGCCAACACAACGGTGGGCATGTTGAATGTTATATCGTGGAGGGTTTGGAATATGTATTTCATTTATTTCGTTAGACGTCATGGCTGTGCTTGTGTCAAACGGGATTGATTGCATACAGAAAAGATCCATAGTGCGGGACGGGGAGGTATTGAAATGGCAAAAGATCTGGCACGGCCCCTTGCGGGTAGGGTGGCACTTGTTACTGGTGCAGGGAGCGGCATGGGACGAAATCACGCAATACTATTGGGTGAACGTGGCGCGACGGTCATTGTGCTTGACCGTTTTAAAAATGCTGCCGAAGAAACAGTTTCTTTGATCAAAGAAAATGGGTATCCGATTGAAGTCGATATCACTGATGTTGTCGCCCTTAAAAAAGCGATTGCCGATTTAGAAGACCAAGTGGGTGGCATCGACATATTGGTGAATAACGCTGGAATAGGCGGGCAAGGTCTAACAATCGAAGAGATTGATGAGGCCGCTTTTGATGCGATGGTTGCCGTAAATCTCAAAGGATCTTTTTTCGCGACGCAGGCAGTTGTGCCGGGCATGAAACAACGGCGCTATGGGAAAATCATCAATATATCGTCGAATTTTGCTATGGGTGGTGCTGCCTTCGCGTCGCACTACGCTGCGTGTAAATCTGGGTTATCAGGGTTTGTTAAGTCTTGGGCGAGAGAGCTTGCACCTTGGAATATTTCTGTGAATGCCGTAGCACCGGGGATAATTGAGACGGAGATGACGCTCAATTCAATTGGTAAGGATAAGATAAACGGTTTAGCGGCTGAAATTCCCATGGGTCGCATTGGGACCCTTGATGATATTTCGTGGGCGGTGGCGTGGTTGTCGTCTGCCGAGACAGATTTTCTCACAGGACAAGTTATCTCCCCCAATGGAGGGGCGACAATCGTTGGAATTTAGAAGTATTCGACAGACGACGTTGTTTCGTCTTCCACCATAGATCGGAAATGTCAGGAAGTCCTTCCCCGCCGTCCCTTCTTCTGGTTATCGGGCGTTTGGGTGCGTCCTTTTCGCCTTTTCTTTGTAGGGATGTGGCTCTCATGGTTTTTAAGATACCACTTTGCAATCTCCTCGCGTGTTGTCCACCAGACATCTGGGAATTGTTTGGCGTAGTCCACAAATTCGCGAACGCACCGGACCCTGAATGGCTGGCCAACCACGTGAGGATGAAGACCCAAGTTCATTAGTCGACCACTTTCTGCACCCTCGGCATAGAGCGTATCAAATTGCTCTTTAAACAACTCAAAAGCTTCGGACGTAGTATTTCCGCGGCGCATAAATATCATGAAGTCATTTACTTCGTTGGTGTACGGTATCGAAACTATAGGTCCATTATCCGTGTGTATCAGATAAGGTTGATCGTCGTTCAGGTAGTCTGTCGTATAAAGGAGACCTTGTTCTGCGAGGATTTCCACCGTGGAAGGGTTGGCCCTGAGCGATGAGGACAACCATCCCGCGGGACGTTTGCCGACAACGTCCTCATATACTTTCAGGGTTTCAAGAACGAGTTTGCGCTCTCCTTCTTCATCAAAGTAATAATTTGTCAAAAGATCGGTTTGAACATAATTGTGGGCGACTAACTCCCACCCTCGTTCAACACAATATTTAACAGCCTGTGGTCGTTCGAGACCCATTTTGGCATTCATGGTACAGCTTGCTGGAAGGCCGGCTCGATCCATAATGTCGAAGAGCCGCCAAATACCCACTCTTTGTCCGTATTCACGCCATGTGAAATTTGGAATATCTGCGACATTACCCGGCAGAGGATCTGGAAGAATAGCCGGCCCTCCCGCGTAGTACGCTTCTTCGGTGTCGCGGGTGAGATCCCAATATTCTAAGTTGAAAGTTACTAATACGGCGATCCGCGCACCGTTAGGCCATTTTAATGGCTTTCGCTCGGGTAGAGGTACAAAATCGTAATACATATGATATTCCTGCGGGGCTTGTTTTTAAGAACCGTAATTGATCTCTGAATTCACCTATAAAGTTTTCAGTATCAGTTCGTCCTCAAAATAATGTGATATCCAAAATCGGTTTCAATTACGTCGCTGGTTCCACCCACTTCAAGCGTAAAGGCTGCATCCTCAAATTCCGGTACCATCATTCCGCGACCAAATTCCCCTAGATCACCACCCTGTGCGGAGGAGGGGCAGTCTGAATGTTGTTTGGCTGCTTCTCCAAATTCAGCTCCCTCTTCGAGTTCAGCTTTGATAGCAATTATTTTTTGCTTCGCTTCATCTTGTGATCGGGTGGCGGTTGATCGAAGTGAGCCATCCCACATAAGGAGAATGTGGGAGGCCTGAATTTGGTCGGCCATACGTCTTCCTTTCGTAGCCCCAGCGCGAGATGGTTGGTGCCTCGTTATTATAAGTTTTTATCCACCTGCCTCGGAACGTTTTTCTTACACCCTACGCTTTATATTTTCCAACGGCCAGCCTTTCCAACGCCTTAATTCGTCCTTTGTATCAATATCAAACTCGAGGCCAGGACGGCGAACAATAATTAAATTAGTATTTAATTTTCTCGCTTCATCACAATGTCTTGAAAAACTGTCGTGACCAAAACAGAAGGGGATTGAGAACGGTGTTGGCAAACTAATTGCGTTGGTTCCAGTTGACGTTTTATCGGGTGCTATTCCAATACCCACAACATCTGCCAAGGCTTCCAAGTCTGAGTATCGAAGGTTGGGTAGGTCGCTTGCTATGTATATTGTGCGATAATTTGGGATCACCCTGGAAGCTTCACGAAGTGCATTGTTTAATCCTATAGATCTTTGCAACATAAATTCAGCGCCGCTTTTTCGTGCTGCAGCCTCTAACTC
>CAZOHS010000161.1:330-5698 GCA_964579285.1 uncultured Rhodospirillaceae bacterium | reverse complement strand
TAGCGAGCGTTGGATAATTGACCCCATCGACGGAACCAACAATTTTCTTCACGGTATTCCACATTTTTCTATCTCTATTGCCGCGGAACGCGAAGGACAATTAATAGCGGGCGTTATCTATGAGCCCATTCGCGATGAACTTTTTTGGGCAGAAAAAAACGTCGGCGCTTTTCTTAACCGACGGCGCATTCGGGTCTCAGGACGCAGCGTTTTGGGCGACGCTTTAATTGCAACAGGGATCCCTTTTAGTGATAGACCAGGCCAAAAAAGCTTTATACCCATGCTAAAAACAGTGATGGCAAAAACCTCCGGGGTTAGAAGACTTGGATCCGCCGCGTTAGATCTCGCCTACGTAGCTGCGGGTCGTTACGAAGGATACTGGGAAGTCGGGCTTTCCCCCTGGGACGTCGCGGCGGGCATTATTGTGGTCCGTGAGGCCGGTGGAATGGTCAGTGAGGTCAATGGCCAAGGCGACATGCTTCACGGAAAATCAATTCTCGCTACCAATCAGCACCTATATGACCCAATTAGAAGGTTACTTATGCATGCGGTTGAAGAAGAAAATTTGAACTTTGACGAGTAAACACTTCCAATCGTCTCCGTAATTAGTTGGATCTATATTAATGCGGTTGTAGGTAACATCCAGCTAAGTTATGTTGCCGCGATAAAGATAAATTGCTTCTAACATTGGGTTGTGTTGAACGGGTCGGGTTTGGGATATGATTTCCAAAACATCAGTGTATCTAGCTGGCACGGCAACGCCAGCTACAATTCTAGCCATTGTCCTGGCAGTAGTAGCGTCAATGCTCGCGCCGGAGACAACCGATGCTCAAACAGCAATTGTTGGAAAACATAAACTTCCTTCAGTCATCGTAGACCATAGCGTCCTGGAAAATATTAGAAACACCAGTGATCTCAACCAACTACAAAAAGCACCAATTAATTCTGAAATAGACCACCGCGTCCGATCTAATGAAAGAACAATACGCCCAGAAGTACGAGGCCCGAACACACTAAAGTCGATAAGTGATAAAAAGCGAGACCTACCGCAAGAGGTGAAACGGGTACTAAAAGCGGTTAAAGCATATAACAATGTACCCTTGCATTCTAGATTTAAGAGTAACACCCCCCGGCAAGCGATAAGCAAACCAAGATCTAAGCTAAAGAGTAAAATATCAACCACCGGCGTAGTCGTAAATAAGATGGGCCGGCCGAAAAACCCAGCTAAAAATGTAAAAACTTACTTATCGCCGCGCCAACGGTTCCAGGTCGTTTTTGGGACAGGCAGCGCGATACTGGGAAAAAAGGAAGGTGTAACCATAGATGCTATTGCCGCTTCTTTAAAGCAGAGAAATTCATTGCGTGTACAGTTGTTAGCTTATGCGGATGGCGCCGCCGGGACGCTAAGTCAAACCCGCCGACTTTCTCTTTCCCGCGCACTCGCGGTAAGGTCGCAGCTTATCAATCAGGGTATCCGGAGCACTCGAATAGATGTTCGAGCGCTTGGGAACAAATATAAGGATGGACCTGCAGACCGAGTAGACATGATCGTTACACGATGATTGAGAGTTTAGAAACGAAACCTTGCCACTTCAGCATACGGAGCTAGGTTAGTCATGACACATCCGCGGCGCTATTTGATCCGGATGCTTTTGTTTCTTGCTGCTGTCGTGGCTCTTGCTGGTGTGCTTTACGCCGGAATTCAGGGCGCGTTTTTTGCAAATCCAGCCTTAAACGGGCTTATACTTGGCGTCCTTGTTCTCGGAATAATGTATATTTTCCGAACAGTGACAGTGCTAGCGCGAGAAGTCGCGTGGTTAGAGCATTTTCGCGCTGGACAGCCGCCGATCTCAAATATACCCGAACCCCGTATGTTAGCGCCCATGGCATCTATGCTTGGCGACCGAAGTGATCGGTTTAGTCTATCGGCTATATCTATGCGGTCACTACTGGATGGCATAGGCGCGCGGCTAGACGAATCCCGCGATATTTCCCGCTACATGATAGGTTTGCTGATCTTCCTTGGATTGTTGGGAACGTTCTGGGGCCTCTTACAAACCATTGAAGCGGTTAGCGGTGTTATTTCGGAGCTTACCGTGGGAAGTAAAGACCTTGGACCAGTCTTTGATGATCTTAAGTCTGGACTTCAAGCCCCGTTATCTGGAATGGGTACCGCTTTTTCTTCCTCTCTTTTTGGGTTGGCTGGATCACTTGTTCTGGGCTTTTTGGAATTACAAGCAGGACAGGCTCAAAATCGCTTCTATAATGATCTGGAAGATTGGTTGTCTGGGCAAACTCGCTTGGGAACGGGGGCCTTATCAGCGGAAGTAGACCAATCAGTTCCGGCGTATGTCCAAGCTCTACTCGAGCAAACGGCAGATAGCTTAGAAAATCTGCAAAGGACACTGCAACGCGGCGAGGAATCAAGGATTGGCGCCAATACCGGTATTATGGATTTGGTCAGCCGGCTGGATACCCTGACCGAGCAAATGAAAACGGAACAAGATTTGATGGTGAAGTTGGCAGAAACCCAGCTGGAAATTAAACCTATATTGCTGCGCATTGACGACGGTCTAAACAAACGAGAGTTTGAAACAGCGGATAGCAGACTGCAATCGCATATCCGTAATATTGACATTCAACTTTCCCGATTGCTTGAGGATTCCGCGCAGGGCCGAACCGAACTCATGCAGGAATTGAGAACAGAGATAAGGGTCCTTTCACGAACATTAGCCGCAATCGCCGAAAAAGCAGGGCGTTAGAAAGGGCAAAACCCCTGTATGCCAAGTGCAACTCGCCGACAAAGACAAACATTTGATATCTGGCCAGGCTTCGTCGACGCCCTGTCTGCTCTTTTAATAATAATTATATTTCTACTGATGGTTTTTACACTTGCCCAGTTTTTTTTGGGCGAGCTTTTATCGGGCCGCAACCAAGCCCTAGATCGATTAAATCGTAAGGTGGCAGAGCTCACAAATATGCTTTCGATAGAGCAAAGTGCTAACCTAACGCTCCGCAGTCAGATCTCTCAACTGACCGCAGACCTAAATACTTCAAACACTGCTCGTGACAACCTTTCAAGCCAATTGGCGGAACTCTTACCTCAAAAGGATGCGCTAGAAGCGATGCTAGCGGATGTAAAAACTGAGCGGGAAACACTGCGAGCGGAGTTAAACACGACTTTGCTAAAATCAAACCAAATATCAGTGGAGCTGGAAAATGCTCAAAAAACTATCCGCTTGGGTGAGAACAAGATCAAAGCGAAACTTATGGAAATCGCTCAACTAAATCGAGATCTCAACGCGTTGAGAGAACTACGCAGAAACCTTGAGAAAAAAATCACGAAACTCGCGAATACCGTAGCAACGAGGGATAAATCGTTGACCGCTTTGCGCGACAAGTCAAAAGAGTTGGAGGCAAAACTATCAACAGAGCAACAACGTACGGCCCTGGCACAAAAAGATATAACTACAAAAGACCTGACTATACGTGAGTTGGGTGTACAGGCAAAACGTATCGGCGAAGAGTTAACGGACGAGCAACGCATAAGTGCGGAGGCCCTTAAACAAGTAAAAATACTCAACCTTCAGCTAGCAGCGGTCCGCCAACAACTTGCATCCTTGAACGCCGCGCTAGAGGCTGCGGAAGAAAAAGCGACCAAGCAGAACATCCAGATTGTTAGCTTAGGAAAACGGTTGAATGCGGCATTGACGAATAAAGTTGCGGAACTTGCACTTTATCGTTCCGAGTTTTTTGGTCGCCTCCGCCAGGCTTTGGGCAATCGACGTGGAGTTAAAATTGTTGGCGATCGGTTTGTCTTTCAATCTGAAGTACTATTTTCCTCTGCTTCCGCCGACCTTAACACACAAGGCCAAAGTCAAATTGCTCAACTAGCACAAACATTAAATGAAATTAGTGACCGTATACCGCGAAACCTAAACTGGGTTTTGCGGGTTGATGGTCATACAGACCGGCGGCCCATCAAAACAACGAAATTCCCGTCAAACTGGGAGCTTTCATCTGCGCGCGCTATTGCCGTTGTAAGAGAGTTAATCGCACGCGGGGTAGAGGCAAAACATTTGGTAGCAGCAGGTTTTGGAGAATTTCAACCAATCGATCTCCGGGATGACGAAATTGCAGACAGGCGTAATCGCCGAATCGAGTTTAAACTTACACAGCGATAAATTTGACAGTTGAATTGGCGCACATGGTGCAATACACCTAGTTGCAAACATTAATTTTGTTCCCTATAAAGCGCGCTGCTGTTGAGGAGTTTCAGATTGAAAAAAGATACTCACCCTGATTACCACGAAATTGAAGTCGTGATGACCGATGGGACAACATACAAGACGCGATCGACCTGGGGGGCGGCCGGAGATAGTATGAAATTGGACATTGATTCAAAATCTCACCCAGCATGGACTGGGGGTTCGCAACGTTTAGTCGACACCGGTGGTCAAGTGGCCAAATTTAAAAATCGATTTAAAGACCTCGGCCTTAGTTAAAAGCCCTAAGGGCCACTAACTTACTAACTACTGTGCCGTAATCATCGGCATACATTGCGCCTTTAAAGCTGAAAAATAGAACCCCTGTTGCGGACAACTGTTTTTGTAAATTTTTCCCCTTATGCCAGTCTGGTCATTCATTTTTTGAATAGTGAATCAACATCAGCGCGATGAGATTGCTTTTTTGTAATCTCGTTCTTCACCCTTTCGATTTCGTCTTCCATCTCGGAAATATAGTCCCTTAATTCTTCAACGGACATCGGATCAAGATCACGTTTTTTCTTCGGCATGTTTTTCGGAAGATCGTCGTTTATATCCACTATTCTCCACCATTCGTATTTTGCAACCTAATCAGGCTTGCCAGTCTGCCGTCGAGACGATAGACCTGCAAGCATCTGTTTTATACAAATTAGGTGCGCGTCAGATGTCTTTTGACATTCCTAAAACGATGATCGCGATTGAAATTTCGGAGTTTGGTGGGCCTGAGGTTCTCAGACCTGTCGAGCTTCCCGTGCCCGAAGTGAGGGAGCGAGAATTACTTGTACGCGTAGCCGCGGCAGGTATTAACTTTCCCGATACCATGCAACGAGAGGGCGGATATCCACCACCGCCCGGGGTTACTAATATACCAGGCCTGGAATTGTCTGGTACCGTCGTTAAGTGTGGGGGAGGCACCCGAGACTTCCGGCCCGGTAACACCGTTTGCGCACTTGTGTCGGGTGGTGCGTATGCGGAATACTGTATTGTGCCCGAACAGCAGGCACTTCGATTGCCAAAAGGTTTTGATACATTAAAAGCTGCAGCAATTCCGGAAAACTTTTTTACTCTATGGACCTATCTTTATGATGGTGCCAATTTAGAGG
>CAZOHS010000161.1:0-320 GCA_964579285.1 uncultured Rhodospirillaceae bacterium | reverse complement strand
GAATAGGAACGGCTGCAATCCAAACTGCAAAGGCTTTCGGTGCACCGTCTATGCCACGGCAAGAACAGCGGCCAAATGTGCCGCGTGTGAAAAATTGGGTGCCACCCGGGCCATCAATTACCAAGAGGAAGATTTTGTCGAAATTATCAAAGAGATAACTCAGGGGGTCGGCTGCTCTGTTGTGTTGGATATGATTGGAGGTAGTTATTTTAATCGTAACCTTGACGCCCTAGCTGAAGAGGGACGTATGGTGCAAATAGCTGTACTGGATGGTGCGAAAGTGGAACTCTTCATTCCAACTATAATGTCAAAACGAATTC
>CAZOHS010000160.1:0-5709 GCA_964579285.1 uncultured Rhodospirillaceae bacterium | reverse complement strand
CGTTATCAATTTCGAGCGGAGCGATATTTACTCCGCCTCGGATAATAAGGTCTTTTGTACGGCCCGTTATAGTAACAAATCCGCCTGAATCCATGACCCCAAGGTCACCAGTTTTTATCGGATTGATAGAGAAGTCTTCGAACTTTCCATCTGCAGAGATTGTTCCCAAACACGTTTGCGGGCCAGTGACTGTAATTTCTCCTTCTTTATCTACCGGACATTCCATCCCATCGATATCCGAGATCTGTAACTGTTGATGTTTTGCGGGAGGTCCAACGGTTCCCATTCGTCGCTTATAGTGACGGTTGCCGCAAATCCATCCGGCTTCGGACATCCCATATAATTGTAAAAGTTTTACACCATACATTGACTCGAAAGATGCCCACTGGTCTGGCGAAAGAGGAGCAGTAGAGCATGTCATGAGGCGCAGCGAGGGCACATTCCTCTCTTCCTCGGCTGGCGGTTCGTTTAGTAACATATTGACAACCGTAGGTACCCCGGCCGCGAACGTGATATTGTAATTGCGTACCCACTCAAAGAACCGTGACCGTGAAAAACGCTTCGCAATGTGCATTGTAAGCCCAGTCTGAAGCCATGGCATAAGACTAAGAATTTGTGCTGAATTCCAACCAAATGAACGATATTCAAGAGTTCGGTCTTTTTCTGTCAGGCCCAGCATATCAAGTGTACTGAGCCCGCTGAGCCAATAGGATAAATGATTATACACAACACTCTTTGGTTTTGACGTCGTCCCTGATGTGCAAAAGATGCAAGAAAGATCAAGGGCGTCAGTATTGCTGTGGATGTTGGTGCCCACCCCCTCTTCGTAGCTGGCTGTCATTGAAAAAAGGTCGTCATCGCCCTTGCTGGCCCTTAGTTCGGGTGACCACTCCCCGAAGGTTAGAGTGGATAAAACGGTGTCCAACTCGAGTATGGATCTGTTAAAATCCTTATGGCAGAGAGTTATAGTGGGTTTAATACTGTCTAGAATTTCCACTATGTAAGCTGCGTTCATTTCGACATTGATTGGACAAATTACGGCGCCGTATCGCCAAATTCCCATCCAGACAATTAACTTTTCGATATTTTCGTCTGAAAGGACAGCTACTTTGTCACCTGGTTGGACACCTTTGTCAAAAAGCAACTGAGCTATGCGGTCCGCCTGGATTGCTATTTGTCCCCATGTGATAGACTTACCATTTTGATCCAGGTCGATGATTGCTAGCTTTTTGGCCTCGCGTGCAGCCCACTTATTCAGCAAAACGTGTGTGTTTTCGAATGGTAAATCTAATTCAGGTTGTTCCGACATGTCCAACGACATTTGGCCCTCGGTTCTCTTATTCATTTGTCGACCTGAGTTAACAAATTTGTCGAGCTCATGCCAGGGCTGGGGTATTGAATTTGATTAATTTCAAGGTAAAGTAGAACTCTACAGCTCTTGTTTCTGTTTTGCATTCCTGGCTGGGGAACCTGGATTCGAACCAGGACTAAGCGGGTCAGAGCCGCTCGTTCTACCGTTAAACTATTCCCCATCATCGCATGCTGGAGCGGAAGTGCCGACACAGACTAATTAAGTACCATAGTAGTTTGGTAGCCAACAAATTATTTGGATAACAAACGATGCTAACCAATTTTTATAAATAACTTTTCATAAGTAGATCAATCGATATATTTAAAGAACCGGTTTTTAACTGCACGTATATTGTCGACCCTTTTTTGAAACATTTTGAAGAGATAATTGTCTGTTCGGCCACCGAACAGAGAGGATACTGAGGTGAAAAGGCGAAGCGGGAAATTAGATCATACTCCCAAACGTCGTTTCGCTGCACTCGAAGCTGTGTGCAAGATACTGCCTGCTGGTCGATCACGGGTAGCCGAGAGAGGCGTTCGGGAAGGTATACTCACCATAATCTCAGGAAAAGAAGAAGCGTCGTGTGATTTGCCCGCGGTTGTCGCTGCAGAATAAAATTTGTTATGGCACAAAGGCGAAAAAAGCGGCGCGGCGAACGGAGTACACGGGATCGATTCATCGGCCGCAGTCTCCGGGTTCAAGTAAAAACTGCTCGTGGTCGTAAAGTGTCGTCAACGAGATGGCTCGATCGACAGCTTAATGATCGCTATGTACAGGAAGCACGAAGGTTGGGTTATCGGTCGCGTGCCGCATTCAAGCTACTGCAGATTGACGAAAAGTTTCAATTATTTCGCGCTGGTCATAGGGTCGTGGATTTGGGAGCCGCCCCGGGCGGTTGGACCCAAATTGCAGTTAAGCGTGTGCAGTCAGATATAGGTTCTGGACGTGTTGTGGCTATCGACACCCAGGAAATGGATCCGATAACTGGTTCAGTAGCGGTCTGTATGGATGTTGGCGAAGCTTTGATTGCCCGCGTCGCGAGAGACGCTCTGGGTGGTCCAGCAGATATTGTACTGAGTGATATGGCAGCAGCAATTACCGGTCATAAAGCTACTGATCATTTGCGCACGGTAGTATTATGTGAATTGGCTCATACATTTGCAGTTGAAGTGCTAAAGCCAGGTGGAAGTTTAGTAATGAAAGCATTTGACGGGGGGGCTCATCAGGATTTAACGGCTCAAATAAAACAGGACTTTGACAAAACTCGCACTGTAAAACCAGACGCCTCCCGTCCAGAAAGCCCTGAAACCTACATTGTTGCCAGTGGATTCCGTAGACGGGAATAGTTTTTATTCCTTTAATGCCGTTTATATCTGACCAGTTTCAATCTATTTGGGATTCGAAGCTGCAGTGTGTATATTTCATTGCCACTCTGACATAGGTGGCTGTATGGAAATTCGCGAAGCTCTTGCCTTTGATGACATACTCTTGGTTCCCTCGGAATCCGACGTACTTCCCCACCAAGCCCAGACTGTAACCAAGCTCACGCGCTCTATCGAACTGGGAATTCCGCTTTTATCGTCAGCAATGGATACTGTTACTGAGGCTGCAATGGCTATAGCGATGGCGCAGGCTGGGGGTATGGGTGTGTTGCATAAAAACCTGAGTATTGATCATCAGGCAGATGAAGTTAGAAAAGTAAAAAAGTTTGAGTCAGGGATGGTGGTTAACCCGGTAACGATAGGGCCCGATAAATGTCTGTCTGACGCGTTAGCATTAATGGACGAAAATAGTATTTCCGGGATACCAGTTGTCGAGCGGACTGGGCCAAGGTTAGTAGGTATTTTAACAAATCGTGACGTTCGTTTTGCCGAAAATCCAAAGCAGCGTGTAAGTGAGCTTATGACGAAGGAAAACTTGGTGACTGTGACGGAAGGGGTAGATATGGCCGAGGCGCGCCGTCTGCTCCATCAGCATCGTATTGAAAAGCTTATTGTGGTGGACGACGACTATTCATGTATCGGTTTAATAACGGTAAAGGATATAGAGAAAGCTAAGTTGCATCCCAACGCAACTAAGGATGACAAAGGGCGTTTGCGCGTTGCTGCCGCTACGGGCGTTGGTGATGATGGGTTTGCTCGCGCTGAAGCATTGATTGATGCTGAGGCCGACGTTGTTGTAGTGGACACAGCGCACGGACATTCCCTCGGGGTTTTGCAGGCAGTATCCGGCATCAAGAGGCTTTCAAACAATACACAAGTGATTGCGGGTAATATTGCGACCCCAGACGGTGCCAAAGCATTGATAGATGCGGGTGCGGACTGTGTAAAAATTGGAATAGGCCCGGGATCTATTTGTACGACGCGTGCAGTTACAGGGGTTGGCGTGCCGCAATTCAGCGCTGTTCTTGAATCTGCCAAAGCGTGCCAGGAAAACAACGTGCCGTGTATAGCTGATGGTGGTGTCAGACTTTCCGGGGATCTTGCTAAAGCCATTGCTGCGGGGGCTGATTGCATCATGGTTGGCTCACTTCTGGCGGGAACAGAAGAAAGCCCGGGCGAGGTGTTTCTATACCAAGGAAGATCGTACAAGGCCTACCGGGGGATGGGCTCCTTAGGTGCAATGGGCCAAGGGTCCGCGGACCGATATTTTCAGCAAGAAGTTAATGATAGTTTGAAACTAGTTCCGGAAGGCATTGAGGGCAGAGTGCCCTATAAAGGACCTGTGAGTGCAGTATTACACCAACTCGTTGGGGGTCTGCGGGCGGCGATGGGATATACGGGCAATAGTAATGTGTCACAGATGCAAAATAACTGTACGTTTCGGCGAGCAACAGTTTCTGGTTTCCGAGAAGGGCATGTGCACGATGTTTCCATTATCCGAGAGGCTCCCAATTATCGTCCGCCGGAATAATTATATGTTGGATAGTAAGGTGTCTCTTAAAACTATTTTTGCTTCAAACTCCTGCTGGTTCCTTCGAGGATTATCAAAACACACTCGCTTCGAACCTGCATTAGTATCACCACTGTCAATCAAAGGTTTTGGTTAAAAGCGTGCTAGAAACGGACCGTATACTTATCGTCGATTTTGGTTCGCAAGTTACTCAACTTATTGCCCGACGTGTTCGTGAGAGCGCGGTCTACTGCGAAATTCATCCGTTTAATAGAATTACTCCTCGGTCGCTTGAGGCTTTTGATGCCAAGGGCATTATTCTGTCTGGAGGGCCAGCGTCTGTCCTTGATACCGCGACGCCGAGAGCAATACCTGAGGTCTTCGGTTTGGGTGTGCCTGTTCTAGGTATTTGTTACGGCCAACAGACTATGGTTGAGCAGTTGGGTGGTAAAGTTCAGTCCTCTGAACATAGGGAATTTGGCCGAGCCACCGTGTCCGTTACTGAGCCGTGTGGTTTGTTCGACGGTAGTTGGGAAGTCGGAGCTCTTGAGCAAGTATGGATGAGTCACGGTGACCGCGTTGATATATTACCGGAAGGGTTTCGCGTGGTTGGGGTGAGTGATGGCGCGCCCTACGCCGCTATAGCAGACGACACTCGAAGATTTTATGGTGTTCAGTTTCACCCCGAGGTCTTTCACACAGTAAACGGTGCGGCGCTTCTAAAAAGTTTTACGCATATAGTGGCAGGGTGCCAGGGCGATTGGTCGATGCGCACGTTTAAGGACGACGCCATAAAGAAGGTGAGATCACAAGTTGGTATGGGTCGGGTGCTTTGTGGCCTCTCTGGTGGAGTTGATTCGTCCGTGGTTGCAGTATTATTGCACGAAGCGATCGGTCCGCAATTAACCTGCGTTTTCGTTGACACTGGCGTCATGCGGATGGGTGAGGTGGAGGATGTCGTTAATCTTTTTCGAAACCACTACAATATTCCCTTGGTCCACGTTGATGCATCAAAAAGATTTTTATCGGCTTTGGAGGGAATCTCGGATCCGGAACAAAAACGCAAAACTATTGGAGCGACGTTTATAGATGTTTTTGAAAAGGAGGCAGAAAATGGCGGCGGAGCAGATTTCCTTGCGCAGGGGACGCTTTATCCTGACGTTATAGAATCTGTATCGTTTCACGGTGGTCCCAGCGTCACGATAAAATCCCATCATAATGTCGGCGGATTGCCCGAGAGAATGAACATGGAACTGGTAGAACCATTGCGAGAGCTATTTAAAGATGAGGTTCGCGAGCTGGGTCGGGAACTAGGTTTGCCCGAACAATTTGTCGGGCGCCACCCATTTCCGGGTCCAGGCTTGGCAATTCGGATACCCGGTGAAATTTCTGAGGAAAAAATTGATGTATTGCGTAAAGCCGATGCCATCTATTTGGAGGAGATTAGGAAAGCGGGGCTTTATGAC
>CAZOHS010000159.1:0-5717 GCA_964579285.1 uncultured Rhodospirillaceae bacterium | reverse complement strand
CGAGAACGATAATCCAATGCCAAATGCTAAAGGCTCCCATAAATGAGCGTCCTCTTTTATAAAAATTATAGAAGCGGGATAATTACAGAAAGGACGCTATCTCGCAACGCTAACTATTCATCGTTAGAAGAGTTCAGAGAAACGACCAAAACGCCACACATTTGACTACGAGAAACCCGCGTGTTCCTTCTGATCTACTTTTGTATTCGCTGGTGTGTCGCTTTCTTTTTCAACGGGAACTTCAACGTTTTCTCCAATTACCATACCCGCGGGTCTAGCATCCAATAGTCCGGAAGCCTTTAATTCCTCTATTCCGGGTAAATCACCAACGGACTCTAACCCGAATTCTTCCAAAAATGTCGCGGTCGTACCCCAGGTTGCGGGACGTCCGGGAGTTCGTCGTCTACCAACCGGTTTGATCCAACCTGCTTCAAGCAGGACGTCAAACGATCCTCTGCTAACAGACACCCCACGAATTTCCTCTACCTCACTTCGAGTTACAGGCTGGTGATAAGCTATTATTGCGAGGCATTCAGTTGCCGCACGAGAGGGTTTCCTTTTAATCTTGCGCTCTATACGCAGAAGCGATGACAAATCTTCGGCTGTCCTTAAAGACCATTTTCCAGCAACCCGCTTCAAGTTCACGCCACGTCCCTCATAGAGATTTTGAATATCCTCTAGAATTCCACCGACATCAGTACCTTCAGGCACTCTCTCTGCCAAAAAATCCGTACTAACCGGTTCGGTTGCAGCAAAAAGAAGTGCCTCCACCATACGGGTTTCGGTGCTAAGAACTATTGTTGATTCGGAAGCGTCCTCCGCCACGGCATCTCCACCCCGCTCCATATTTAGCTCTAATGAAGTATTGGTCATCATTGTTTCCGCCACCTCAACCATTCGCATTAATCTCCTTCTTTTTAACAAAAATGGGGCCAAAAGAACCCGATTGACGTATCTCCACCCGTCCTTCTTTAACCATTTCTAAGCTAGCAGAAAACGTAGATGCAATCCCCGAACGCAGAACTACGCCATCCATAAAACCATTTGGCAAAAATGCACTTAATGCTGTCCAATTGGTCAGATTTCCTATTAGCCCTCGCATACGCTCAATAGCATCGGAGAGTGAGTGCAGACTAGAGGCCTCTATTGTAAGTTGTGATGCTTTCGCACGGCGTCGATTATCAGCATAGGATTTTAACACTTCATACAAAGAAAGTTCATAAACTGGCGTATTCACAACATCCATTCCCTCCGGTGCTCCACGAGCAAACACATCCCGTCCAAGTCTTGGTCTTGACATAAGGACTTCTCCTGCGTCACGCATGACATCTAATCGTCGCAACTGAAACGTTAAAGCCTCCGCCATTTCGGGAACGGAACTGTTATCTTCATCGTCCATCGTGGGGAGCAACAGCCGAGATTTTAGATACGCAAGCCATGCTGCCATCACGAGATAGTCTGCGGCAATCTCTAACCTAATTTTCTTAGCGGCTGATATAAAACTGAGATATTGTTCCGCCAGTGTCGAAATAGATATTCGGGTGAGATCAACCTTTTGTTTTCTGGCGAGCGTAAGTAATAGGTCAATTGGACCCTCAAACCCATCGATGTCGACAACAAGGTCATCTATCTCGCCCGAGGGGTGCCTCTGAGTAAGTTTTGTGTCACTAGGCATACCTTGAAATTCCATACTACATAGCCCTTACGATAGATCAATTATAGAGTTAGGCCCGATTCAATCCAAACGATGTCGTAAAAGTTTAAGACTATCTTAGCTAGTAAGAAATTGTTTGATACGCCGCCGTGCAGCGTCAAGATCTAGAACGGTCGTATTTTGAGTTACGGCAAGCGCAGACAGCATCCTTTTCTCTGATTCAACGCTCATGACAGGACAATTCTTTGAAACACTGAGCATATCTAAATAATTTCCACTACAATGAAGGGCAATATCGCACCCTGCACTTAGCACCGCCTGAATTCTATCACTCGAGGACCCCGACAAAGCACCCATACAGACATCGTCTGAGAATAACAGACCTTTAAAACCTATATCCTCCCGTATAGTTTTTAAAATAACCTTCTCGGAAACACTTGCTGGGTTTTTCGGATCAACAGCCGCGTACAAAATGTGTGCGGTCATTGCCGCAGGTGAAGAACGAAGCGCTCTGAATGGCACGAAATCCGTATTTTTCAAGGTATTCAAATCAGTGCCCACCCTTGGCAATTCGACATGGCTATCCAACTTCGCACGCCCGTGACCCGGAATATGCTTTATTACTGGTATAACCCCATTTGCAACTAGTCCCTTGCAAACAGACTTACCTAGAATAGATATTATTTGGGGATTGTTCGAAAGGGCACGGTCACCGATAACCCCATTCCCTAATTCAACAAATAGGTCTAATACTGGCGCACAATTAACGTTAATTCCCAGTGCAACTAATTCCTTGGCGATAAGACAGTAATTAAGTTCGAGACATTTTGAAGCTTCCTCAAGATCGCGTAGAGCCCTGTCACCAAATTCCTTTAATGGAGGGTAGGTTTCCCAAATCGGCGGGATAAGGCGTTGCACCCGGCCACCCTCCTGATCAATCATGATCAAACTCTGTGCTCCGTTCGAGACGGTCCGTAATTCACCTATTAAGGACCGTACTTGAATAGCATTTTCAATATTTCTTCCGAATAAAATAAAACCCGCTGGGCGAACATTCTTAAATAATCGATATTCATCCGGAGTTAACGATTTACCAGCAACACCAAAAATAATTGCTGCGGGTGGATTAGGCTCAGCCGCCAATGACGATACAGCTAACCCTGCGTGCTTTTAGCTTTGCACACAAAGCTAGCGCCTCCGCTCGCGTACTAAACGATCCCGCCTGCATTCTATAATAAACACCGCGCGAAGTGCCTAAATCCTTTCGTTCAATATTTAAAGCAAGTTTCCCTATTAGGTCCGAATTGTTTTTAATTATAAGCCGCCACGCATTTTTTACGGAGTTCTCAGAACGTAATGACGCAAGCTGAACCTTAAAAGGTTTCATTCCTTTGAAAACTTTCTGTTCGGTGGGCTCTTTATTTCCATTTTTTTTTATTCTATTTTGCTGATTGGAAGTTTCTCTAGTCGCAATACGCTTTAAACCGCTTTTCTTTTTGCTTAATCCCTTTTCAGATCTTTCTAGCATTGAACTTTTGTTTTGCGCGTTTTGCTTCTCATGACTTAGTATTTTTGCCTTCGAATCAGTTGGTATTCGTGGTTCCTCTGGGGCTTTTAAAATAATTTCTACTTTTGGCCGACGAGTTTTTTCTCCAAATCTGCGGAAAACCTCCTTATCTCTGTTGGGAACCTTCATTCCGCCAGGATGGTCTGGGCGCACCTTCGTCGGTCCTTCCTTAGCCTTTATTATTGGCGGTATACCTGACCGTCCATCCTCCTTACCTTTATTATAGGCATATACCCCAAAGGCCCCTACCCCGATTAACCCGGCAATAACTATAAAACCTGTCAAGGTCCGTCTACCATTGGCGCCATAACCCAATGGCTCCGCATCCTTTCTCACCGTCTGAAAATCATCCTTTTTCGGCTCAAATTCGTTAGCCATTAATGCATTTCCTCTACTGGGTTCACACCCATAACTTCGAGACCCGATGCAATGACAAAACAGGTTGCCCTCACTAGAGCAAGACGCGCCCGCGTGGTTTCTTCAGATTCAGTACTGAGAAACCGCAACGATAAATTTTCGTTTCCTTTATTCCAAAGGCTGTGAAATTCAGATGCAACGTCAGACAAAAAGTGAGTAATACGATGTGGTTCCCTCGACGAGGCAGCGACTTCCACAACCCGCGGCCAACCCGCCAAAATTTTTGCTAAAGCTAACTCCGAATCGTCTTCTAATAGCGACATATCAGCAGCTGCCAGACTTGCATCGTCGACTAAAATACTGGGAAAAACAGCTTGTGCATTTCTCAATACCGAACAGGCCCGGGCATGTGCATATTGTACATAATACACAGGATTTTCTCGCGATTGTTCTAGTACCTGTTGTAAATCGAAATCCAGCGGAGCGTCACTACTCCGCGTCAGCATCATAAAACGAACAGCGTCCTTACCAACCTTATCAACAACATCTCTAAGTGTCACAAATGACCCCGAACGTTTTGACATCCTCACCAGTTCACCATTCTCCAACAAATTAACTAAATTACAGATCTGCACGCTTAAATTGCCATCACCATTGGTAACCGCTTTAACCGCAGCCTCCATTCTTTTGATGTAACCTTTGTGATCCGCACCCCAAACATTCAACATATCTGTGAACCCACGGCGAAATTTATCCGCATGGTAGCCAACATCTGCTGCAAAATACGTCCAACTCCCATCAGATTTTTTGAGGGGCCTATCGACGTCATCGCCAAAGTTTGTAGACCGAAACAAATACTGTTCTCTCTCTTCCCAATCTTCGTTTTTCTGCCCTTTTGGCGGCTCTAATGTTCCCCAGTATACCAGTCCCTGGTTTTCTAAAGTTTTAATAGATTCTGTAATCCTGTCTTCTTTATGGAGCTGTTGTTCAGAAACGTAGACATTGTGTTCTATACCCAATGCAGCCAAATCGTTTCTAATAAGGTCCATCATTTCGGAAACGGCAAATTCTCGAATAATTTTTAGCCAATTTTCTTCCGCATAAAATTTTAATTTATCTTCATACTTTTCTACTAAAGCCCGCCCTAAGGCGATTAGATAATCACCCGGATACAAACCTTCGGAAATTTCGCCAACCTGGTCTCCAAGTGCCTCCAGGTATCTGTGATGCACTGAACGCGCAAGGATATCTATCTGGCCTCCACAATCATTAATGTAATATTCTCGTGTTACCTCAAAGCCCGCTTTAGCTAAAAGCGACGCGAGAACATCTCCAATAACCGCTCCACGTGAATGCCCAACGTGCATTGGCCCCGTGGGATTTGCAGAAACATATTCAATGTTTATCGAGTGGGAACTACCTATAGCGGTATCGCCGTAGGCCTCCCGGGCATTCAGGATTGTTGCAACTTGGTTTTGCCATAAAGAAGAGCACAGCTTTAAATTTATAAAGCCTGGTCCCGCTATCTCAACCGTATCAACATCGGGGTAATTTTTTAGCCTATCGGAAATAGCCTCCGCAAGAGTTCGGGGCTTGAGCCCAGCTGCCTTCGCAAGAACCATTGCAGCGTTAGTAGAAATATCCCCATGTGCCCGCTCGCGAGGGGGCTCAACAGAAATATTTTTTGTATCGAGTTCCTTCGGTAAGAACCCCGTATTCTTAAGATCCGAAAAAATTTCTTCTATATTTTGGCGAAAGTGATTAAAGACGTTCATCTATTTTCTTCGTACACGTCAAAAAGTCGGCGATGCTCATCTAAAGCAAACCTGTCTGTCATCCCTGCAATATAATCTGAGACATGCTGTGCGCGCTCTGTCATATCTCCGCTTTCTTCGGCATATCGCCAATCTTCCGGAAGGCATTCAGGCTCAGATAAGTAGAGCGAAAACAATTCTCCGACCACGCGACGTGCTTTACTTGTCATCCTATTTACTCGGTAATGTCGATACATTCGATTAAACAAGAATTCTTTTAATAATTCGTTTTCTCGGGATACCACACTCGAAAATGACACAAGCGGTCCCCCGTTAAGCCGCACCTCCTCTGAAGAGGTAACACCTGACTCTTTAACCCTTCGAA
>CAZOHS010000158.1:0-5730 GCA_964579285.1 uncultured Rhodospirillaceae bacterium | reverse complement strand
GGGTCTTGATGAATAAGGACACTGATTGGTATAGGTAGACACTCTGTTAGTTTAAAAAAGGGGCTTTCGTGGGAATTGTAGGAGACGTCGTTCTTCCACTGGTATTAGCATTTATAATGTTTGCGTTGGGCCTCGGCCTGACCGTCGACGATTTTGTGCGCGTCGTAAAACGACCCCGCGATTTCGCTATTGGCGCTGTTTCACAAATCATTCTGTTACCTGCCGTTGCGTTTATTCTAATTAGTATTTGGGATCTACCGAACGAATTGGCGCTTGGAGTAATGATCATAGCGGCAGCGCCTGGGGGTGTTACCTCCAATATATTGACCGCATTCGCCCGCGGTGACGTCGCTCTTTCTATATCGCTAACCGCTGTGATTAGCTTACTTTCGGTAGTAACTATTCCATTGATCGTTGCGTTTTCTTACGCCCATATCATGAAGGAAAATGCTGTTGGCCACGTGTCTGTGGCAAGCACAGCCATAAGTGTCTTTGCGATCGTAGCCGTCCCGGTGATTGCCGGTTTGATAACGCGGCATCTCTCCCCAAAATTAGCAGTACGTCTTGAGCCCTCAATGCGCAGCGTCTCCGCAGTTCTTTTCGTTCTTGTATTGTTGGGAGCCATCTATCAGGAGCGAGGGAACGTGGTTGCATATTTTACACAAGCCGGTTCAGTGACCTTGGTATTAAACGTTTTGATGATGCTACTTGCCTATCTAGTAGCATCCCTTCTTGCTTCGGGAACTAAACAAAAAATCGCAATTTCGATAGAGTGCGGTTTACAAAACGGAACACTGGCAATCGCAGTTTCAACTCTGTTGTTCGGTGGGGGCTTGACCGTCATACCGGCTGCAACCTATAGCCTGATAATGTTCGTGACAGCGTTATTATATATTGCTGTATTGCGTTTAGGAGCTGGCTCAGGCGCCTCCCAATAGCTAAAGCCCCTTAGGCTTCGCGTGTTTCAGATGCGCGATTGCTGTGAAAGTTGAATTCGCGCAGAGCCCTAGAAATGATCGACCGTTATTCCGTGTCAGGATCCCGCGTGGCACTCCATGATTTACTGGTGCCCTGGACCATGTGTCTGACATTTTCGACACCGACCGGTTCTTCGAAGAACAATGTGCGTTTGGCGGCCATCTCTGGCATGTCTTGAACAGTGTAAATAAGTACATCCTCGTCGCCGGTGGCTTCGTGCTCGTGATACGCCCAGGCGGGGCACACGATCGTGTCGCCGGGCTTGAACTCGTACCGAGTGCCTTCAACCGTTGTGGTGCCTGTGCCCTGTATGTAGTGGTATATCGCAACCGAATTATGCCGATGGTTGGGTACGTGCTCGCCAGGGTGAACCATTAGAATACCGATGAAAATTCCCGGCGACGCGCCAGCGAGATCGCCATGATCTTCATTAACCAGCGCAACGAAGCGCCGTTCGGCGTGGCGCAGCGGGTCTTTGCCGAGTTCCCCCAGAAGTTCTTTCCACTCATCACCTTCCCACTTGCAGCCGCGCACGTGGCTATGCCTAACCCGTTTGAAATATTCGTCGGCAGTGATGACGCGCGCATTTTTTGATTTCGCGTCTGGTTTGGGAAGTTCTGTAATAGAGCCATCGGCAGATGCGTTCATGATAACCTCCTCATAGAATGGCTTTATCCTAATACTCTAACTGTCTAGCTACCAAGAGACTTTTTTATAAAATTCAAAAACGAAAAAGTGAAAAACCCACGATGTGCCGCATTTGTTTGCTCCGGATGACGAAGTGCAAATTATGCTCCAGAGTTTCCCTTTGAATTGCGGTCTAAAACCGTTTGATTGATATTAACAAACGCAGCTTCCCCTGCTAATGCCATGATGCGACAATAACTTATGTCTGAAGATACGGAAAAAATTTCGCTAATAGTAAACGGCGAAGAGGTGACAGCCAATGTTCCTGTTCGCCGCCACTTGATTGATTTTCTGCGGTTAGACCTGAATCTGACAGGGTCACACCTTGGCTGTGAACACGGTGTTTGTGGCGCGTGCACAGTGAGAGTTGACGGTGCCTCTGTGCGTGGCTGTCTTATGTTGGCCGTGCAGGCAGATGGGTCGGATATCCTCACTATCGAGGGCCTGTCCGAAAGTGGTGAAATTTCGGACTTACAGGATCAATTTGAGATACATAATGCCGCACAGTGCGGATATTGCACGCCTGGAATACTAATCACGTCAGCTGAATTGATTGCCAAAGGAGGGCGACCGAATAGAGAACAGATACGCGAACATCTGTCGGGAAATCTATGCCGCTGTACCGGCTATCAGGCCATTGTAGATGCTTTAGAAGAGACGTTAAAAGTGAGGGCTGAGGAGTGACGTTAGCGGAAGACCAAAATCGTGGTAAACTGGTGGGGTTGCCTGTGCCGCGCCCGAACGTGCGGCGACTTATCCACGGGCATGGAAAGTATACCGATGACATCACACTGCCCCACATGCTTCACGTCGCATTTGTTCGCAGTCCTTATGGTCACGCTCAAATCGGAGAGATCAGTATTGGAGCCGCTAAAGCCTCCCCCGGTGTAGTTGCGGTATTTACGGGAGTTGAAATCTCTGAGGTCTGCAAGCCACTCATCTCAATTGCCGCGCACAGACCGGGCCATAAGTCGGCTGAACAACACGTCGTCGCAATTGACCACGCCTGTTACCAGGGGGAGCCTGTAGCTGCAGTTGTTGCCTCCACGCGCGCCGAGGCGGAAGATGCCGCGGATCTTGTTTTTGTGGAATGGACGGAATTACCAGCCGTCACAAGCACTATAGAGGCGTTGTCTCCCGAAACACCGGTAATCCACTCCGAACTTGGGGATAATTTGTGTTTTCAGCACACAATTTCTGAGGGTGACGCGGGGAAAGCGCTCGAGGTGGCGCGTTTCGTGGTGGAACACGAGTTTGAATTTGGTCGACACACTCCGGTTACCCTTGAAGGTAGGGCAATAATTGCTGACTGGAACCGCGTCGAGGAACGTCTAACGGCCTACCATTCGCACCAGTCCCCGTATCAGATGCAAGATGTATTCTCCCGCCAATTGGGCATTCCCGAACATAAAGTACGGGTAATTACGCCAGACGTCGGGGGTGGGTTTGGCCTGAAAATTAATGTCCACGGGGAAGAATTGGCTGTGGCGGCTCTTTCAAAAATTATAGGCAAGCCGATTAAGTTTGCCGCAGATAGGCTCGAGTCATTTGCCGCTGATTGCCAGACCCGGGATCATCTTTGCAGCGCTAAGATGGGTGTTAATACGGATGGTCATATAACGTCGATGGACTTCGAAAACATGCTGTCTGTTGGCCCCTATACGGCGCACATCCGCTTTGGCCTCGCTGAAGGTATGATGGCAATTTCGTGTGCGGCGGCACCGTATGCGTTGACGGACTACCACGCCCGGACTCGCGTTGCTTACGTGAACAAGGGTATCGTCGGGATGTTTCGTGGCGTGGGCGTTCCCATCGGCTGTGCTGTAACGGAAGTGCTTGTTGATCAAGCGGCTGCCAGGACGGGCTTTGATCCCGTAGAATTTAGGCGCCGCAATTATCATCAGAATGATCAATACCCGCTTGTAACGGTAGGTGGCTATTCAGTTACACACATGTCACTAAATGAATGTTTGGACGCATGTGTCGAGCTTATGGACTATGAGACTTTACGAGCGGGACAGGCGTCTAAAAGAGATCGAGGAATTTATCAGGGGCTAGGCGTCGCGACTTTTGTGGAAGCTGCTGCCTTTGGGCCGGCCTACTACGGTCCATCCGGGGCGCGTGTTTCCACGCAAGACGGCTGCACGGTTAAGCTGGAGCCGTCCGGAGTAATTCGCTGTTTAACGAGCGTTACTGACCAAGGCCAAGGTACTCTGACGGGGATTGCTCAAATTGTGGCTGACCAACTCGGCGTTGGTATGGAGCAAATCGACATCATCGCCGGTGATAGCGCTACTACACCGTATGGCGGTGGCGCCTGGGCGTCACGGGGTATGGCTATGGGTGGTGAGGCGGCACTCCAAGCGGGCAAGGCACTTAAAGAGAATATTCTAGGACTTGCCGCGTCAATTCTTCAAACTACGCCCGCTTCATTATTTTTAGGCGATGGGGAAATCAGGGATGTTTCAACCGGAAAAGCGCGCATGACGTTGGCCGACCTCGCGGTCGTCGGTTATTTTCGCCAGGATACCCTGCCTAAAGGTATGCAGCCAGAGCTTATGGTAACGCGTCATCATGTTCCCGACACACCATACTACGTTGCCAACGGTGTTCAGGGGGCACAAGTTGAAGTTGATATTGAGACGGGATTTGTGAAGTTACTTGGTTGGTGGGTTGCAGATGATTGTGGGCGCGTCATAAACCCACTTTTGGTGGACGAGCAACTTCGGGGCGGGATTATTCAAGGTATCGGTAATGCTCTCTATGAGCATTGTCAGTATGACGATACGGGGCAATTGCTGAATGCCAGTTTGGCTGATTATCTCCTGCCGATGGCGCGCGAGATGCCGGATATACAGATCACACATGTTGAAAACCCGCTGACCGAAACTGAACTGGGTGCCAATGGAATTGGGGAAAGTGGATTGATTGGATCAATCGCAGCGCTCTGGTGTGCCATAAACGATGCATTGCGCCCGCTTGGTGCTCAAGTCACGAAGCAACCCTTTACGCCAGAACACATCCTTGACGTGATAGCGGCCGCCCGCGACTAAATTAGGAAAGGCAAACTATTCTTCGGGTTCAATCGTAAAAAGCAGCGGGTACCCATATTGGTTTCCCAGGTCGGTAGCATCTTTCGCCTTCGTTTCCGCGATATCTTTGGTATAGACGGAGACAACACAATTACCTTGTTGATGTGCGGTCATCATTACCCGGTATGCCTCCTCCTCAGAAAGTCTGAAGACCGTATTTAAAACTTTTATGACGAATTCGCGCGGCGTAAAGTCATCATTCTCCAGAATCACTTTATAGAGCTTAGGCCGTTTCGTTTTAGGCTTTGTTTCAGTTCTATTGGCTGTCTCTAGGTCGCTCATACCCATTTCATTGTTTGGTATTGGTTATACATCAATAGGTTGGCACGCCTTGCGGCGGGCGTCTAGTATCACTCCACGGAGTCGAGTGCTTCGCTGATGACTGTTAAAGCGTCTAAGGCAATTGGAAAACTGTTCCATGGCGCAGTTTGTATTGCTGCTTCCGCGACCTGGTCCTTTGATAGACCGACGTTTAAGGCGGAAACCGCAAATTTACGGAGTGATCCGTGTAATTTAATGCAGGTGAAACCGGCGATTGCGCAAAGTGTTCTTTGTCGTAGGTCGAGGCCTGGCCGCATCCAGAGGTTGCCGTACCCATGTCGGATAGCTGTTTGATATAGGGCAAACGTCACCGGATTGTTCGGCGATGCGTAACCACCGTCCTGTCGAGGCCCATGTAATTCTTGCATTACTCGCGCCCCGTCGGTGTCCAATTCTTCCAAGGTGCGTTGGTCGTTGTCGTCCTCTGCAAGGTCGATGCCCCTTGTTGCAAATACTTCGGCTGAAATTTGGAGCGCCGTCTCCGTATTTGGCAGTCCCCCGTAGAGAGCCACCTGTATAAAAATTTCCACAATGGCGCGAGGAGGTAGCATTTGGTCCAGTGCCGCAGCTATAAGCCTCTTTGTTACACCCGGACTGTAATTCAGGCATACGGCAGTAAGAATTGGAATAAAACGATCAGACATCTCGAGCG
>CAZOHS010000157.1:0-5750 GCA_964579285.1 uncultured Rhodospirillaceae bacterium | reverse complement strand
CCCATATAGCAGTTGATGGCATAGAGACCCTGTGCAACCGCACCGCTCCGCTCAATATTTGCTTTTTCAACACAGACAACCTTTAAATCGCGTCCCCAATATCGTGACTCATATGTTGCACCACAGCCAGCCATACCCCCGCCAACCACAAGAATGTCGGCGTCCACCCGTATTGTTTTTCTACCCCCGAACAGACCCATCAGCTCAACCCCTGTTGGAGGTCTTCGGGTTTAAGGGCAGGGAGACCACCATCAATGTTGAGTGCAGTTGGTTCATGGGACAGTTCTTCCGACCTGAAATCCGCATCGCTGGGTACTTCATATTCCGCGGGTCCCTTAATGGAACCCCACTCCGTCGTACGGATCGGCGAAACAAAATTCTTTTCCTCCCCGTTACGAAATTTGAGACGCCAGGAAATGGTGTTTTTTTCTTCTTCACGGAGTACACGAACGCTGTGGCCTAGCGGGGCGAAATCTGCATAACCGCGGACGTCAATAGCGTTCTGTGGGCACGCTTTGACGCAGGAATAGCATTCCCAGCACATATTGGGCTCGATGTTGTAGGCCCGGCGGTGGGTCTTATCAATGTGCATGATATCGGACGGGCAGATATCGACGCAATGACCGCACCCATCGCAACTAGTCATATAAACAAAGGTAGGCATAATTAAGAATTTTCTCCTGTGTCTGGGGACCTATTTGAGCGTAATTAAAAGTTCCGAGGCAAGCCACCCGAGCTGCCATAAGTTTCCGGTTTATCGGCAGGCTCTGGGAGGTTTCGCCGCGTACCGTTAGCTTCCTCAATGCGTTTTTGAAGTGCAGCAGCAGGCTTAAAGAACATATGTGAAAATTTTGACCAGGGCACCGAACCAAAAAGCACGGTCGTGGCAATGAGATAAAGGCCCAGAAATATTAGCGACCAACCGCTACCCCACGCCTGGAGGATGGCCCAAATGAGCCCAAATGTATTACTTGCGAGCAGTGAAAGTATAAAAAGATCGGCCCGAATTATACGAAACGGTGAATGTCCCTCAGCAGAGACGTCCACACGAATAAAAAACCAGAACCAATAGCCTCCTATACAAACCAATAAACCTCCTACATACCAGAGCAGCGGCAGGACGGCCGGCGTAGGTGTTGAATTACTCGGATACCAGAACACCATAATAAAAGTCGCAATAACATAAACAGAAAACCCGTACATACCCAGTAAATGAGCGATGCGGCGCCGAGCGTTACAAAACTCCGCAGACGTAAGACCTTCCACAACCGCAGTTTTAACCGCGAGGGAAACAATTTCTCCGCCCCCAACTTCCTTATCACCTTTGCTTTTTACTTTGCGCCAATTTTGGAAAAAATACTTAGCGCTCTTTTTATGAATGATATCAAACAGTGTACCGCCAGCAACGCACAGGATCATAATGATTACATAGGTCTGCATGACAGTTGACGGCACGAACGCCGAAAGCTCGGCGTAAGGATTGATGGAGAACATCAAAAACTCCAAATTTCAGCTTGTTACAGTCAAATAATATTTCAAGTTGTTATAGTCAAACAGGTGTCCGGCAAATGAGAGAGTCACGAGAATAAACTTTGAATAATAGACACAACCCACGCTCCAGCGCTCGTAACGCTTTACGTAAGTATCGATCTTCAAAGCTTGACATAGATGGAGCCCTCAATTTATCGACATAGACATGAATGGCTTAAAGTTAGGAACGGCACTTTGGCCGATTTATGCTGGCGTATCAACCTGCAGCGACCAGGAATGTTAGAAATTATTTATAGGGCTATAAATTTTCCCCAATGCCCTCTAAAGAGGGCCGGTGTATTCGTGATTTCCCAACGGCAATACGGAGCCGATTAGTATAGCCTGTGGAATAATAATTAAGGAGACGAGTAGTTATGTCGACATTAGTCCCGCCTCATGGCGGCGGTAGACTTAAACCGTTGCTTTTGACGGAACCCGCCCGCGGCGAAGAACTAAAACGGGCCGAGAACTTAATAAAAATACCATTAAGCAGTCGAGAAATATCGGATTTGTTTATGTTAGGCATGGGCGCCTATACGCCTCTTGATGGATTTATGGGCAAAGAAGATTGGCGTGGTTGTTGCGAAATAATGACTACAGAAAATGGTTTGTTTTGGCCTATTCCAATCACCCTATCGTGCAGTGAAGACGCTGCAAATAATATCACGATAGGGCAAGAAATCGCTTTAACAGACCCCAACAACAACGAAGTATTAGCCATACAAACCGTTACCGAAAAATACACCATCGACAAACACTTTGAATGCCAAGAGGTTTTTAGGACAACGGATGAAAATCACCCAGGCGTCCAGAAAGTAATGCAACAAGCGGCAGTCAACTTGGGCGGGCCAATTAATGCGTTATCGGAAGGAATCTATCCAGAAACCTACAAGGGACTCTATTATCGACCCGAACAGACGCGTTCATTGTTCAAAGAAAACGGCTGGTCGAAGGTAGCGGCATTTCAAACTCGAAACCCAATGCACCGAAGCCATGAATATTTGGCCAAGGTTGCGGTCGAAATTTGCGATGGCATCTTGATCCACCAAGTTCTGGGTGCTCTAAAACCCGGGGACATTCCAGCAGAGACGAGAGTTAAAGCCATTGACGCTCTGGTCGAAAATTATTTTGTTCCAGGCACCGTCATTCAGGCAGGTTATCCTATTGAAATGCGCTACGCCGGGCCGCGCGAGGCTCTCCTGCACGCCGTGTTCCGGCAAAATTTTGGTTGTACACACCTTGTGGTAGGCCGTGATCATGCGGGTGTAGGCGACTACTATGGACCGTTTGACGCACACCAGATTTTTGACACCCTTCAGCCTGGCAGTATGGAAATCCAGCCTCTAAAAATCGATATCACGTTCTTTTGTTACAAGTGTAACGGTATGGCGACGGGCAAGACATGCCCCCACGAAGAAGGAGACCGCCTCGCAATATCGGGTACAAGATTACGCGAAATGTTTGCTAACCATGAAAACATTCCGGAGGAATTCAGCCGACGCGAAGTAGTGGAGATCCTGCAGACGTACTACGATGACTTAACTTAACAAGTTTGGGAACACCAACCCGATGATCATTGCACAGATCAGCGACACTCATATTTTATCAAAATCGTCCCAATTACCAGAAGGCGCGAGCCGCGTAGACGATTTACGTCGCTGTATCTTTGATATCAACAGAGATGGTGTAGACGCTGTCGTTCACACCGGTGATACAGTTCATCAAGGCTTACCTGAAGAATATGAACATTTGCGTGAGATATTGTCTGAACTGTCTTCACCATTCTTCCTCGTGCCGGGAAATCGAGACCGCCACGCTGTGCTCCGAGAATATTTCAGCGACCTATCTTATCTCCCGAAGACGGGTGATTTTCTTCAATATACGTTAGAAAACTTTCCCCTACGATTGGTCGTACTCGACTCCGTCCAGAATGGAGAGCGCAAGGGCGTCTTTTGCAAACAAAGGTTAAAATGGCTAGACGAAACCCTCTCTAAACAAACCAACCAGCCAACCCTCCTCTTTATACACCACCCCCCGTTCGATATTGAACCGCATTACGTGAGTGGGTACCGCGAGCAAAAAGAAGCAGATGATTTGACCGCTATGGTTCGCCGTCACCCTCAAGTAAAAGGTCTACTGTGCGGCCACGTACACCGTCTGCATCGCGAGCTTTGGGCAGGTACCGTAGCCTCCACTATGCCGAGCGTTGCCGTAGACCTGAGAAAAGGCGTCGCTAAAGAAATCGGAAAGAAACCCTTTTATGTCGTCCACGAAGTATCCGACACCGGCGAATTAGTCACACATCGCAAAGTGGTCTCTGACTAACAACATCTCTACTATATCCCGCAGCAAGTGGTTGCTAACTGCGCCGTTCTCTTGCCATTCGACGCCATTTTTCACCAACTAAGCAAATTACCTTTGCCACCGACTGCTGACGACGGAGTACGGCACCGTATTGAGCGAACTCTCGCGGCGTTATACTTCGTTGTTGTTGCTTGGCTCTCGTACTAGATTTTGGATCCATACCATTGGCTCGAATTGCGCTTAGAAGACTGCGTGGGGCTGTCGAATAAGATCGACCACGCCGCGGCGCACCAGCTACATGAACGCCGATTACTTCACCCTGAGCGTTCACCCACGGCCCACCACTTATTCCGCTGAGATTGGGGCCTCGGTCGGGAACGCGCGTGACCTGGATCCAGGCAACGACGGGTTCCTCCGTTTGGTAACGGCCGCGTGCGAGCATTCTTCCCCGTCCAAGAACCCGGCCGTAAACATCACCCGCTTTACCTCTAGGAAACCCAAACGAATAGCCATCCTCGCCGACCCGTATTTGCGGTGTGACAACGCGCATCGCCGGAGCCCCACCCCGGGTCCACAGGAGGCTAATGTCCGTATTACGCTGCTGATCCATGCGACGCACACGCACCAATCCGCCGTCATTTTTTTGTAGTCCGACGATGTCACACCCATCTGTAACGTGGCGCGCGGTGACCCACACCCCCGCCCCGTTGATTGAAAACGCTGTGCCACTCGACAGCCCTGCCTTATCACCGACCTCGACAATAAAACGGGGGTCTTTATACGATTCGGGTGGCAGAAAACGCCCCGCCCCACGCGGTGGTTCGGGTACCGTGGCTACCTTAGGTGCGGGCATAAATTGGCGCGGATCGGGGCGACGTCCTCCGCTATCGTCTCCAGTGGTAAAGACCCGGCTACCAATGGCCAGGACTGCCAGCAGCCCGAGAGCAATTATATCCCGAAATTTCATTTGTCAGCGTTCACGCTATCGCCTTGTCTAACCCGCTACTGCGGCCGCATTAATGAACGAAATTGCAAGCTTGATACCCACCACCAGTATTGCGGCACCCATTTCGTTCTTTTCGATGCGGTTGGGCAAGTCTTTAAGCAATAGATCACCGATACGATAAGCGAGGATCTGAATCAGTAGGGTTACCACTCCCCAGACCACTATATCCCAAACGTTTACGCTGCTCGCCATACAAATTGCCAAAGGGATCGCGAGGCCTACAATTGCGCCCACGAAAGACACCGCAGCCGCCGTATTTCCGTTTCGGATTAGGCGTAGTTCGTGATAGGGCGTGACGAAGTGATATATGGTGATGGCCGCAGCCAGCATTATAAGAGTAACAGAAAAGTGTAATATGAGGACCGGAAAACCGGCAAGAAAACTTTGAATAACGGCGTCCATGGAAATATCCGCATCGTTTTTTAATAAGAATATATCTTATCGCTATTTGGAATGATTCCCAAGCGGTGCAGAAGGAAACCGAGATCATTCAGCATCGAAACTATACCTAAAGCGCGCGCCTAAGATGTCCCCAAACGGGTTTCATTTATAGTATTGTGGGTTAAAATATAAGAACTAACCACTCGCACGGTCAGAAAATTAATAATAAAGGAAGGTAATCCGTTGTCCCCTGATTCTGATAGCTCACCTGCCCTGCAAGGGATAGAACCAACCCAGTATCCACAAAACCCCAGTCCCCGACGGTCCACAACTAAACCGAAATTTCTGCGTAACTGCTGGTACGTTGCGATGTTCTCATCGGAACTCGGTGATGGCGAATTAAAACATCGGACTATTCTGAATGAGCCCATCGTACTTTATCGAAAGGAAGACGGCGGCGTCGCGGCAATCACAGATCGCTGTTCTCACCGTCACGTTCCCCTGTCCATGGGTAAACTCTTGTCCGGTG
>CAZOHS010000156.1:0-5758 GCA_964579285.1 uncultured Rhodospirillaceae bacterium | reverse complement strand
CCAAAAACAAGAAGGTTGTCGTCACCCTTTCGCTCAATATGGCTCATGTCGTCACCCAAATGCGATTTTGGTAACAAGCGCAAACATCCATTATCAGGCCGACTATCTGTAATAGCTACCCACGCGGTTATTTCTTCTGTTGGGGCTAATTCAAAGTAAGCTGAGTCCTGATGCCATGCAACAAACCGTGGATCCTGGGCATCCTTCGTCCAAATGGACCCCGCAAACAGCAGAATATCGGGTCCTATCAAATCTTCGACCGCATCTAATATAGCGTCGTTTCGGGCAATATTGAGTGCCCAATTAAAAACGAGGTGAAATTTAAATCGAACATGGTTTTGCGCCTCGTGCCCGAGCTGAGCTTCATAGGCTTCTAATTGTCGAAGACAATCCGACGCTTCAGCTTCATTTATTGCCCGCTTTGGAAGCAAATATCCTTCCGAACGAAATTGTTGCACTTCTTGTTGCGAGAGTGTCTTGGTCATGATGCCTTCCAAACAAAGGGAAATTAGACTTCGATACTATAACGTAATGAGGATAAATTTAGCCAGCCGTAATACCCGGCGCAATACGCTCAAATCAGGTGGTTAATAAACATTCGGACTTGATGATATTGTTGCTCATTTACCGTCGTTACGGTAGATAGTGCGCTCAGCCAAGTGAAATGCGCCCGTCAATGTAATTAGTTTGTTTGTAGAGAAAATAAACAAAGGAAAAAGGTTAACGATATCATATTTTGGGGCCATAGCTCAGTTGGGAGAGCGCTTGACTGGCAGTCAAGAGGTCGTCGGTTCGATTCCGATTGGCTCCACCAATAACAAAAAGGTCTAGCTTTTTGGCTAGACCTTTTTACTTTTCATTACCTTTCAGGGTTTTGACCACAGCCACACACCGCCTTGACAAGAGTTAAACTCAAGAGCAATTTTTTGCTTCATTGTGGCATACTTAAGAGAACTGAATTTTCAATGGGGATGAAGAATGCGTCCAGTAGAATTACATTGTTGGCACTTCATGTCTTACCCATACCTTCCTCAAGATTTCGACGAAAAATACGATACCGGTTGGGTGACCGTACCCAATAAACTCTGGGATAGGGAAAAGACAGACGGCTTGTATCAAGAGTACATTGACCAGCTCGTTTATGGTGAAGAGCTTGGATTTGACGGCCTAGTCTTAAACGAACATCACCAAAATATATACGGGTTAATGCCTTCTCCAAACATTATCGCGGCAGCTCTCACGCAACGGACATCTCGGGCAAAGATCGTTGTGTTAGGTAATTTGTTACCCTTACACCTAAACCCCCTGCGCGTTGCGGAGGAATATGCGATGATTGACTCGATCACGGGCGGTCGTCTTGTGGCTGGTTTTGCGGTGGGTGGCGGACCTGAAGCATATAATTATCAGGTCTCTTCACCGAAAGCCCGAAGACAGTTTTGGGAGTCCATTGACCTTATAGTGCGCACATGGACGGACGACGGTCCTTTTGAGCATGAAGGTCCTTGTTATCCTTTACGTTACGTGAATATTTGGCCAAAACCGCGCCAAATTCCCCACCCGCCCGTTTGGGTTCCTGGCGCCCTTTCAGCGGAAACAATGCAGGAGGTTGCAAAGCGAGGCTTTGATTATTTTCTGTCATCACGTACCCATGGTGCGGCAACGCGCATGGCTCGCGAAGGTTTCGCCAAGATTTTAAAGGAACACAAAGACACCTACCATCCGTTTCGTTTTGGTGTACTGATTTCAGTTTACGTAAGCGAAACAGACGAACAGGCAAAAACAGAATCTGAAGAAGGAATTTGGTATTTTCTTCGAAATTGTTTAAAGGGGCACCTAAGACGAGCCGGTAGAACGCTCACATTTGGAGCGGGAGTGCCTTCACAATCCGTTAAGTCGTGGGAAGGCTACTTAAAAAATTCTAAACCAGGCTCAGAAATGTTAGGCGATGCTGTGGACTGGGACGACCTCGATTCAAAGGCATCAATTATAGTCGGAAGCCCTGCGACCGTGCATTCGAAACTGTGGGATCTTATAGAAGAAGCTCAAATTGGAAGGTTCCTTATCCAATTTCATTTCGGAAACATGAAACCCGAGCTTGCACGTAAGAGTATGAGGTTATTTGCGGAGCATGTTGCGCCAAAGTTGCGGAAAGATTCTGCTGACCTATTTTCAATAAAATACCCACAGCTGGAAGAACTCGAGCTGCACGGGGCCGCAGAATGAGTTTTCGCTTGGTTGACCTCCGTGGCCGCTCCGTTTGGCTTTTCGAGCAAGGTACAGGAGCACCGCTAGTTTATTTGCACGGGCTTGCCGATCTTCATGGTGCCTCAAGTGAACCTTTGGAATTTCACCAGAAACTTTCAGAAGATTTTAGTGTAGTTGCACCAGCTCACCCGGGTTGTTCAGAAACAGAAGAAAACGAAGATATCGATACTGTCGAGGACATCGTTTTCCATTATTTAGAATTGTTTGACCAGTTGGGGCTCGAAAAGATTAATCTTGTGGGTAGCGATCTTGGTGGGTGGATAGCCGCAGAAATTGCCGTACGGCATCCGGACAAACTTTTATCTTTATCCCTCATAGGCGCCGCAGGATTATTTATTCCAGGTGACCCAATAGCAGACCTTTTCTGGGAAGCACACCCTGTCGACGGTACGTCCCTATCGACCTTGCGAACACTGTTATTTGGAAATTCGGACGACAGGATCGCGCGCGAACTTTTCCCGGATGGCCGGGGTGAGATTGAACAGGAGTTGCTGCGATACAAAACCTATCGGTTGCTTTCTCGTATTGGTTTTAATCCTCCGTACCTACACCACCGTCTTTTGAAGAATAGATTATACCGTTACAAAGCTCCAGCTATAGTAGTCCACGGATCTCTGGATTCATTGGTACCTAAAAGTCACGCAGAGGCATACGGGAATTGCCTTGGAGATGCTCGCTTGGAAATTATGGATGGTTGTGGTCACAGCCCACATATAGAAAAGGCTACACAAACTGCCAGTCTTTTGATTGAATTCATAAAAAAATCTGCCGAAACCCATATTGGCTGACCTTTCGGCTTATTTTGAGCTCCTGTGATAAAACCCGACGTTATTTTTATAATTTACATGGTAATTTCTCTAATGCGGCGGACTGTTAGGCGAAGCGCGGCCTTTCCTTCATCAAAGATTGCCGCAGAACCAATAAAACCGTGAATCATCCCGGGCCAATCTATGTATTCCACTTCGGAACCCATTTTCTCAAGAGCCTCTGCATATTCCGCCCCTTCGTCGTGCAACACGTCGCATTCAGCCGTAATAATCAAAGCCTTTGGTAGCCTGGAGAGATCTGGCGCCTTTAAAGGGGAAGCCCGCCAATCATCAGCATATGAATTATCTGGGAGATAGTAACTTTGGAACCAACGCATTCTTTCCCTGGTTAAACCACCATATCCTGTACCAAAGAATTCATAGGAATTAGACGAACACGAATAATCGGTCACCGGATAGAAAAGTATTTGAAAAGCTATTTTTGGCCCGTCTTTGTCATCTCGAGCTAGTAAAGCTACCACGGCGGCAATGTTTCCGCCGGCGCTATCACCCGCAATAATAAGGGGGCCGCTTCCGTAACCCATACTCTGACAATTATTTGCGAGCCATTTGGTAGCTGCATACCCATCTTCTATTGCCGCCGGAAATTTATTCTCTGGCGCTAGCCGATAATCCACAGACGCAACAACGCAATCTGCTTCTGCGCAGAGAAATCGCGCCACGCTATCATGGCTGTCAAGACTACCCACCACGTGTCCACCACCATGGAAATAAACTAAGAGTGGAAAATTTTGTTTTTTCGACCCCTCAAAGGATAGTGGGTCATATATCCTCGTCTCGATTAGGCCAGCAGGCCCCGGTATGCTGAGTGTCGTCACACTATTAACCGGAACTTTTTCGGTTATTCGCGAGGTAGCCATCTGTTCAAAGAGATTTCTAAATTCCGAAACAGGCGTGTCCCAAATTTGACCTGCTGAAATACTGGGCATCTCGGACAGAAACTTCTGTACTTGTGGATGTAGTTTAGGATTTCGTTGTTTCATATTCGTAATTTTCTGCCGAAGTTAATTCAGCTATCATATTGCACGATTGTCCAATGCTTTAGTCGACGGTTTTGTGTGTCGCGAGTTTATGTAAATAAATTCAAATGACCATAAAAAGATCTATTGGACGGTTAGGGTTCGGTGTCTGGTAACAGAAAAGAACCCTCAGAAAGAGCTGATAGTATCCCGGTAACATTACCAAAAAATAGGGAGGAAACATGTCAAGTCTAGTCAACGTGCTACAAGAAATTGTGGTCGCCAATCGGATACTAGCGCGGGAAGACGTAGTTGACGCGTTTGGGCATGTGAGCGTGCGTCACCCTGAAAACCAAGACAGGTACCTAATGTCTCGATCAAGGAGCCCAGAGCTTGTAACGATAGAAGACATAATGGAATTTTCGCTCACTGGAGAAAATATCGGGGATGACACACGAAAACCCTACGCCGAAAGACATATTCATGGCGCTATTTTCGAAAAACGCCAAGATGTAAATGCTGTAGTCCACAATCATTCCCACGCGGTTATCCCGTTTAGTGTTACAGATACGCCGCTACGACCTTTAATGCATGTAACCGGGGTTATCGGAGAACATGTCCCAGTTTGGGATATTGAAGAAAAATTTGGCAGCACCTCCTTGTTGGTCACCAATATGCAACAAGGCAGAGATCTTGCTGATAAAATGGGAAGTGCCGCCGTAATTCTAATGCGTGGACACGGTTGTGCGATTGCTGCAACAAACCTTAGGGCGGCGGTGTTAACGGCCATATATACCCAAGTGAATGCCAAACTCCAGTTACAAGCGATGTCATTGGGGGACGTTAAATACTTAAGCGCGGAAGAAATCGCTCTTACGCCTGAAACACTGGTTGGTGCATTAGCTATGGAACGGGCGTGGGAATACTTCGAGCGCCGCGCCATCTCAAAAACTTTATAAAAATGAAAGGGTCTTATACAAAATTTGGAGCCACTGAATCCCAATTATTTGAACGTCTTGATGAGTCGCCTGACGAGAATTTCTACAGCACGCCTCGGCTTGTTCACCATATAGACGAGGAAGCACGCTTCACACTATCAGAATTCTATAAAAGTCTTCTAACAACAGATTCTATCGTGCTAGATCTTATGTCCAGTTGGACATCGCACCTACCAGAGAGCCCAAAACCAGCAAAGGTCGTGGGTCATGGAATGAATGAAGAGGAATTGGCTGCCAACCCAATATTAGATAATTATTTTATACAAAACCTAAACCAAACATCAAAACTCCCGTTAAATAATGACACATACGATGTTTGTTTGATTTCCGTTTCTGTACAATATCTAACTGACCCCGTGACCGTTTTTTCTGAAGTCGCGCGGATCCTCAAGCCCGACGGCTCTATCGTCATATCTTTTTCAAATCGCATGTTTCCAACAAAGGCGGTCGCAATATGGAGAGCAATGGATTCGGCGGGGCATGGAAAACTGGTCATAGAGTATTTAGAAAATACGGCCAATTTTCGAGCGGTCCATTTTACTGATATTTCGCCGAATAAATATCAAGCAGACCCACTGTTTGTCGTCACAGGCAAAGCAATTTAGCTTTAATAATTTGCTATTTGAATATCCCATTTATATGGGAAATAGGACTAGGTTCATGATTGCACTCTATCAAAATTTTTCAGAGCGTGAGAAATAAGAACTAT
>CAZOHS010000155.1:3907-5844 GCA_964579285.1 uncultured Rhodospirillaceae bacterium | reverse complement strand
GCACTTGACTGGGGGTCAAGTGGTCGTAGGTTCAAATCCTATCGCTCCGACCATTCTTTTAGTTAATAAAAACAAAGGGTTATATTTTTTTTGCCGTCGATTTTCATTGACGGTGCGGACCGCTGGGGACTACCTTTTCTTCAAGATTTCTGTTGATTGACCCACTAACCGATCGGCCCAGAGGCGAGCATCCAACAGTTGTCTCGTCAATTCCCTCAACTTCAGTATACTTTATCTGTGTAATTACACCGAAAGTGAATAAGGACGCATATGCTTGAACTTTATCATAATACGATGTCTTCTTGTGCGCAGAAAGTTCGTGTCGGCCTCGCAGAAAAAGGTTTGGAGTGGAAAAGCCATCATCTTAATTTACGAAAAGGTGACCAGCAACGTCCGGAATACTTGAAGCTCAATCCCAAGGGGGTTGTGCCAACACTCGTTGATAGAGACAAGGTAATCAGAGAGTCCAACGTAATACTAGAATATTTGGAAGAAGCCTTTCCGAGCCCGCCGCTATTACCGGTAGACCCCTACGAAAGGGCGACTGCCCGACTGTGGAACCAACGCCTCACAGAAGGCCATCACGATATTGGAACCGCAACGCTCAGTATGGGGATAGCTTTTCGGCATCAATTTTTGGCGAAAGGTGAACCGGCTTGCCGAGAATTAATTGATAATATTCCAGATCCTGTAAAACGCGAACGCCGGCGTGACGTTATATATAACGGCGTCGATGGAAAAGAATTCCCGATCGCGGTGGATATGTGGGTGGCACTGCTTAATGACATGGAGAAGGCATTAAGTATGCATAAATGGCTTGCGGCTGATGTTTACACTATAACCGATGCCGCCTTTACGCCGTATTTAACCCGTCTCGATCATTTAAACGTGCTGGGATTTATTAAAGATAAGCCTCGAATTACGGCTTGGTACGAAGCTGTTAAGGATCGCGCGAGCTATCGGTTAGGGATAACGGATTGGCTGGACGAAAATTACTTAGAATTGATGACGGAAAAAGGAAACGAGGCGTGGCCAAAAATAGCGCGTATGATCACTTAAACATCTGTCGAAGATTCCGAAAAATATTCTAAATCATTTTCATCGTTCGGACCTCTGCGCTTATTGGTAATCGCTGCGGTTTCGGCGACGTACATCGCCCCGAGAGGTGTGCCTCGGTCCTTATGACTGGACCTCTCGTCAATTGGCGACGTTTGATATAATTAAGAATAGTGGAAGGGGTTTTCTATGAAAAATTCGACGCGAATTTCTATGGTAATTATGCTTTTTTGGATTGCTTTCATCGGTCTCGGAGCGCGCGAGGTTTTGGATATCCATGGCCTATATTTGTTCCAGAGTGAGGAAATATTCTGGTGGACAATCATCGGCGCCGCCATGATCTGGGCGCTAAAATTCCTCTTTAGTAAAATGGTAGACAAGGAGGAGCCGTGAGCGGCTTACAACAATTTCACTCAGACTATTGGCTTCGGTGCCCCATTGCATTTTAGGCAGTTTTCCAGGGCCCAAAATCTTTCGCATCTTGTGCAAATTCATAACCGATTACTTGTTCCTCACCGATAACCCAACCATCGTGCCCAGGAGCAAAGTAGTAGGCGTCTCCCGCTTGGGCGACGACCTCGGTTCCATCGTCGTGAACGCAGTGGAGTTGACCTTGGACGATCACGCCCACGTGTCCAGCCTGGCAGCTATCGCCTCCGACGGCGGGTTTGACGCACTCAGACCATTTCCAACCCGGCTCTAAAACGATCTTGGTGGCGTTTATATTGCCAAGTTTTATGGTGGCGGCGTGTGTTTTTGGCGGCGTTTTCACCTCGTCGGCATCATCGAACGATTTTTTAAACATGCTATCCATTTATAGTCCCTACAAATATTTTATGATGTTTTCGATATCAATAAACAGAAAACATATCGTATTTTCT
>CAZOHS010000155.1:0-3807 GCA_964579285.1 uncultured Rhodospirillaceae bacterium | reverse complement strand
TGGTTGGGCTGCGGAGCAAGCAAAGTTGCATTTCGACGGCAATTATTAATAAGTTTGGCTGTTGGCAGGTTAAGGCAGTTGCCTGGACTAAATACAATTGAAGACGATCCGCGAAAGAAAAGTCATGGCCCTCACATTGTATCACTTTAACAATTCGGTTTGCTCTCAAAAAGTGCGCCTCGCTTTGTATGAAAAAGGAATTGAATGGGATGAACGCGTCGTTGATCTCCCTAAACTGGAACAATATGCCCCTGAGTATCTAAACCTTAACCCTAAAGGGGTGGTCCCAACCTTGGTCCACGACGGCTCTGTGGTGGTCGAATCAACCTTGATCTGTGAATACATCGATGATGTGTTTCCGGGTGCCTCCCTCAAGCCGGCCCCCCCCCCGGATCTCGCTGCCATGCGGGTGTGGACGAAGGCGGTCGACGAAGGACTTCACGAAGGTATCGTGGCACTCAGCTTTTCCGCCATGTTTCGTGAAAGAATGAGGAAAATGACGGAAGAACAACGCGAGCGCCAGTTTCGGAATATTGGTGACCCAGAGCGGCGGGAACGGGATCGCGCAGTATTTGAGCAAGGCGTTGAGGCAGCTCACGTTTTTAACGCCGTCGCGTCCTACGAAAACATCTTTCGAAAGCTTGAAAGCGTCCTTGGCGATGGGCGCGCCTGGGTGTCCGGAGATCAGTACACGCTTGCGGACATTAATCTCGCACCCTATGCCGCACGGCTTGAATACATGGACCTTCTCCCCCTCTGGACATCCGGTCGTCCACGGGTAGGTGCGTGGTGGTGCCGTACCCAGACACGTCCCGCGTTTAAGGCGGGACTTAGTGACCGGTTAACGGCTTCCGATTTTGATGCAATGAAAAAATTTGGAGGAGCAATACGCCAGCGGCTTGGCGAGCGGCGCAACGAGTATCTCAAAGAGTTCAGCACGAAGGATTAAGAGGTCTGATACGGGCACACTCTTGTCCTAAAAAGTGTTCGAATCCAATTGGCGCAGGGTAGTGCCACAAAAAAACCTTAATGCTGCCCTACATCTGACAAGGTAGTTTTCCAGGATGCTAAAATTAGCACTCGTCCAGAGTGTTATATGGAAAAATGTTTAGTGTCACGAAGAGGTTTTACGATGACCGGTCTAAATATTCCCAACTTTGCATCACAAAAAGAACGCCCCGTCTTACCCGACCCGACATTCCAAAAAAATTCTAAACCGCGACAAAAGACTTCCCTTCCAGAAGAACGTGAGCCTTTGATCAAGGCGATACCGGCCACCGTCAAAGAGAATTCCGACCAAGGGGGTGGCTCATGAAAGAGGCCAAGGACAGCAAGGTGCCCAAGTACGTGCTCAGGATCACTGCAGGACAGAGTGAACCATTTGATTTTATACTCTATGAGGAAGAGCAATATACATCCGTGGTACAAAGTAATTGGACTGATTGGAATTACGAGGTAATCAAAACAGGCCATGCCGCTGGTTCCACCCCAAGATAGAAGGAACGCTGCCTAAATTTTACCCCGTCACGGCCCTAATTTTGCCTTGTTTCTATCTGAATATGCTATCGTCCAGTCGTTCCACGTTCCCCGCTAAGGCTGGGCAAATCTCCGCAGGCCTTGCGGGATCGCGGTGATAAGAGCCTCCCTAGGTCACCGCGATCCCCGGGATTGAGAGTTAATCATAAAATGGTTGTTCTTAACCTTTATAGTTAATGCGGCGCGCCCCCACCCTTCGGGTTCATGGTGAAATAGTCTAGAAGTGATATGCTTGAGGCCCGTCGTTTTCGAGTAAAACTTGCATCCCCTCCACCTCAACCTTTCGACATCTCCGTTTGGCCCTGGGAACTAACCTATAGGCCTTCGGCGAGACTATTGTGACTGGTACAGATGATCTAGACTGCCAATACAAAGGGAGAATTTTTATGCCGCAGTTTGGAGTGCTGGGTGGTGTGTGCACAGCGCACGCGCCGCAGTTGTGGACACTACCGGATTCCGAAGATAAAGAATTGGTCGGCCGAATGAAGGCTATGCTACGTGACGTCGGTTCAAAGCTCATGGAAATGAAGCCGGATGTTTGCATCGTCATCGGGAATGATCATGCCAATCAATTCCTACTGCACTGCACGACAAGCTTCACTATGCATATTGGAAAAAGTGCAGCCGGTTCCTTTGCCGGGCGTAACTATACATACCCGGTTGCAAGCGAAAAAAGTTTGTCATTGCTTCGTCACGTTCAAAGGAGTGGCTTTGACCCAGGTTTCAGCAGTAATGCAGAGCTAGACTACGCCTTTGCCATACCCTTAGATTTTACAGGTATTGAAGCCGTGCCGTTGATCCCAATTTTCGTAAATGCGTATGTTCCGCCGCAACCGTCCATGGAACGTTGTTTTAGCTTCGGCAGGGCGTTGGCCGACGGCGTAAAGGCTTTAGGGTTACGCGCAGTAATTGTTTGCAGTGGTGGGTTGTCACATTACCCCGGGACGCCGCGCTATCGCGACCCGGGACCCGATAACGAGTTCGACGGGCATTTTATGAGTATGATGGAGCGCGGAGAATTGCGCTATTTGTTGGCGCTTGATGAACGTCGGTTGGATGAGACCGGTAATATTGAGCTTCGGTGCTGGGGTGTGGCTGCGGGTATGTTGGGAGAGCGGTCGCCGGATTTTACGAATTTCGAACCCACTTGGCACCATAACTATGGCACCGTCGCGTGGACAATACAGCCACGTTCAGAGACCTATACTCCACACTATCCACCAATCCATCCAGAAAGGGTTAAATTAGCCGAAACCTTGCATGTTTTGGCCCGGGATGAAGACGAACGTGCGCGCTATCTCGCGGACCCCAAGTCCTACGCTAGTGCCATCACAGAGCTTACCGACGAGGAGCGCGAAGCACTAACGACACTGGATCAATCGCGGATGATTGAACTCAAAATGCATCCCTTCGTTCCGCATAGTTTCAGGCGAGTACTTGAACGTACCGGTATATTGAAACCTGATGAACCCGATCCTAATTAAGGGAATAAATCCAATAGATTTTCAATATTTAACCATACGGTTTTGTAGTCTCACTCAAATAATTATTTAACGTGTGTTTTAAGACCCGATTTTGAGGCCACATGAGGAAAAGGCTGCCTTAATTTTTGCCTTTTCCTCCGTTGATAGTGCCAGAAGTGGGCGTCTAACCGCGCCACCCGCTTGACCCAGCAATTCTGCCCAATACTTTTGTTGAGCGTGGGGTTTGTCCGCCGGCCGCGTGCCTTTCAGCGCTTCACGAACTGGGTTTAAGCTATCGCGAACCGCAAGGGCCTTTTCAAACTGGCCCGCCATAGCAAGCGCAGTATATTCATTCATTCGTTGATCAACTTTGGTTTGCATTAAAAAAGGCGGTGTGGAACAAAGGTAAACTTGCCAGCCAAGCTCAGTTATGTTTTCCAACCAGGCATCTTCCGAGGATGTACTGACGATTAATCTGCCACGAGTCATGTCCGTTAGCCGAGAGTAACGCTCGCGGTCGACGCTGTATTTAATTGCCACTATATTTTGTAGTTTTGAGATTTCAGCGCAAACTTCAGGTTCAACGACATAGTTGTAATCGGGTTGGTGCCAAATCGCGACCCCGATATCCAACTGGTCAGCAATATATCGGTAATATTCTTTAAGTACTGAATCGACATTGGTATGGAAGTAGAGCGGCGGCGCATGCACTATAATCCAGTCGGCACCAATGTCCTGGGCATGCCGGCCTAATTCCATAACATTATCCAGGTTCTCATCGGAGCAAGACATTACGGTGCGGCAGCGA
>CAZOHS010000154.1:0-5913 GCA_964579285.1 uncultured Rhodospirillaceae bacterium | reverse complement strand
CGATTGTCATAGATGAACCTTCTATGCGTACTTCAACTATAACTGGCACAGGCTGCCAACCGTCAACTTCGTCGCCATCTAAAAAAGACTCTGCGCGCCACACACCGTCAGGCAGTTTAAGTATGGATTCCCGCGCGACAGTCTCGGACTGGTCCCAAATAGCGCTGATAGCAGAGCTCATCTTGGCGGCCCCATACTTGTCTATCAGTGTAGCAAACTTGTCTCGGCCAGCGAGAGTACCCGCCAATTGGGCGTCGAGATCTCCGAACACCATCACGGGGAAACGCGTATTGTACCGAATAATGCGATAAAGTTCCTCGTTCCGCACACCACGTTGCCACAACTTGACTGTCCGGTATTGAATTCCCTCTTGAAAAATCTCGGTTGTATCCGAGGCCCAACACGATCCAACGGTGTTTCCACCGACATCAACCCAATGAACCAAAACACACATGAATCCAAAAAGGTCATCTTTATTTGGACCAACGAATACAGGTGTATACATCACCACATTGTTTAAATGCTGACCCAGCGTACCCGAATGGTTCGATATTATTACATCGCCTTCAAGAATGCCGTCTAAGCCATAGATATCAAGACCATCTCGAACAGCATTTCCAAGGGCATTGGCCACAAATATTGGGATAGAGCCCGAGCCTTGGGCAATAAGGCGACCCTCGGGATCAACAAGACCAGTTGCAAAATCCTTATACTCGTAAACCAGAGGGCTAAATGCAGTTCTGGTAATATTAGCATCAATTTCGTTTGGAATAGCAACAAGACTGTGCCGAATAATCTCCAATTGTATGGGATCAACCGTCAACTTGGTTGGCATATCCATACCTAATCTCCTACCATGACCTGAATTTCACCAAATTTTCCGACGACCAATTCATCTCCCGGTTCAATCACCGTTGTCGCACCATATTCCTCTATAACAGCTGGCCCCGAAATTCTGCTACCCACGGCCAAGGTATCACGCCGGTAAACCTGCGCGTTGATCCAACCACCGGTCTTTGAAAAGTATACTTGTCGATTGCCAGGAGCGATTTTGCCGCTCGCAGCTATCCGTGGCAATTTCTCTAAGTTTGGTTTTCGGGTAGTAGCGTAAACACTCACATGGATACCCACTATTTCTAAGGGTGCCTCAGAGTCGGAATGGCCAAAACGCGTTCTATAGTATTTTTCGAATTGCTCCCTCAGCTGAGTTATATCCTTAATCATCGCGCTCAGTGGTATTTCAAATGTGTGTTTTTGGCCTCGATACCGCATTTTTATAACGCGCAGCGCCGTGATGGTTGCGCCGGGCACCTCAACATTCAAAGTATCCACGCCATTTTTTTCCGCTGCCATAAAGGCCTGTTCTATGTCCGCAAGTGCATCCTCTTCCAACCCAAGGATCATTGTGCGTGTAACGTCTAGCCGAGCGTCGGCTAACAACATTCCAAGCGCGGAAAAATTACCAGGCTCGGGTGGAATGATCACGCGGGATATATTTAGCTCGCGCGCCAGCGCCGAGCCGTAAATAGGACCGCTGCCCCCAAATACAAAAAGCGTAAAATCTTTGGGATCGTGGCCACGCTCTACCGTTATTTGGCGAATTGCACCCGTCATAGTCACCGTGGACAGAGCCAAAATCCCCTCGGCCGTTTCTTCGAGAGGCCTGTTCTCAAGACCAAGCTTCTTTGAGACCTCTTTTTCTATTGCCTCACGAGCCCCTTTTACATTGAGGGGTAAACCACCCCCGAGAAATATATCGGACGCAATTCGACCTAATACAAGATTAGCGTCGGTAACTGTGGGCTCAGTGCCACCTTTAGAAAAGGCGACGGGGCCCGGGTCAGAGCCGGCGCTCCGGGGTCCCACATTCAAACGTCCGTTCGCATCCACCCAAGCAATCGAGCCTCCACCAGCACCCACTTCAACTATATCAACAACCGAATTTCGGATAGGAAACCCGGTATCATACCCTCCAACAAAATACGGTGTACGCAAACCAAATTCCCCGTCCCTTATTATTGAGCATTTGGCGGTCGTCCCACCCATGTCAAATGCGATAATATTTTGAATATCGAGCACTTCTCCATATGCACCCGCGCCAATACAGCCGCCGACCGGACCCGATTCAATAAGCGAGATCGGCTCCCGCAACGTTCTCTCCACTGAAAGAACGCCGCCGTTTGACCCCATCATGTAAAGCGTTTTATTGAAGCCCTCTTCTGAGAGGCTGTCTCTGAGACGCGCTGTATATTCAGAAATATCAGGACCGACAATGGCATTGGCCGCCGCCGTGCAGCAACGCTCGTATTCATCCCACTCGCGCGTTAATTCCGTGCCAGTCGTAATATATACACCGGGTAGCCGCTCCCGCAGTTGCTTCGCAATCATCAATTCATGACTGTCATCAAGATAACTATTAATGAGAGATATGGCGATCGCTCTAACGCCGGTTTCTTCTAGAGCTACCGCTAAATCCTCTATTTCTATAGTGACCGGAGCTTTTAATATCTCACCGCCGCCCCGAATTCTCTCGTCAATTTCGAAGCGCAGAGACCGAGGAATGAGCGGCGGTTTTCGGCGAAAGTCCATCTGAAAGGGATTAGTCCGGTTGCCACGTGCCAACTCAAGGGTATCCCGAAACCCCTTCGTTGTGACAAGCGCCGCGTCGGCACCGCGACATTGTATTATGGTATTTATCACGAGCGTCGTACCGTGCGTTATCAGAGCGTTTTCGCCTAGGTCGACGTTCGCTTCGCCAACACAAGACATTACCCCATCAACAAGGTCATCATAAGTCGTTAACGCTTTAGCATATGAAACCGTTTGGGCCTCAAGATCGTACGCAGCAATATCAGTAAAGGTGCCCCCGGTATCCACCGCGACGATTACGGAAATTCGGTTATCCTTTTGGGCCCCGGCGAAAACGAGAAAATTTTAAAATTTAGTAAAGCACAGAGCATCTCAGTTGTTTTCTCCATTGTTTAAATGAGCGTCGCGTTTTTTATAGAGCTCCTCATCCGAATAACCCATGGTATCGGGTCGACCACGGCCCAGCATTACTTGAAACCAAACGGGTTCGAGGCTTTTGTTATCGTACCCATGTATCACTCCAGGGGGGCAGGTGATACAGTCCCAAGGCCCCAACCGTGTAGTAATCCGAGACCCGTCATCGTCCTCTATAAAGGCATCAAGGTGGCCTTTTAGAACGAAAAAGGTCTCTTCAACTTCGTGAGTGTGGGGCGCGTTACCCTGGCCAGGCTCAACATACATTATACTAAGCGTATGAGCTCTGGGTGGAATTACTGTAACATCTTCATATTTTCCGGAACCTCCCGCCCCTATGAACCGATGTTGGGCCCTCTTGTATCCCTCTATCTTGGCATCCTCAAACGCTTCCCAGTCTGGCTCACGCTCCGAAAAACGTGCGACATATTGATCTACTATTTCTTCTTTCGAAACACCCCGGAGTTCGGGAGGTCTCGCATGTCTTGCTATACTCATCGTAAAATCTCCAACATTACGCCTTAAGAATAGTGGTCGCTTTTCATTTGTGCAGCAACCGATTTGACCTTTGATACATTACGTGGAAAAACTTCGTTAGTAAGCTAACGGCAGGAAAAATATTTTTGAAACCGGCAACCTTCCAATACCTGGCACCAGACAATTTGCAGGGAGCCATAGAATACCTGAGTGAAAATGCACCGGACGCTAACCTGCTGGCCGGTGGGCAAAGCCTTGTGCCAATGATGAATTTTCGATTGGCTAGACCCAAGGTCCTCATAGACCTAAATTTAATTCCTGAGCTTGCCTTCATTCGTGAAGATAAAAACCATCTAGTGATTGGGGCGATGACCCGGGAGCGGGATATTGAAAACGATAAACTCGTACACGAACATTCTCCCCTCCTACACAGGGCTACGTTAAATATTGGTCACCTGCCGATCCGCAGTCGAGGAACAATTGGCGGAAGCATCGCAAATGCGGACCCAGCGGCCGAATATCCGGCGGTAATTCTCGCCCTAGACGCCAGTTTAAAAGCACTTTCAGTGCGAGGAGCAAGGGAGATTCCGGCCGAAGAGTTCTTTGAGGGTGCTCTTAGTACAGCGTTAGACGCTGACGAAATACTCACGGAAATTCGTATTCCCAAGGCGCCAGAGGACAGCGGCGCTGCATTCGAGGAAATTGCCCGCCGCAAAGGAGATTTTGCACTAGCCGGAGTTGCTGCACAGGTAACCCTGAAAAAAGGCATCGTAAAAGGTGTTCGAGTAGCCGCTTGTGGTGTAGGGGCCGGCCCAATCCGGCTGCGTAATGCCGAAGAAATAGTGCGGGGACAAAGTATAACGGACGAGCTTATTGCTGCGGCCGGACAGGCGGCAAGTGCTGAAGTGGAGCCGGAAGGCGACGTACATGCTACGGCTGATTATCGTCGTAAACTCGCGGGCATAATGACACGACGTGCAATATTGAAAGCGATCGAATGCGCTAAGGGACCGGAATGAATAATCACAAATCCATTAACGTGACTGTCAATGATGAAAAATACAGCGGTGAAGCTGAGGACAGAACACTACTCGTTGACTTCCTTAGAGATCACCTGAGACTTACAGGCACGCATGTCGGTTGTGAACACGGCGTTTGTGGGGCTTGCACAATAATCTTGAATGGCACTGCCGCGCGCTCTTGTCTTATGTTTGCGGTGCAAGCAAACGACGCCACAATACAAACGATAGAGGGCCTAGCAAAAGGGGGCGAAATGCACCCTTTGCAAAAGTTATTTTCCAAACACCACGCTCTTCAATGCGGGTTCTGTACACCGGGTATGTTGATGACGGCTATCGACCTAGTCCATAGCCGCACGAACCTATCAGAGGAGGACATAAGGGAGGGCATGTCAGCCGCGCTATGCCGTTGTACTGGTTACGAGGGCATTATCAACGCCGTAAGCGAATACGCAGAACAAATCTCTAGCGAGGGGTCTATCAATGGCTGATGGGGGTTCGCGGCAATCCGGCGGCTATATTGGTCAGTCCGTACCAAGGCGAGAAGACAATAACCTTTTGCTGGGCAATGCCACGTTCGTGGCGGATATACAATTGCCCCGAATGGCCCACGTCGCATTTGCTCGCAGCTCGCTACCTCATGCCAAAATAAAATCGGTGGATACCGATAGTGCAAACGGGCTTAACGGTGTGCTGTTTGTTGCCACCGGCAAAGAGGTCTCTGCGGAACTGCCGCCTATAAATGGAATGCAAGTAGTAACTCCCGAAGGGTGGCGAAGCCGCGTTGATACAGATATCCTGATACCGGACCAACCCCTTATACCCGATGACAAGGTTCGATATGTTGGCGAAGCGTACGGTCTTGTCGTTGCCGACAGTCGATATATTGCCGAAGATGCACTTGAACTTCTTGAAGCTGACTTCGAACCCCTTCAACCGTTACCGGATGCTGAAACCGCGCTGATTGAAGGCGCTGCCCTTGTCCATGATCATCTTGGTCGCAATGTGGCCGCTTTTCTTCATACGAAAAAAGGCGGCGGAGCAGACGCTATGGACGATGCGCCGCATCGCCTTCGTCGCCGTTTTGTCCACCATCGCTACGCGGCCATGCCCATGGAATGCCGCGGTGTCGTCGCCGATTATGACGCGAGAACGGATACGCTGACGATATGGTCCTCAACCCAGATTGTTCATTGGGTTCGCCGTGAAGTATCTACCGCACTGGGGATGCCCGAGGAACGCGTCCGATGTATAGCCCCCGATGTAGGTGGGGGGTTTGGCGGCAAAGGACATGTTTATCCGGAAGACATTCTAATAGCGTGGTTGTCAAAAAAACTCGGTCGCCCGGTTAAATGGATTGAAGATCGGCATGAACTTATTCTGAATGCGGCACACTCTCGGGATAACGTTTACG
>CAZOHS010000153.1:0-5942 GCA_964579285.1 uncultured Rhodospirillaceae bacterium | reverse complement strand
CAACATCCAAATGAGTGTCGCGATCCTTCCAAATTTGTTCGAAATCCTTTTCCCGGCCGGGAACAATTTTAAATCGATTCATCGCTATATACATTTTACGGGTCCCAATTATTTGTTCCTACAATTCATTACCTATTCAACGGTAACGGAGTAGATTTCACTAGATAATCGCACTGATCCCCTGCTACTTCATTGATTTTTTTAACAAATTCGTCCTAACCCGTTTAGATTTGGAACCACTCCTTTCCCTCCTATATGTTCTCCCCAAATTCAATCGCGAGGCTTAGCCATATTCCTTGATAAACTACCAACGCGATCCCTGAGACAATCAAACCAGCAATTGCCAGACCCCTCGGGCTTCGGAACAATGCAATAATTGAAAAGAGTATTGCGAGACCTAACGGTATTGCACCTATGAACGGTATCCAGCCAATAAAAATAGATATTACTGCCATTACAAAACCCGCTACCCCTAATCCATTTGATCGAATTGAATGGACGATAATTTGTTGGGATTGATGTTTAGCCATAGAGAATGTTCTTATCAGTTAATCGGAAAACGCGGGGCAATGCTTACTGCGGCGGCAATCGTCAGGCAGAGTGTGGTGGTCAGACTTCTCATAAGGAAAGTCTGGCACAGGTCGATTTAATAAAGCGAATCCAATTATTTAGCGCTGTGACTTTCACCCTGCTCATTTCTCATGGGCACGCGGCTTTTAGCCCAGTTTTAAAAAGCATTTTAGTACTTACTTTTTCTATATATTCCAATATTTTCTTTGACGATTTACAATCTTTTTTTGCTGCAGCTTGGTTATAAATATTGATCACTAACGAGTCGTAAAAGGGTTCACCTTTAACCTGTGCCGCTAAACCTAGCGCTTTGTCATAATCTCCGGACGCAGCCAGCGGCATAATTTGCATCAATAGCTTCGACATTTCTTCCGGCGTTGCACTGTTTGCGGAGGGTGCATTGAAGAAAAGCAATCCGATAATTGCGCTGATACTAAAGATCTGTTTGAACAACATTTATTCACTCCTAACCATTCTGTGATTACTTTAGAAACGGTAACATTTGTGCAAAGCTGAAAACTTGTTAATTTATAATCACACTTCCCAAAACCACGCAAGCATCAGGAAGGATGAGCAGTCTGTTCATAAGGAAATTCTGACAGAGAATATTCGGAATGGGTAGAGAGAATGGAGTGTGGGTGGAGTTCTACTGAATTACAGTCTGTCTCTGAAAAATTAAAAAAGAGATGAACGAAGTTTAGTAACTAACCCTCTCACGTTTTGCAGGATATATCCTGTCCACCGTGTAGGTCGTATCCTTCATACGTTCTTTTCTGAGACGAAACTTCTTGAGAGTGACCCACACCAGTTTCGGGGAATAGAAACCACCTCTGGGACTTCGCATCCCACGTTCATTTAGATAGTCTGCAATGTCCCGATTGGTGAGACCTTTCTGATGAAGGTCATCGATCAGATGTAGTCGTTCCAGTCGATCAACGGACAGTTGGGGGAGTGAGAGAAGTCTGGTTCGGATGGTCACATCGACCCTCAGAAAAAACTTACTTGGATCAGAGTTTATATAGTGAAATCTACTCCACTGTCACTGATTTTGCCAGATTACGGGGTTGATCGACGTCTGTACCCTTTATTAACGCTACGTGATAAGCCAGCAACTGAACAGGAATTGTATATAGAATTGGGGCAACAAACGGATTAACCGTAGGGAGTTCAATCGTCGTCGCGGCTAGGTCCCCAAGGCGCTTGATACCTTCCTTGTCCGACAAAAAGATTACGCGACCCCCGCGCGCTACAACTTCTTGCATATTTGAAGCCGTTTTTGAAAACAATGCGTCTGAAGGCGCAATTACAATGACAGGAACATCTTCATCTATTAGAGAAATGGGGCCATGTTTCATTTCGCCGCCCGCATAACCCTCGGCGTGCAGATAAGAAATTTCTTTTAATTTTAATGCTCCTTCGAGCGCAATCGGAAAGCCCGTGCCGCGGCCGAGATATAGCACATCCCGTGCCTCGGCTACCTCTTCTGCAAGTTCCTTAAGAGGGCCATCATGTTTGAGGACGTCAACCGCTCGGGAAGGCAACGCAGTTAGTGCATTGCATAAAGCCAGCTCTTTTTCACCATTAATTTTTCCACGTATCACACCCGCTCCTACAGCAAGGCACGCTAAAGTAGTAAGTTGGGTCGTAAACGCCTTCGTAGATGCTACACCAATTTCTGGACCAGCCTTAGTGTGAAACACAATATCAGATTCCCTAGCCATTGAGCTTTCGGGGACGTTAACAATAGAAAGAATATACTGACCATGGTCCTTTGCTCGGCGAAGAGCAGCAAGGGTGTCCGCGGTTTCTCCAGACTGTGAAATAAACACGGCCAGCCCACCTTGCGGCATTTCAATATCCCGATATCGAAGTTCAGAAGCAATATCGATTTCTGTTGGCAACCCAGCCACACTTTCAAACCAATATTTAGCAACCATACCCGCGTGATAAGACGTGCCACACGCGGCTATCATTACCCGCGACACATCTTCAAGCGTAAAAGGTAACTCGGGTAGTTTAATGGCCTCGCTTGAGGGACCCAGAATTGTGTGCAAGGTATCACCTATGACCGCGGGCTGTTCGTATATTTCCTTGAGCATAAAGTGGGGAAAATTACCTTTTTCCAATACCGTATCGGCAGCGGTGGTCACTTGGACTTCACGCTGCACAACAGCACCGCTTTCATCGTGAATAATGGAGCCCGACCCCCTTATTTCGGCCCAATCTCCCTCCTCAAGATAGGTTATCTTATCGGTCAAAGGGGCGAGAGCAATCGCGTCAGAACCGATAAACATTTCATTATTGCCATACCCGATGGCGAGTGGGCTACCTCGTCGCGCTACAATCATATAGTCATGAAACCCAGCGAAGAGAATAGCCAGCGCGAAAGCGCCCTCCAGACGTTCCAAGGCCTCTTTGACCGAGGCAGATGGCGAAAGGCCATTTTCTAGATAACTACTGATAAGATGGACAACGGCCTCTGTATCGGTCTCCGTTTCAAAGCGATGGCCGTCGGCACTAAGTTCATTCCTCAGGTCTCGAAAGTTTTCGATTATACCATTATGAACCAACACAACCCTCTCATCAGCATGAGGATGCGCGTTCATCTCTGTTGGTGCGCCATGGGTCGCCCACCGCGTATGCCCAATGCCCGTCGTGCCCGACACCGGATTCTGTTCAACCAGCACCTCAAGATTGGAAATTTTTCCTTCAGCGCGTCGCCTATCAATACCACCATTTTTGAGTGTTGCGATCCCGGCCGAGTCATAACCACGGTATTCTAGTCGTTTCAAGCCATCGATTAGAATAGCACTAGCTTCAGTATTACTGATCGCGCCAATGATCCCACACATTAATAACCGGTCCTATACAATTTGTTACTTTGGATCGGAGACACCCTTCCCGACCCGACGCCTGTCACGAAAGGATTTTGCTCGTTTCTTTAAATTCCTTTGATTACCTCTGGCGATAGCCAACGCGTCAGGTTCAACGTCCTTCGTGATAACCGAGCCCGCGCCTACGATTCCACCCTTCCCAATCTGGACGGGCGCTACAAGCGCGGTGTTGGAGCCGATAAAAGCATTTGCTCCAATATTCGTTTTTTCCTTCGAAAAACCATCGTAGTTGCACGTTATGGTTCCTGCGCCGATATTAGCCTCACGACCAACAAATGCATCGCCCACATAGCTTAGGTGATTAATCTTAGCATTTTGTTCCACTAACGCCTCTTTGATTTCAACGAAGTTGCCGATTTGAACACCTTGTTTCAGCTCCGTTCCTGGACGAAGCCGGGCGAATGGGCCGATTTTTGCACCGGAAGCAATCTTAGCACCGTCAATATGGCAAAAAGCCTTAACGTGAACATCATCACCAATAGATACACCGGGGCCGAAGAATACATTCGGTTCAATAACCACGTCACACCCGAATTTGGTATCAGAAGATAACCAAACCGTTTCCGGGTCAGTCATGGTAACACCATTATCTAATGCCTTTGTGCGCAAGCGCCCCTGTATAGCTTTTTCAGCCACAGCGAGCTGAGACCGAGTATTGACCCCCATTACTTCGCTCGAATTGGTCGCTTCTACTAGACTACATGACAGACCTGTTGTTTTTGCGATCTCAACAATATCTGTCAGATAATATTCTCCTTTGCCGTTATTATTCTTCACCTTTTTGAGTAGTGGGAACAGAACGGCATTATCTACCACCATCATCCCAGCGTTACATAAACCAATGGCACGCTGTGACGGGTTAGCGTCCGTGTGTTCGACGATACCGTCTAGATTACCGTTTGTGTCCGTTAACAGTCTGCCATATTCACCGGGATCATCCGGGCGAAATCCCAGAACAACAATTTCGGGACGGTGGGGACTGCGACGCGCTGCAAGCATTTTACTGATAGTAGAAGCCGCAAGAAGTGGCGTATCGCCATAAAGTATTAATACATCACCAGAAAAATCTTCCATCGCCTCAAAAGTCGCCAATACGGCGTGACATGTGCCTAATTGCTGTGTTTGTTCCACAGTAGGTAGGGGCGCGACCTCTTCCTGAACCTCTTCCATACCGGGCCCAACGACGACAATCGTCCTCGCTGGGGCTAACTCCGAAACGGTGTCGAGCAAGTAGGATATCATTGGACGGTTGGCGATTGGATGAAGAACCTTTGGCCGGTTAGAATGCATCCTGGTCCCCGCGCCGGCGGCGAGGACAATCGCGGCGCACGCGCTGGTTGTCATCGTGGCCCCCCTCCCCTCACTATAGAAACCTCCCAATTAGACGCAATTTTGCAACTCTTCTGCTAGTATCTGAGAACTTGCCACAATCATCCCCAGTGCACCAAGACATTTAAAACCACAATTATTTAACTTTTTTCAGCCTTTTTTTAATCAGGGACCGTTTCTTTCCGCCGACAGTGCTGGTAGCCAAAGTGAGATGTGCAACCAAGCCACCAATAGGTGTCTCTAACATCAGCCTAATCGGAACTGGGGGCACGTCAACGAATGGTCTGCCCATCCAAACCCTAGCGCTGCGGTCTAGCCCCTTCCAATCTGAGTTATCCGTCTTTTTGAAACCAGCGATTTTATTAATTGATAATCGACATTGAGTAGTGGCACCCGCAAACGGCGTATAACGATTTGCCGGGAGGGTCTTGTTGCCCAATGACTTAGCAATTAAGTCATACCGTCGCCGACCATCAAAGACACGAAAGATACCGTCGCAAGGTTCATTTCTATGTAGACGGGCGATGAGACCAATAATAGCGGACATGAGATCCAGGGTGCCACGGCGCACATCTTTCGATACCGGTTCTCGGTCGTCGGTCCTCGGTTTTGGCCTTATGCGCACAATTTTGACCTCACCGTGTTCAAACTTTAGATACGCATAGCGTTTTTTACCTCTCCAGTTATTTTCCTGACCGGCCGTAAGGGGTTTAATTTTGGTTTCGTGAAAACCTCCTACTGAATACGCCGTCATAGACCAAGGAAAAAGCCATTCTATCGTTCCGACCGATTTAATTCTGGCGTTGACATGGTAGGTACTGGGTTCAAATTGTATACCCACATCAAGATTTATGATGTGAAAGCCACCAACATAGATTTTGTAGACAAGTTGATTTTCCAAGACCGCTTCAAGTCGCTCGGCTTCCGCAGGTCGAAGCACAAAGAAAACCGCCACCACGGACAGCAAACAGACCTTAATATTTCTCACGGGGCAATCACCGCAAAACGAGATTCTAATAAACTTAAGGAAAATGGTGGAAGTACCACGCATTGACAAGAGCCTCAACGCCCACTTATAAGCGGCGCGCTCATTAGGTTTCCAGGGCGCGTAGCTCAGTGGAAGAGCGCTCGCCTCACACGCGAGAGGTC
>CAZOHS010000152.1:0-5946 GCA_964579285.1 uncultured Rhodospirillaceae bacterium | reverse complement strand
CGAGCAGCGAAAGTGGTACCGAGCCTCATAGGACGAAAGTATCGGATCTTGCAACGCAGGAGCAAAATGCGGCATGGCTTGAGGATATTTAAAGCTCGCTTGATTATTGGTAGTAAGTCCACGGCTCGCAACTCATGTCGAGCGCTAAAGCGACGGAAAATTGACTGTATGGTCGTTTGGATGGGTCCAAAGTCTCAATGACCGATACGTGTGATAAAACATCAGTTATTTCAGCTTTCGAAACCCAGCACCACATAGTATCGCCGCAGAAATATTAAATGTATCAGAATTGCAGACGAGAGGTTCAAAATAATGGTGCGGAAATAATAAAATTGTAATGGGAAAACACTTCTTATTAATATTATACAGCCCAAGCATTACATAGGTGGATTAACGCCGCTCTTGTTTAATTGAGAAACTAAGGCCTCCTTGAGGCGTTGCAGTCACTCAGAAGTGGCCGCTTCGCAGCGAGCGACAAGCGCATTTTGTGTGTTGGAAGACCGAAGTAACCACCATCCATCATCGTTAACGACCCTCACGCCATCAATCTCTGAAATATTTGCCCCTAACGCAGACATTCGATCACGTACTTCATCAACAATTTGAAATTTCCGTTCTTCAGGACAGGGAAACCGCAACTCGGGAGTATTAACCAACTGTGGTAGGCTTCGCCGGATAGCAGAAAGACTTTCCTGGCGCTGCCCCAAGCAGGATAATAAACGCACCGCCGCGTATAACGCATCATCATAACCAAAATACCGGTCAGAAAAGAAGATATGTCCGCTCATCTCGCCAGCTAACAGAGCGCCCGTTTCGCCCATTCGCGTTTTGATTAGAGAGTGTCCGGTCCGCCACATCATTGGGGTTCCCCCCAGTCGCTCTATCTCATCGAATAATACCTGACTTGCTTTGACATCGGCAATAATGGTGGCACCCGGGTTTTTTTCTAGAACATCTGTCGCCCAGATGACCATCAATTGGTCACCCCATAGTATTTCTCCTTCGTCATCAATTACCCCTATACGGTCGCCATCACCGTCAAACGCAATGCCTAAATCACATCGATTTTCGAGAACTGCGGTACGAAGCTGAGCCATGTTTTCCGGAACCGTGGGATCCGGGTGATGGGCGGGAAATGTCCCATCAATATTTTCGTTTAATAAAATATGTTCCCCGGGTAACCCTCTGGTCAAACGAGCCATCGCATCACCGGCAGATCCGTTACCTGAATCCCACGCAACTCTATGAGACTTTCCTTCAGAAAAATCCTGAGAAATCCGCTTTACGTAGTCATCGAGAACATACTTTTTATGATTAACGCCTTTACCCGTCGTAAAAGCGCCCTGCGCCGCAATTTTCCCGAGCCTCAGGAGATCATCACCATAGAAAGAATTACGCCCGAGCATTATTTTAAAACCATTATACTCTGGCGGATTATGGGAGCCTGAAATCATAATTCCACCAGCTGCATTTAAAACTGTCACCGCGTAATACAACATAGGCGTTGGCCCTAATCCTACACACGCAACATTAATGCCACTTTCATTCAGGCCTTGGACGACTGCTTCTTCCAGCAGCGGAGAGCTCAAGCGGCCATCATATCCAACACAGGCCGTCGTTCCCCCCTCCTGTGCCAGCACGGTTCCAAATGAGCGTCCGATGGCGTAGGCGTCTCTCTCGGACAGATTCTCACCAATTACGCCACGGATGTCATATTCTCTCAGAATAGTTGGATTTATATAATGTGAGGGCGTATTACTCATTCGTCCTCGGCAAGCACCGGTGACCTACCCACGCTATAATAATTTAATCCCGCTCGAGCTATTTCATCAGCGTTATAAATGTTTCGAAGATCGATCAATATCGGATCTAACATTAGCGCCTTTACACGTTTCAGATCCAATAACCGGAACTCGTTCCACTCTGTAACAATTACAAGCGCATCAGCCCCCGCCATTGCTTCGTACGCGTCCGAACAAAAAATCGTATCGGGCAACAATTCCCTGGCTTCATCCATGCCTTGAGGATCAAATGCCCGGATCGTTGCTCCAGCAGCTTGAAGTGCCGGTACGATTGAAAGGCTAGGACTTTCCCGCATGTCGTCCGTGTTAGGTTTGAACGTAAGACCGAGGACGGCTATGGTTTTTTGCTGCACCGAGCCACCACACGCAGTAACTATTTTATCGGACATCCTCCGTTTACGTTCTGAATTTACTTCGACGACTGTTTCAACGACTTTGAGTGGCGTGCCATGTTCGTTCGCCGTTTGCACTAACGCGCGCGTATCCTTAGGAAAGCAAGATCCGCCATAGCCAGGCCCCGCGTGTAAAAATTTTCCTCCAATTCGACCATCGAGGCCAATTCCACGCGCCACTTCCTGCACATTTGCACCTACTTTCTCGCAAAGCTCAGAAATTTCATTTATGAACGTGATTTTCGTTGCCAGAAATGTATTAGCTGCATATTTAATTAATTCTGCCGTTTCTATATTTGTATGGAGCATAGGAGTTTCGAGAAGATAAAGTGGTCTATACAGCTCCTTCAAAATATCTGCAGCAGCTTTTGAGTTTGTCCCAATAATTATCCGATCAGGCCGCATAAAATCTTCGATGGCAGAGCCTTCGCGCAGAAACTCCGGGTTTGATACCATATCAAAATTTGCACTGGGCTTGGTGTCACTTATAATTCGCTGCACTTCTCGTCCCGTGCCCACTGGAACGGTTGATTTGGTGACCACTACGGTATAGCCGTCAATCGCCTTGGCAATTTCAGTAGCAGCTGCATAAACATATGAAAGATCAGCGTGTCCGTCGCCACGGCGGCTTGGGGTACCAACGGAGATAAAAACGGCGTCGGCATTTTTTACAGCTGGTTCTAGGTCCGTGGTAAAATTCAATCGTCCCGCAGCAATATTTTTTGACACTAATGCCTTTAATCCGGGCTCATAAATTGGTATGTCACCATTTTCTAATTGTTGGATTTTCCTTCTATCCTTATCGACGCAGATCACCTGGGTCCCAAATTCGGAAAAACATGCCCCTGAGACGAGACCCACATAGCCGGTGCCTATCATGGCTATACGCATTTCTAACTCCGTGTCAGCGGGTAATCTCCGCCGCGTATCGTTTCACAATAGATTTGATATCATCCCGCAATTCAGGGCGCTCTAGAGCAAAGGCGAGATTTGCTTCGAAAAACCCTGCCTTGCTACCACAATCAAATCTAGTGCCTTCAAATCGCAGACCATGAAAAGGTGACAGCCCAATCATTTGTGCCATCGAATCTGTGAGTTGGATTTCTCCACCTGCACCCGTCTGCAGTTTGCTTAAATGGCTAAAAACTTCAGGCAACAGAATGTACCGACCAATAATACTTACCGTGGATGGCGCATCTTTTGGGTTAGGTTTTTCGATTAGACCCTTAATGTCGACCAATCTGCCGTCGTCCGAGGCAACGTCAAGTATCCCGTAACGGTTTGTTCTCTCCCTCGGGACATCAACCACACCCACTACGTTACCTCCCGTTACGTCAAAAATTTCTAACATCTGTCCCAGACAAGGTTTGTCAGCAAGGATAAGATCATCAGCTAATAAGACGGCAAATGGCTCGTTTCCCACAAGTTCTCGTGCGCACCAAACAGCGTGACCAAGGCCTAACGGGGCTTGCTGACGCGTATAGGCTATGCGGCCAGGCTCTAGAACTGGAACTTCAACGGTCTTTACTTCGTTTTCCTTACCTAACTCTTTAAGAGCCTGAGTTAACTCAACACTGTAGTCAAAAAAATCTTCGATGGCGGCCTTGCCGCGGCCGGTCACAAAAATTATCTCCTCGACACCTGCCGCTAGTGCCTCGTCAACGGCGTATTGAATTAAAGGTCTGTCCACGACGGGTAACATTTCTTTTGGCATGGCTTTTGTCGCTGGAAGGAAACGTGTCCCCAAGCCACCGACTGGAAATACAGCTTTTCGTATTTTCTTAGCCACCAAATACTCCGAACGTGGCAGGTTTGTTTGTTGTTTCAGTCTGAACAGCGCAAAGATTGAATACCAAACACCTTTTGCCATGGCCCTCGAATCGATGCAAGTTAGGGCCCCATCTAGCCATGCGGTAGCAATAGGTCTTTTGCAAGATTGATTTGGGCTGCGAGCCAGGTGGATCCGCCACGATCTGGGTGATTTGTCTTTAAAAGGTTTCGGTGGGCTTCTCGGATCTCATCATCAGAAGCATCGGATTTAAGACCGAGTATTTCATAAGCTTGTTCGACGCCCATCTGGGGCGTACTACTGTAATCTTTTTGTTCGGCGCCAGAACGTTGAGAGGCGCTCCTCCAATCTGGACCATGAACGCGGTCCATATAACTCTCTAAAATAGAGGCAGACTTGGGGTCGGCTACGCGAACCTCGTGGAAAAGATCAACAAGATCAGATAGAGAGAGTTCGTCTAAATTTTTGCCCCTAAATGTTCCCGCAATAACCGTCCCACGCAATACCCCGCTATCGTGTTCCAATGTCATACGGAGATAGCGAGTTTCAATGTCAGAATTACGACCCGGTGTTGGGCCCCTCATATTCTTGAGACCCCGCAAGATACCCCTCCATTGCAGAAGCATGGGAAGAACAAACAACCCCCAACCCATTGGTCCGAGCCGACCGGTCAAAGTTAGAAATGCTATCAAAGCAACCATCAGCAGTGTTACTACTGCAGAAACAGTTCTCTGTAGATTTCTTGGGTTTGTCCTCCGAATACCTTTGACCAAAAAATAAATCCCAATCAAAACCGCAAGACCAAGTATAAAATATGGCATAGACGTAAACTAACGCATTTGTTTGGTAATTTGCCTCACTTCGTGCCCATCAGTTTTATGCGAATAATCCTCTAGTGCTGGATGTCCACCCGCTGCAAAGACCGCTACGGCGCTAAGCATTTCCTTTAATTGACGTGCCGAGCTAAGGTCAAAACTGCAATGCGCGCCCCCCGTAAGTTTGGCAATCTGCCGAAAGGAATTTTGGGTTATAAGATCATTGCCTTCCTGAAAAAGAAATGAGGGGACACCCTGAACCCCAAGCCGTCCGGCCGCGTCACATACATCGTCAATATCCTCCTCAAAGCTGTCTCCTACCAGCACCAATGCATTTACCTTTTGTGTTTCATTTTCTCGGAGTGTATGGCTAAGAACTTTTCGAATTTGTGTCCTTCCACCAAGACAGCGAACCTTTGTCATTCTCCGGACGAGTTCGTTGGGTGTTTTTACCCAAGGGCTAGACTTACACTCTCGGTAACCGCGAAAAAACACCAACTGAACTTCCAAACCGCCTAACTGATCCGTAGAGTGAAACATTTCTGCTTGGACATGGCACGCCTGATCCCACGTGGGCTCTCGGCTCGCGGTAGCATCCATTGCAAAGATCAGCCGCCCGCGGCCTCCAGCCGCTCTAACGACGGGCGTGGCCGCTACTTTTGCAAGAAACTGCGATACTTCATCTGGGGACTGCCCGCTTGGCAGGGTCTCTTTTCGTTTTTTACCGGACATATTTCGTCGCTTTTTCGGGTTAGAGGGTTGAGATAATACTTATGCGCGCATAATTCCAGCCTCAACAATCAATACCGCATTATTGCTACCTGTATTAAGATAAATAAAGGATTGGAAAAAGAGTATGCCAAAAACTCCAAATTATTTTGAAAACAAAACGATAATAGTGACCGGTGGCGCTAGTGGTATCGGAAAAGCAACGGCATTAATATTTGCACGTGAGGGCGCCAATATAATAATAGCAGACATAGCGCTCGACAAAGCCAACTCGGTGGCTGATGAAATTCGAGACATTCACAAACACGTAGAAATTTTTGAAGTCGACGTAACGAAACGTTCGATGGTTGATAATATGGTTGCATATGGAATTGATTGCTTTGGAAAAATAGATTTTCTCTTGAACAGCGCGGGATCTG
>CAZOHS010000151.1:0-5963 GCA_964579285.1 uncultured Rhodospirillaceae bacterium | reverse complement strand
CGCGTTTGTGACTCAGACAACCCTCTCTGTCGACGACACCTCAGCAATTATTGCAGTGCTTAAACGGCGGTTTCCTAATATTAAGGCCCCTCACAAGGAAGATATTTGTTATGCAACTACAAACCGCCAGGCGGCCATAAAAAATCTAGCTCAACAATGTGACGCGGTAATTGTCATAGGTGCCTCCAACTCATCGAATTCAGCGCGACTAGTAGAGGTAGCGCAAGCGTCCGGCTGCCCAAAATCAATTCTCGCCGAATCTATAGAAGCAGTAGAAGCTAGTTGGTTCAAAGGGGTTAAAAAGTTAGGAATAACGGCCGGGGCATCAGCACCCGAAATTTTGGTGGACCAATTGATAGAGACCCTTAAAGAACGATATGAATTAGTGATAAGTGAGTGTGAGGCTGTCGATGAAGACGTCACCTTTAGCCTCCCTCGGGCGTTGACGAGCTAAAGAGAGCGTGTGCCCAGATGGGGGTCTATACTGACGTCACACAGGATGAATTGAAACGCTTCATAGCAACGTTCGCCATCGGTGATCTCGTAACATTTACCGCTATCCCTCAGGGCATTGAAAATTCTAATTTTTTGCTTGTTACAACTACCGGAAAATTCGTAGTGACAATATACGAGCGGCGTGTTGACCCAAATGACCTCCCCTTCTTTCTCGGACTTATGCACTTTCTCTCAGACAATGGGTTCCACTGCCCAAGACCGTTAGCCAATACGAAAGGTGAATATCTGCATACGCTTGCCAGAAAGCCAGCAGCAATAGTTAGTTATTTAAAAGGTGATTCACCTCGAGTAATAACCCGCGCCCATTGTAAAGAATTAGGATCGGCTATGGCAAAAATGCATTTAATTGCCTCTAGATATCCATTATCGCGCAAAAATAACTTAGCGCTGACCGCGTGGAGCAAAGTTTTTTCAGAACTAAGAACTCAAAGCGAGGAACTAAAACCAGGATTGTCGGACTGGATTCAAGAGGAACTTTTATCATTAGACGGTTCATGGCCGACCAATCTGCCCAATGGAATTATTCATGGGGATCTATTCCCCGACAACGTCTTTTTCTTACCCAACCACCATTCAGCATTTATTGACTTTTATTTTGCGTGCAACGACGCTTACGCGTTCGACATAGCAATAAGCCTGAATGCCTGGTGTTTTGACAATAACCAACAATTTAATAGAGATCATTCGCAATTTCTTTTTGATGGTTATCAATCTGTGAGAGCCCTCTCACATTTGGAATTAGTTGCCATGCCGCTACTGGCCAGAGGAGCTGCTATGCGGTTTCTAATCACTCGACTATACGACTGGTTTAATGTGAGAAAAAACACGCCAACGCAAAGAAAAAACCCTCTCGAGTTTGTACCCCTTATTAAATTTCACCAAACAGTAGTTGATACCACTGCCTATGGAGTAGGCGTGGAAAATGGATAAAACCAAAGATATGGTCGAAATATACACCGACGGTGCATGCAGTGGAAACCCTGGTCCCGGCGGTTGGGGCGCTATTCTACGTTGGAGTGATACAGAACGCGAAATAAAGGGCGGAGAAACCGATACCACAAACAATCGCATGGAATTAATGGCAGCAATTAGAGCCTTGGAGGAATTAAAACGACCGGTCTGTATTAATATTTATACGGACAGCACATACGTGCAAAAGGGTATAACGGAGTGGATTCACTCATGGAAAAAACGAGGATGGAAGACGGCGTCTCGGAAGCCTGTGAAAAATGAGGATCTTTGGCGTCGACTTGACACCGCTCTTTTACCTCACGAAGTTTACTGGCATTGGGTCAAAGGCCATGCAGGCCATCGAGAAAATGAGAGGGCGGATGAATTAGCGCGGCAGGGACTAACCAACGCATTGGATTAGCAGATAGCGGCGTCTCGGATAGCCCTCCAAACGCGATTTGGCGTTGCGGGCATGTCAAAATCGGTAACACCAGCACAGTATAGCGCGTCTAGCACTGCATTCATTGTAGCAGGCAATGCACCGACCGTGCCGGCTTCACCCGCGCCCTTTACACCCAGTGGGTTGCGACGTGTGGGTACACCATCAGCTTTTATTTTTATATCAGGAAAGTCATCTGCGCGTGGCATTTGATAATCCATAAAAGATGCACTGAGAAGTTGGCCGGTTTCCGGCTCATAAACCACCTGTTCACCGAGCGCTTGGCCCACCCCTTGCGCCACACCTCCATGGATTTGGCCTTTCACGATGGTCGGGTTAATAACATTCCCCACATCGTCTACTACCCAGTAGCCTAAAAGTTCTATAACCCCGGTTTCGGGATCAACTTCCACTTCGCATACATGGCTGCCATTCGGGTAGGTGTCATCTTCGGGTGCAAAGGTCGCAGTTTCGAATAAGCCCGGTTCCATCCCCCGCGGAAGGTTGGGAAGGATGAACGAGGCCTTCGCTACCTGGGTAAGGGTGATGCTGCGATCGGTGCCAACAACAACAAATTTTCCGTCAGAGAATTCGATATCCGCAGAGTTCGTTTCCAGGAGATTAGCAGCAATGTATTTGGCTTTCTCTAAGATTTTGGTAGACGCCAAGACAAGTGCAGAGCCTCCAATAACGGTCGACCGTGACCCCATCGTCCCTATGCCAAACGCAACCCGATCCGTATCCCCATCCACAACGCGCATTTTTGCAAACTCAAGGCCAAGATGCTCGGCGACAATTTGTTTGTAAATTGTCTCATGCCCCTGTCCTTGACTCTTAGTGCCCATCAAAATTGTAACTGTACCATCGGTACTGAACCTTATTTCGGCAAAATCGGGCGAAGGCGACGCGGACCGCTCGATGGGATTAGAGGTACCAATCCCTCGTAAAAGTCCTCGGCTTTCAGATTCGACCCTCCTAGCTGGAAAACCATCATAATCCGCTAACTTCAAAACCGATTTTTGATTTTTTTCGAACTCCCCACAATCATAACAAAGCCCAAGAGCAGTTTTTATAGGCATAGATTCTGGTCTAATCATGTTACGTGCCCGAAGCTCGGTTGGATCAACATCAAGATGTCGGGCTGCTTCGTCAAACATTCGTTCAATAACGTAGGTGGCTTCGGGACGTCCGGCGCCGCGATAAGGAGCTGTAGGATTAGTATTTGTGTGCACGGTTTGCACCAATGCGTGAGCAACAGGAATATCGTACACCCCAACCAACGTTCCCACGTTCGTGAACACTGCCAATAAATTCCGTATGGCGGAGAGGTATGCTCCAATGTTAGCGATAGTGTTAACCCGCAAACCAAGAACTTTCCCGGTGCCATCAAATGCTAATTCGGCTTCTGTGACATTATCCCGACCGTGTTCATCAGCCTGTATCGCTTCTGTCCGCTCGCATCCCCACTTAACCGGACGACCAAGTTTTCGCGACGCCCATAAAACGAGCCGATGTTCGGGATATTGCCACCCCTTCGTCCCAAATCCTCCCCCGATATCTCTCGCATTAACGCGAACATTTTGTTCCGGAACAGAAAAAATTTTTTCCGCCAATAATTGGCGTACTCTGTGAGGATATTGGACATCCGCGTGGAGTAAAAACCGATTTTCTCGCGGGTCATACATTCCCACAGCACCTCTGGTTTCAAGATATTGTGCAAACACACGAGAAATCACGAAACGGCGCCGGACGATAACATCAGCAGCCGCGAACACCTCTTCAACCGCTGTCTCGTCTCCGGCCTGGTATGCCCCTGAAATATTGTCCGGATAATCATCCCACACACGTGGTGCCGTTACATTTATTGCTTGTGCAGTATCGGTAACCGACGGCAACAAATGGTAATCAATAGTGACTAATTCAGCGGCTTCCCACGCTTCGGAAACAGTTTCGGCCACAATCATCAATACTGGATCACCAACATATCTTGTCCTGTTAATGGCAAGCGGAGGCTGTGGTCGATATTTCATCGGCTGTCCATCAGGCCTGAGCCATTTTGCCGGCATTCCAGGTACCCCTAGATTATCGGCTAAGACATCTTGGCCTGAAAAGATTGCCAGCACCCCAGGAAGAGACTGTGCGTCTGATACAACTATATCTCTTATCTCGGCGTGGGCGTGTGGTGACCTCAACAGGATCGCATGCAACTGATTGGGTAAATTAAAGTCATTAACAAACAGTCCTTGGCCTCGGAGCAAGCGTGGGTCTTCCTCCCGTAAAATACCCTGACCAATACCGTATTTTGCCATAACTTCGGTGCCCTATAATGAAAATTTGAACCGCTTACATATGGGTCGACGAACATCCCGGCGTAGACGCTTTGTACCGATCCACACGCCAAAATACTATAATCAGATAAATTACGCCCTTACTAAAATGCTTTATCCCTTGGCCTTCGCAATGGCGGTGAGAACCATTTTTTCTGTCAAAATCTCTGGAAGTATAATTCCATCAGGGGCACCCGGACCATAGACGACATTGAAAGGAATTCCAGATCTCTGAAAGCTTTTGAGGTAATCCAATATGGATTTATCTGGCCTAGTCCAGTCAGCCCGCAGGGCAACCAATTTTCCCTGCGCTAGTATCGTCGCTACCTTGCCACGCTTTAACACGAGCGTTTTGTTTACTTGACAGGTAAGACACCATTCCGCTGTCACATCTACAAATACCATATTTCCCTTGGATACCAAGTCTTTCAGTTTTTGGGGAGAAAAAGCGCGCCAGACACCATTTTCTCCTGCAGACACCGTGCTGCTGTCGATCTTCGTCATACTGCCCGCGAACGCCATTGAAATAGCTGTCAAACTGCCAATAAGAATCCAGGTTGCAAACCTCGCCCTTTCGCTGAGAAAACGGTAATGGCCGAGGGAAAAAACTATGGCCCCAGTCAAGAGCGCGACCATTACTGTCGCCCCCACACCAATCTGCGCCCACAAAATATAAAATAGCCAAACCCCTGTGCCTATTAGCGATACTGCGAGAACACGCTTAAAGGTGAGCATCCAATGACCGGGTTTTGGCAACCACCCGATCGACGTCGGAAACACTGCTACCGCGATCCAAGGCAACGCAAGACCGCAACCCAACGCAAGAAAAACAGAATATATTTCTATAGGGCCACGTGTAAATGCGAAACCAACCGCTGTACCGAGAAAGGGTGACGTACATGGTGTCGCCAACAATGTGGCGAATACACCGGTTAAAAAGTGTCCACCCATACCACCAGAAGGATTGCTGGGTATGGCAAGGCCTGTGATCGCTGTCGGAACGCGAATTTCAAACAAGCCCCACATATTGGCAATAAATAATGCAATCATGGCGATCATAAATACAAGGAAGACTGGTTGTTGAAATTGAATACCCCAGCCTGCTGCAATGCCGAATGACTTGAGCGAGATGGCGATGGTTCCAAGCAGGATAAAACAAAAGATAATCCCCGCGGCAGTCGCGATAAAGCCTAAACGGATATGCCGCGGGTCTTGTTGGCCGTGCGACACTATCGAAAGCAGTTTTAGAGATAATACTGGTAGGACACAGGGCATGAAATTGAGGATAAAACCGCCAATTATGGCCAACCCAACGATTACAATAAATTGATAAAATTGGGCAGACACAACTTCTGCCCGTCCGTACCCTTTATTAGCCGGGTTTAACGTAACGCGCTTCTCAATTGCCCGTTCCCCATCAACCGCTGTAAAGGTCCAACTGGCTCCCGCTATTGGACGGATATTTGAGGGCGGTTTGCGAATATTGAGACGCATTAGCGCGTTACGCCCACCTTGTGAGAATTCGACGACAGGTTTATCAAAGACATATCCAGGGGGACCTTCGACGAACAAATCTGGCGCGTTTAATGGGCTGTCACCGACAATTTCAACCAGCAACACCGGATCTTTATCATTACCTTCAACTTCCGCGTGTCTAATAGATAGTGGTCCGTCGTCCGCCTCGTTTTTTGGTAATTTGTGGCGCCACAATGCTATTGTGGCGGCTTCGG
>CAZOHS010000150.1:0-6037 GCA_964579285.1 uncultured Rhodospirillaceae bacterium | reverse complement strand
GTTTCGAGGGCGGCAGGGCTCGCGTTAACGAAGGTACTTGCCGGTGACGGTGCTCCATTTAACGTATTAGTGAACGCCTTGATGGTGGGCTTAATTAAATCAGGGCAGTGGGAGCGGGCACACTCAGCATCCGAGACAAAGATATCCTATGAAGAATTTGTTCAAAAAATGGCTGACGACAGGAAGATTCCGCTCGGGAGGATCGGTGAGACAGAAGAATTTGCAAATATTGCGTGTTTCCTGGCTTCTGAACAGGCCAGTTTTATAACAGGGACCTCTATCAACGTGGATGGGGGCGCATCACCAATCGTTTAATCATGATCATCAACCTGTAAGTAAATTACCCTTAACCAAACATAGAGGTTGGCAGGAAGAGTGCTATTTCCGGTACACATAAAAGTAATACTATGGCTAATAACATGGCAAACCAGAACGGCCAGATGCCTCGAAAAATAGTGTTCATAGGTACGTCTGGGGCTATTCCTTTAACCACAAATACGTTTATCCCTACCGGTGGGCTAATGAGGCCCATTTCTAAAACAATCACCATCATCACGCCGAACCAAATCATGTCAAAACCATAGCCCTCCATGATTGGTTGGACGAGAGGCAAGGCTAAGATCAAGATTGCGAACCCCTCCAAAAATGTCCCCAGAATAATGAAGAACGCGAGGCACAAGACGAGGACGAGATAGGGAGCGACATCTACGCTATTTAACCAATCCACGAGAGCCGTCGGAATTCCTGAAAGTGCTACAAACGGGGTAAAGACGAACGCGCCTATAAGTATGTAAAAAGTTGTGGCGGTCGAGCTTAGTGTATGAGCAATGGCCTCCTTAATTCCCTGCCAGCTCGTCCTGGCCCTTATAAGACAGACCAAAAAACTCAAAAACGCGCCGACGGCCGCGGCTTCAACGGCGTCAAAAACGCCACCGTATATGCCTCCAATCGTTATTAGTATTATGCCGATGATCCAAGAGGCCCTGACCAAGGTTCTCATGCGATCAGTAAATTTCATTGCTTTTGCCCCGGTGGGAGCAATTTGAGGGTTTATCTTAACCCATAACCAAATAGCGAGAATGAAGAGGCCAGAAAGCATAATACCCGGTATAATACCGGCGATAAAAAGCCGTCCAATACTCTCCTCTGTCAGGATCGCATATATAACAAACCCGGCAGAGGGTGGAATTAATATTCCCAGCGTGCCACCCGCCGCAATAGATCCGGTTGCGAGCATGTCGTGGTAACGGTACCGCTGCATTTCGGGCAACGCTACTCGTCCCATAGTGATTGCGGAGGCCATCGAAGAGCCAGAGAGCGCGGAAAAGCCTGCACAGCCAACAATTGTAGAAGAAGCTAGGCCGCCTCGTAGGTGTCCGAACCACGCATGCGCAGCGTCGTAAAGATCACGGCTCATGCCTGAGAGTCCGGCCAAATTTCCCATCAAAATAAACAACGGCAAAATAGTGAGCGAGTATACAGTTGAAATAGAGAATGTTTCGCCGCCAAGTGTCGCGATGGCGGCCTCACCACCGCGTGGATGTATAATCCATATTCCGGCCGTACCGACAATTAACATTGCGGTACCGACCGGCATACGAATTGCCAATAAAAAAAACAGTACCACAAAGCCAACTAGGCCGATTTCTAAATTGGTCATTTGGTTTTAATCGTGTTCATTTGGGTCGCGGTCTAATCGGAAGGCCAATATTCCGACAAAAAGTTCGCAGACAAGAATGGCGGTATAGGTTGCCATTGAGACCGCGAGCAACCAATAAAAAGGGGTATGAACGATTTCAAGGTTGTCTGTAAATTCACCACAATCAAATCCACAGCGGGCTTCTTCTCTTAAGCTGTACGCAGCAAGTCCGATAATGATAATTCCACTTATTCGCACAAAAACGTCTGTAAACCGCGTTATGCGCCGACCGCCAACTGCGGATAAAATATCAACGTGAACAAAGGCTCCCATTCTGGCCCCATAAGGAAGAGCCCCCGCAATTATTACCGCAAGAACCATCCGTGAGATGTCGGTGACACCAAATATCGGGTCACTCAGAATGTACCGCCAAAAAACGGACACGACCGTCACAGCGACGAGCAGTATGACGGTCGTCCCCCCTAAACATGCTAGAGCAGCGGCTGTCCGATCAAGCCACTTGAGTGCCACACTTGGCGAAATTGTTATTTTCCAGACATGAGGTCATAGATCTCACCGCCAGTCTTCCCACCGCGTAACTTTGTTGAGCGGAACTTGGCCATCGCTCCTTTTATAGCGTTATTTGCCTTCGCTCTTTCGGCGTCTGAAAGATTAATAACCTGTACGCCCTTTTTCTTGGCGAGACCAATTCCGCCGTTTGCTACCTTTTGGTACATCGTTCCACCAGACAGAGAAAGCCATTTTCCAGATGCTGAATCTACCCAGCCTTTTTCCGCTGAGGTCATTTTTCCGTACACATCTTTATTCATCATCAACACGAAGGCAGAACCTGAACCCGGGAGACCAACGGTCAGATACTTGGCAGGCTCGTGGAGTTTAAAGGAGCGGATAGCAGATGGCCCAATGTTTATTGCGTCAATAGTGCCATTGGCGAGGTTCCGGTTGATCACCGTCACCGGCTGGCTAACCGCCGACGCACCCAACGCTTTAATGAAGGGAACGTCCTGTCTTGATGTTACACGTACTTTCATGCCCTTTAGGTCAGCGAGAGACCGGACAGGTTTTTTGGTCAGTAGAATTGGCACCGCATTTGCCCAAACTGCGAGGAGCTTTGCCTTAAATTCTTTTTGGATGAGTGGCATCGCCCGCCACAAAGCGTGTGTGCAGTCCACTGGGTCTTTGCATACGCCAGGTATGGTTACCGTATTGGTTATAGGAAAAAGATTTCCCGTGTAGCCGGGGAGTGCAAAGGCTATGTCGGCAACACCTTTTAGGAGAATGGAATATTGTTTCGGCGGGGAGGAGTTTAGAGCTCCTCCAGGGTATTGCTTTACCGTGAGGTTACCACTGGAAAGTTCCGCTAACTTTTTAGCAAAAGGCGTAAATACCGCACGGTTCATAGGATGTTTGGGCCCCATAAAGTACGATAGGCTAAGCTCTTTTGATGTTGAAGAATTTGTGGCAGAAGCAGCTGCGAGAACAACAACTATAGCCGTTAAACAGTTTAACGTTTTTCGCATTTTAATCCCTCCCTATTTCTGTCAGTAGAGCACCATTCCTTTAAATTGCAAAGTTGAATGTTTGTCTGAAGACCCTAGGTTTTCCATGGCAGCGGTTCAATATTAGCCACCATCCAAACCCTTCTGTTAAAAAATGCACAAAGATTTTCTTTGCGGGGACACCAACACCTCGTGTTTTTATTCAGCAGTTATCCTCACGTCGGGCGCCTCCAAGTTCGGTAGGACTTTTTCCATAAAGATAGATAATTCTTCTAACATCACATCCTTCGGTTGTTGGGCCCAATGGTAAATCAACGTGATGTATTCTGGAGCGGAGCGATCATAAATTTTTGTCATATCCTCAATTGTTTGGTCCAGAGTCCCACCCAGAAACAAACCCGATTCCTTAATTGATTGAAGTCTTGTGTTTTCGTCGCCCGTTGGTAACTGGGGAAAGAAGGGTCCGTAAAAATTTGTATAAATATCTAAGTCGTACTTTCTTATTTTTGTATCGTGTTCCTCCGGCGTGTCCGAGGTGTGGATCCACCGCGTGACATTCTGATTTTGTCCTCGGACATATGATTTTCCATGTCTTTTTCCTTCTTCTGCATAAAGGTCAAAGCACTCATTCATGTCGTCGTTGCCCATGAAATAGGTAGGTATAAAGCCGTGTTTTGCACAAAATGAAATTGTTTCTCGGCTTTTCATCGCCGGCACAAAGCAAGGTGGATGTGGGTTTTGGAAAGGCTTGGGGACTACAGCTACCCTTTGTATTCGACCCAATTCATCTACCTCATTGTCAACGCCTGCTTTCCGCGCTGTTTCGGCACCGGGATATCCCTCTACCCCCGTTTCATAAGGGTAGGGAATCTCGTAATACTGGCCTTTGACGCGGACAGAGTCTTCCGTCCAACATTTTAGGACCATTTCTACCCGTTCCTCAAAGATATCACGGTTTCGTATATCCACTTCGCTACCGTCGGAAACGGTGGCCTTGGCGTCAGAGTGCTGCCCCAGAATGTTTGCCCATCTCGATTGATATCCCCGTGCAAAGCCGACGAAATAATTGCCCTTTGTGAGGTGATCAATAATCGCCGTTTCCTCTGCGACACGCACTGGGTCCTGTGTAGCCATTACGTACCCCAAAGCACCTACTCGGCAATTTACTTGGCCCGCCCAATACGCATTTAGCACTCCTGGATTGGGGCCAACTTCATAGCCTTCCGAATGAAAATGGTGCTCGATGGTTGCGACACCCCATAAGCCCATTTGATCTGCGGCTTTTACGATATCCGTCCATTCGTGGAGCAGTCGATGATAGGTCTCATTATCAGCGCCCACGGGGCGCTTTCTTTGCCGAGCCGAAAATTGCTCGTCTGCTGTTTCCCCTTCTACGGGAATTACAGGGTAAAGTTGTAGTATGACCTTTGGCTGGGCCATTGGGTCCTCCAGCAAACTAAACGGATTAAGCTACCAAGAATTTTATTAATGGAGCAAGTCAGATATAGCTTCTTGTCTTGTGGAGACATTTCTATTGGCGAGCTAATATTCGAAATCGCGCTTTGCCCATGACAAATACGGATATTTGATGTTTTTTGAAATTTTTGTTTCGATGAAGAGGAAATCCCTTATATTTTTCGTATGCTCAAATTAGTAAAGACCATGAAAGATGAACATTGACTGTATAAAGCCCGCCTCCGGCCCAAATGTTTGGTTTGGCAGTGACTTGGAGAATGACCGTAGTTGGCTAACTCATCTGACAAGTTCGGAGGTCAAAGAAGTTTTGACAGCTCTTCAATTTGTTAAACAGCTGGATGTTCCAGTGCATAAAATTAATAAAAAAGTTTTTCCGTTGCCGATCCTTGGTCCGCGTTTAAAAGAGATTGTCGATCAAGTTGAGCATGGCCGAGGATTTGCGGTACTCCGAGGGATACCCGTTAACGCCCACGAACAGGAAGATGCCGTTAAAATATCTTGGGGACTTTGTAGCTATTTAGGGAGGGGAATACCCCAAAGTAGAGAAGGGGATTACGTAAATCATATCATTGATTTAACCGACATAAAGGCGACAACGAATAAAAATCTTGCACACGTGGTGTCTCGTGATGAATTGCGCGTCAGTCATCATGGGGGAAGGCGCCTGTGGCACACGGACACTACGGACATAGTCGCTTTACTGTGCCTCAGAAAAGCACGTTCAGGAGGCCAAAGCTGGCTCGCGAGCGCTAAGGCTACGCACAATGTGATCCTGTCTGAACATCCAGAGTGTCTTCCAGCGTTATACGAAGGATATTATTACCATCGTCTCGCTGACGATCAAGCAGCCGGTACAAGCAGCCTCAGCCGCGAAAAAGTACCGGTTTTTTCAGCTCGAGGTGCCAATAATTTATCGTGTTACTATATTCCCGAACCAATACAGCGTGCTATTGATCGTGAGAAGGTCGAATATTCTGAGGTGGCCACGCGTGCTCGAGATCTAATCGAGGAAATACCACATCGCCCAGAAATGAAACTAACCATGGACCTGGAGCCAGGGGATCTTCAGATAATCGACAACCGGTCTTTGTTGCACGCTCGGGCTGACTATGAAGATTGGCCGGAATTAGAGCGTCGCCGACATTTACTAAGACTTTGGCTGCGCGTAAAACAGGGCCGTTCAACGGCGGCTGCGCAAAGGGTGCATTCTCAGTTTGAAAGAAACGCACCTCCTAAATAGGGCGCTCTCCGACAACAGCAAAACGTCTCAGTTGTCTCTTTTCGGAGGGATCAAAATCAGTCCGTGCGTGGAGCAGGCAGCGGTTGTCCCAGATTGCCAGGTCACCCACTTTCCAGGGATGCTCGTAGATAAATTCTTCCTGCTCCATGTGGTCGAACAGTT
>CAZOHS010000149.1:0-6142 GCA_964579285.1 uncultured Rhodospirillaceae bacterium | reverse complement strand
GCGAGCGCCTTGAAACAACTTTCAACTATGTGATGATTATTTTCACCATAAATATTTTCCACGTGCAGCGTAATTCGCGCGTTCTGTGCAAATGCCTGAAACCATTCCTTAAACAATTCGGTGTCCATTTCTCCAAGTTTAGGCTTGGAGAAATTTACTGCCCAAATTAGGTAGGGTCTGTCTGACACGTCGATGGACACCCGGCTTAGGGTTTCATCCATCGGTATTGTGGAAGAAGCAAATCGCACAATTCCACGGCGCTCACCTAACGCCTTGTTTACAGCTGCACCAATAGCAATGCCCGTGTCTTCAGTTGTGTGGTGATAGTCAATATGAAGGTCTCCTACTGCAGACACGGCGAGGTCTATCAAGCTATGCCGAGAAAACTGTTCTAGCATATGATCAAGAAATCCGATGCCGGTGTTCACATCGTAGATTCCACTTCCATCCAGGTTAACTTTCACCTCGATCTTAGTTTCCTTGGTTTGTCGTTGGATGCTTGCTTCACGCATAATTTGTTACCCGATCCGGCGGAATATTATTTTGGCGCTAAGCGCCTATTCCATTACATCGTTATTGAATTCGCGTCTCTTATCAGTACCAACTGTAAAACGCTAGTATGTACCACTGTATAAACGCATACTTCCCAGTTTGTGCTCTTCTAGGGTTCAAAAGCCCACACATAAATACATCCATTAAACAACTTGTGATACCTTTAAGCATCAACAATATAAAAATTAGCCATTAACCTGCCACGCGGTCTTGAAGTTCTAGCAAGAAACCTCATGTTAAAGGGCAATACTTCTAATCTAGGGCACTGGGCTCTCACTTGAAAGGTTTTTCATCTTATGGCTGATAAGACTGCGCAGCTCTGGCACGGCACAACCATATTATCCGTCCGTAAGAACAACGAAGTGGTTGTTGCGGGTGACGGACAGGTTACCTTCGGTAACACCGTGATAAAATCCAATGCCCGAAAGGTGCGCAGATTGAGTGATGGGGCTGTTATTGCCGGCTTTGCCGGTGCCACTGCTGACGCGTTTACTCTTTTTGAGCGGTTAGAAGGTAAGCTAGAGCAACACCCTGGCCAACTAACTAGGGCTTGTGTGGAGTTAGCAAAAGATTGGCGCACTGATCGATATCTGCGCCGTCTCGAAGCGATGATGGCGGTCGCCGACCAAAATGTTTCGCTTGTTTTAAGTGGTACAGGTGATGTTTTAGAACCGGAAGACGGATTGATCGGTATAGGGTCTGGCGGCTCGTATGCTTTAGCCGCTGCTCGAGCAATGTATGATAATGAAGCTTATCAGGCGGAAGCACTTGCTCGCAAAGCTATGAAGATTGCTTCCGAAATTTGCATATACACTAATCAAAATATAATTGTCGAAAGTCTATAAATAGTGACTAATTTTTCCCCTCGAGAGATAGTTTCGGAATTGGATCGTTTTATTGTTGGCCAGAACGATGCTAAACGGGCGGTCGCGATTGCGCTCCGTAATCGTTGGCGTCGGCAACAGTTAGATGATGATCTCAAAGAAGAAATACTACCAAAAAATATTTTGATGATTGGCCCTACCGGTGTCGGCAAAACAGAAATTGCTCGACGGCTTGCGCGGCTGGCAGATGCTCCATTCCTCAAGGTCGAGGCGACCAAGTTTACGGAAGTTGGCTACGTGGGCCGCGACGTGGAATCAATAATTCGGGATCTCGTTGAGATTGCCGTTCATATGACTCGAGAGCGTATGCGGAAAGAGGTTGCAGCCCGAGCTGAAATAGCGGCGGAGGAGCGGGTTCTCGATGCGTTGGTGGGGGAAAAGGCTAGCAAAGACACCCGTCAAAAATTTCGTACAATGCTGCGGGCAGGTGAATTGGATGACCGTGAAATCGAAATTGAGATAGCCGACAGCGGTGGTGGAATGCCTACAATGGATATTCCGGGAATGCCTGGAGCACAGATGGGGATGATAAATCTGAATGATATGCTTGGAAAAGCGTTTGGCGGCGGAACGCGGAGTAAGAAAATAAATGTAGGTGACAGTCACGAAGTTTTAATAGCGGAGGAAAGTGACAAGCTGCTCGATGACGATGTAGTTGTTAAAACCGCCGTTGAGTCTGTCGAACAAAATGGAATTGTATTTATCGATGAAATAGACAAGATTTGCGCTGGGTCCGATGGGCGAGCGAGCGCCGACGTTAGCCGAGAAGGTGTTCAGCGAGATTTGTTGCCGCTAATCGAAGGCACAAATGTACCCACTAAACATGGAACCGTTAAAACTGATCATATTTTGTTTGTTGCCTCTGGCGCATTTCATCTCTCGAAGCCTGCCGACCTCTTACCCGAATTGCAAGGCCGCTTGCCAATTCGAGTAGAGCTTCGGGCTCTCACTCAGGATGACTTTAGGCGGATCTTAACAGAGCCAGAGGCTAATCTAATACGTCAGTACACCGCATTAATGGGGACGGAGGATCTTACTATCGATTTTACTGACGACGCAATTAATGCGCTGGCAGAATTAGCTACCGAGGTTAATAGCTCAGTTGAAAATATTGGAGCACGACGGCTGCATACAGTCATGGAGCGTTTGCTTGAGGACGTATCTTTCTCAGCTTCTGATCGAGCCGGTGAAACTATTACTATCGATGATGAATTTGTAGAAAAAAATGTGACAGATCTTGCCAAGAATGCAGATCTTTCGAGATTTATACTTTAGCAAGGCCTTTCAATTTTTACTTCTTTTTTTTGATGAGTACGTAAAAGGCACCATCGCCCCCATCCTGGGGTCGCGCAGGTGAAAAACCAAGAACACGGCCTCTATTTTCTGCAGCATTGATCCATTGGGGTAATTCGCGCCGGATAACTCCACCACCACGTTTGGTTAGGCCTTTGCCCGTAATAACCAATATACACCGCGTGCCCTCGGCATATGCTTTTTGAATAATATTGTTGAACGCGCCATGCGCTTTTTCGACGGTTAAACCATGTAAGTCTAGTTGAGCGGTGGGGCGCAATTTACCTTTCCGCAATCTATCCATGCTGCGCCGATCAAGATTGATCGCAACTCCCGCTCTAAGTTCGGGCGCTGTGAGCTTTTTGGATAGTCCCGTTTTTAGACCTGCCGATGCGCTCGGAGTTTTTACGACTGCCGTAGCCGTTTTATTATTTTTGTTACCGTTTTTTTGTATTGGTATGGCACCCGACATAGCGGCCAGGAAAAGCGCGTTATCAGTATGATCAGTTGATTTGGGTATTTTCTTTTTCATTGAATAGCTTTTAGTTTTTAAGTCGACTTTGTTTGGTCGAATGCATGGTCACCCCCGTCTTTGGAACCAAAACCCAATATCTACCGCGGGATTTCATTCTGCCTGCGATATGTTTTGCGCGGTTGCCCGCCCCCCAGAAAATATCTGCTCGCACTGCTCCACGGATGGCGCCGCCAGTATCTTGAGCAATCATTAATCTTCTGTACGGCCTGCTATTTGGCAAGGTTGTTTCCAACCAAACGGGAAGTCCTAGCGGTAGAAATCGTGTATCAACCGCTAAACTGCGTTCTGGGGTCAACGGAACGCCCTGAGCGCCGATCGGTCCCATTCCTTTAAGCTCTCGAAAAAAGATATAGCTTTTATTGGTCCGCATGAGCTGGATACCTTTTTTCGGGTGTTTATCTAACCATCGTTGGATAGATTGCATGGACATTTGTTTTCTTGAAATTGCGCCCCTTCGAACAAGTTCTGTTCCGATAGCCGTATACGCGTGGCCATTAGAAGCGGAATACCCTAATCGCATTATTTTACCACTTCGGAGCCGAATGCGGCCGGAACCTTGTATATGCAAAAAAAAGGCATCGGACAGACTATCAACCCAAATCAATTCTAATTTATTTCCCCCTAACACACCCCGTTCAATCGTCGACCGATCATAGTATGGAATTAGAGACCCTTGCAGCACTCTACCATTTATCCGCCTGCCACTAAGGTCTTTTGAAAAAAGACCCAAGTTTACGGACACAAGGTCGGGGGGGCGAATGTGGAGCGGCACCGAAAACTCACTGTCGCGTATTCGCGAACCACGTAATTCAGGTTCATAATAACCCGTGATAAGTCCATCAATGCTGTCCGGGCCCTTAACGGCATGGGGGTGAAAGTAACGTTCAAAATATTTTCTCGCGTCGGTTGGTGTACCGCTAATGATGCGTCGGGCCTCGGAGCAGCTTTGTTTCCAAAATTGCGGGGTACCAAACTGAGCGACACCCCTTTTTTCAACCACCGGGCAGGATCGTATAAACGCTTTAAGTGCTGCCTTATGGTGGTCGCTGGCCCAGTGACGCATATTCTTATATTCAGAGGGCACGAGGCTAATGTCGGGTTTTGACAGTTTTTGTGGACGCTCAACGCAGGAAGCTAAACAAAAGCTAACTGATAGTACTAACCCTAATCCGAACCAGCGTATCGCTATATTGGTTGGTGTTAGAGCGTTTTCCATTTAACGTTATTACTTATCAGTGCGCGGTTGTTAGTTCTGACTTCTAGTCTCTACGAGCCTCCAATTAGGGTCGTTTGACGTGGTATCGCGGCTGAACATCCAAATATCTGTGATCTTTGTTACCGTATTTGGCACCCCGTCAATAATTCGATCCTCTGAGTCGCGCGTTAGGTTGACCTGGTCAGAAACAAATTTCATAGTTATCAGGGCATTCTGGCCGTCCATATCCGCTTCTATTACTTCCGCGACTTCTACTTCAATTATTGCGGTTTCCAGGGTTTCTTCGCGTTCTTCGCGTTCTTCTATCGCTAAACAAAAGTTCTCAAAAACGTCGTCTGATAGAAAGGATTGAAGTGTTTCTATATCTCCCTCTGCGAAGGCTTGCACTATCATCCCGAAGGCGCCGCGGGCACCTTCTGAGAACTCCGAGAGGTCAAAGGAAGAATCTGCTGATTTTATTTTTTTTACGCCGTGCAGGATCGGATCGTCCGTTTCTTCATCCGATAGAACCACATCTTCTTGCGAAGTTTTTTCGTGAGAATTATTTGGTATTTCAACAACCTTACTTTTCCCTGATTTTTCCTGTTTCTGTTCGGAGACCGGATCTTGTTTTGATTGTTGATGCCCGGTTCGTTTGCCTAATACGCTCCTAAGTCGCAAAACCAAAAAGGCGGCGACCATAGCGAACAATAGGAGGTCAAGATCACCCATTATTTTGCTTTCTGGCTCGTGAACGTGCCCGGACTAATGTGAACCACTGCATAGATTCTACGACGTCAATAGACGCAGATACATCATTTCGTTATACCCTTCGTTGGCCCTGCGGCCCCAAACAATGCTTCCTTGGCTTTGATTCACAGAAACATGCGTTTGCGGATTGGTAATACAGTTTAAATAAGGTGTTATATAGGAAATCGCAAGTATGCCGATTGTTTTGTTATTAATGTTTATAGGGGTTCCTATACTCGAAATTGTTCTTTTCATTGAAATTGGCGATTTTATAGGTCTGTGGCCAACAATATTTATTGTATTAGTGACGGCTATTTGCGGGACAATACTCCTGCGTATACAGGGTTTGACCATCGTTCGAAGCTTTCAAACGAGTCTTGCTCGAAGCGAACTTCCTGTTCAAGAAGTCTTTAACGGTTTGTGTTTACTAATTGCTAGCATTTTACTTTTAACACCAGGTTTCTTTACAGATGCTATCGGATTTTTGCTTCTTATGCCCGGCGGTCGCCAACTCATCGGTAACGCTTTCTCGTGGTGGGTGGCGCGATACGCTAATATCCAATTTCACACAAATGCCGAAGTGAAAACAACTTCGACCAATTCAAAAAACCACGCAAGCCGCCAAGGAAAGCCGGGCCTTGTGATTGACGGAGATTATGAAGAAATTGGCCCCCAAAACCCTCCAGTTGACAACGTAAATAAAGACTAAAGCGGGTTCGTTGTTAACCGTGTTTTCGGGAATTTGGTATACATTGAAATAGTGTTGTTGGCGCACTTCCTTTTGGCCGAGTATTGACATAATCAACCCGCAAGTCATCGTTTTTTGCATATAAAAAAACCTCTAAAACACAGGATTGACTTTGATAGCGCCAAAATTCTGCCGGTGGGTCTTTTCGGATAAATACTGGCGGACCGAAAATGTCTAAAATCTCC
>CAZOHS010000148.1:791-6229 GCA_964579285.1 uncultured Rhodospirillaceae bacterium | reverse complement strand
CGGGGCAATATCTGCATAATTACAGGTGCTTTCATCTATTTCTCATTCGATATATCAATGTCTCGTGTTCTGAGGAGTCTACTTTAATCAATATAGCCAAAGTTTAATGACGCAGAAATCTTTCAAACACTCAAAGATTCTAACAGGTGCTGGGGGTGCCGCAATCGCTTATGATCGCATCACCGGAAACAGCCCTGGAGTTATGTTTTTAGGTGGCTTTATGTCAAATATGCGGGGAGCAAAGGCAACGGCCTTAGAAAAAATTTGCCGCACCAACGGGCACGCATTTCTTAGGTTTGATTATAGTGGGCATGGTGAATCTTCTGGAAAAATTTCTGAAGGAACGATTGGGTCCTGGCTGTCCGATGCGCTTTTAATTTTTGATTCTTATACTAATGGACCCCAAATTCTAGTAGGTTCTTCGATGGGTGGCTGGATTATGCTGTTGCTAGCGCTCGCCCGCCCAAAAAAGATAAGAGGTTTAATTGGAATTGCCGCTGCGCCAGATTTCACTGAGGATCTTTTATGGGAGCGATTTGATGCCAATGTTCGTGCTAAGCTGGAAAAAGATGGCATCCACTATGAAAGAACTGATTATGGAAACGAGCCATATGTCATCACCAAGGAGTTAATCGAGGAGGGAAGAAATCATCTTCTCTTGCGCCAGAAAATCACTATTAATCACCCAATTCGTCTGCTCCATGGAATGCGGGATGAGTCTGTACCTTGGACGACGGCTTTTAGACTTTCTGAGAAAATCAGCTCCGAAGATGTCAGAATTGTGCTGATAAAGGGCGGTGATCACAGCCTTTCAAGAGATGAAGATATACACTGTCTCCAAATAACGCTCCAAGAACTGCTAGAAAAAGATTAACCACTCACAAGACCGTGAAGACCAGAGCGATAGTTCGGGAAGGCAAGCTCTACGCCGAGTTGTTCCTTTATTCTATTATTTCGTACTCTTTTATTATCGCGCCAAAACGTTTTTGCCATTGGCGATAGTGCTGCATCATCTATTGATATCTCAGTCGGTGGTGTGCGCCCGAGGAGATTAAACGCATACGCTGCTACGGAAGTAGGTTCTGCCGGTTCATCGTCACATACATTGTACACCCCGTCAGGTATTGGCTTATTGATTGATGCATAAAGCACGCTTGCTAAATCCTCTACGTGTATTCTTGAAAAATAATGTCCCGGCTTAGAGATTCGTGTTGCAGTTCCAGCTTTGATTCGATCTAAAACAGAACGACCTGGACCGTAGATACCGGCGAGCCGAAAAATTTGGGTCGGTATATTCGTTTCTCGGCCCCAATTACGCCAGCTCTTTTCTGCCAATAGTCGCTGTTCGCTCCGCCGACTGGTTGGTTTGAGGGCGGAGGTTTCGTCAACCCAGTTTCCATTATAGTTTCCATACACACCTGTCGTCGATAAATACCCCACCCATTTTACACTCCCCAGGTCGGCGATATCTTTTGCGTGATGCTGGAGTGCTGGATCACCCTCTATAGAAGGTGGGATGGATAGTAGTACATGAGTTGAATTTTCTAAAATTGCGGTCGACTTCATCCTTTGTTTACCGTCAAAAACTTCCGCTTTGATACCTAAAGCGGTAAGAGCATTGCATCGTTCGAGATTCTGACACGTCCCATGAATTGTCCAACCCTCGGCATCAAGCCGGCGGGAAAGCGCCATCGCGCTGTAACCCAGACCAAAGCAAAAAAGTGTTCCAATATTTTTCATTTAGATAGTGCCATAGAAGTTGGCCTGCTTTTACGTTTGTTTTGAGAGACTTTAGGCCTCGTACAAATAACGGCGCATGATATAGAAAAACTTTTTACGTGGTGATTCTTTTATCCTCGGATGGAAGTTAGTTGTTGTTTGAATGAGTCTAATAGGAAACAGCCCTATTTTTGCTTCATTATGGGTTCTCAAGAATGAAAAATATCTTTCTTTGAAGACTAAACCAGTGGTTTTAGCTACATTAGTTTGCCCGTCAGGAGATTGATCGGATGTTAAGGAGCAGTCGGTCAAAAATCTAAATCTGCATAATGCTTGGGTGGGGGCTCACCCGGCATGTGGTCCGCAAGAATGGCTCTGAACGATGGTCGAGATTTAAGCCGTGCATACCACTCCTTTGCCGGCATGTGATCAACCCAGGGTACATCATTGATATAATCAAGGCATGACAAATGAGCGCCCGCTGCTATATCTGCCATCGAGAATTCGTCTCCCGCTAACCAATTTCTCCTCTCAGTGAGCCAAGCAATATATTCCATATGGATATGAAAATTTTCACGCCCTGCGCGAATAGCACGAGAATCGGGTGTACCTAAACGCATCAATCGTTTTAACAATTTTTCTCCGACTAAATTGTTGGTTACCTCATAATTAAATTTAATATCAAACCATGCTACTAAGCGTCTAATTTCGGCTCGCTCACTGGATGTTCCAGGATACAGTGGAGGATGTGGACAGATCTCTTCCAAGTATTCGCCAATGGCGCCCGAGTTAGCTATAATTGGCCCCCCGTCTTCAACCAATACGGGCACATCGCATGCCGGGTTAAGCGCGATGAACTCTACTCTTCTCTCAGTGGGGTTCTCTGATTTTAATTCGAAGTCGAGTTTTTTTTCTCCGAGTGCAATTCGAATCTTTCGACAAAACGGGGATAACCATAAATGATATAGGGTCCGCATCAGTACCAGTCTACCGAAAGTATTGCATCGCGAAAATGCCTAGCTTAAAGGGGAGCTTCCTTCACCTCAAGCTATGCGTTCAGCTTGTTCTTCTGAAAAGATACTTTGATCGTAACGATGTACCATTTCTGTGGGAACTACTTGCCAGAACTTTTTGTATTCTGTACTCCAGTGATTGAGCATTTGCTCGGCAAATGCCGATTGTGTCTCCCTGTGGTGTTCTTCGACCGCACGCTGCAAAACTTTCTCCCAAAATGACGTTTGGATGCGATGGCACATTAACGTATCTTTATTCAAATGGTTTAAGAAGTTACCCTCATGGTCGTAAACATAAACCATCCCGCCCGTCATCCCTGCGCCAAAATTATCGCCTACTGGTCCGAGAATTACGGCGATGCCATTGGTCATGTATTCGCAGCCGTTCGAGCCACAACCTTCTACGACGACCTCAGCTCCCGAGTTCCGAACGGCAAAGCGTTCACCGGCCTGGCCCGCTGCAAACACTTTACCCCCTGTAGCGCCATACAGCGCCGTATTGCCTATAATAGTATTTTCATTCGACTTTCTGGGTGCTGTGGTTGGTGGGCGGATTACAATAGTTCCGCCTGATAAACCCTTGCCCACATAATCGTTCGCATCCCCAAAAACTTCCAATTTCAAGCCTTGCACTGCGAACGCACCGAGCGACTGTCCCGCGGAGCCCCGCAATCTTACTGTGATATGTCCAGGTTGTAGCCCTTGCATCCCGAATTGCCGAGTGATCAAAGAAGAGAGCCGGGTGCCTATCGCTCGCTGTGTGTTACGGACATTATATTGTAATTGCATTTTTTCTCCGCCTTCCAAAGCGGGTCTTGCATCCTCAATCATTTGTGCGTCGAGGGTTTCTGGTACCTCATTACGGCCCTCAATTGTGCAATAATGTGCACTATCACCCGGGTCCGCCTGAATCAAAAGTGGATTGAGATCTAAATCATCCAGGTGCGGACTGCCCCGGCTTACTTGGGTGAGAAATTCTGTATGGCCGATAATTTCTTTTAAAGATCGCGCCCCCAAGGAAGCTAATATTTCCCGGACTTCTTCGGCTATAAAACTGAATAGATTTACAACTTTTTCTGGGGTACCCGTGAATTTCTCACGTAATATATCTTGCTGTGTGCAAACCCCAACAGGACAAGTGTTTGAGTGACACTGTCGAACCATTATACAGCCCATGGCTATCAAAGAGGCTGTGCCTATACCAAATTCTTCAGCCCCTAAAAGTGCTGCAATGACTACGTCTCGTCCTGTCCGAAATCCTCCATCTGTTCGTATTACCACGCGGTGACGCAGTTGGTTCAGGGTTAAAACTTGATGTACTTCGGATAAGCCCATTTCCCAAGGCAACCCCGCATATTTAATTGAAGATTGTGGGCTTGCGCCAGTGCCGCCCGAATGTCCTGAAACCAGGATAGTATCCGCGTGCGCTTTGGCGACGCCTGCCGCTATGGTTCCAATTCCAGTTTGGGCAACTAATTTTACACAAACCTTTGCATCAGGGTTAATTTGTTTCAGGTCGTAAATGAGTTGTGCTAAATCCTCAATTGAATAAATGTCATGGTGTGGAGGCGGTGATATAAGTGTTACCCCAGGAGTTGAATGGCGTAATTTCGCGATAACCTCTGACACTTTTATTCCGGGAAGTTGACCACCTTCTCCCGGTTTTGCTCCTTGGGCTATTTTGATCTCAATTTCTCTACAGTTATTGAGATATTCAGCCGTGACCCCAAAGCGTCCAGATGCAACCTGTTTTATAGCGCTTGATGCATTATCACCGTTGGCCCTTGGTTTATAGCGGGATGAATCTTCCCCACCCTCACCGGAATCGGATTTTGCACCAATACGGTTCATAGCGATGGACAGAGTTTCATGTGCTTCCGGGCTTAGTGCTCCTAACGAGATACCAGGTGATACAAGCCGTTTGCGAATTTCGGTTATAGATTCGACTTCTTCGATCGCCACTGCTTCGCGCTTCGATTCAAACTCCATTAAATCCCTTAGACTTATTGGTGGGGACTGTCGGACAGCTTCCGAATATTGTTTGTATGTTGCAAATGATTCTGTTGAGACGGACTTTTGTAATGTATGGATTTGAGAACCTTCGAAGCCGTGGTTCTCGCCGCTACGGCGATATCTATAGATACCCCCCACGGGGAGGGCAATACTATCGTGGCTATATGCTCTAGCGTGCAATTCTCCAATTTTGCGTTGCAAACCGGTAAGGCCGATGCCTGAAATTCGAGACGTCATACCTGGAAAATAACTCGAAACCAGCCATCGACTTAGTCCCACCGCTTCAAACTTATATGCACCACGGTAACTGGACAGAATAGATATACCCATTTTAGACATGATTTTGAGCAATCCCTGATCGACCGCATTACGGTACTGATTTAGACAATCTCCCAGAGAAAGATCGCCGAAAAGGTTGCGACGATGACGGTCTCTAATGGTTTCCTGTGCAAGGTAGGGATTGATGGTGGTCGCACCCACACCAAGCAGCACTGCAAAGTAATGTGTGTCTAAACATTCTGCGCAACGTACGTTTATTGAAGTATAGGTTCGTAAAGCCTGGTCGACCAAGTGGGAATGTACAGCGCCTGTCGCTAAAATCATTGGGATAGCGGACCTATTAGCTTTAACTTTATGATCTGATAAAATTAGGTGTGTCGCTCCACCGCGCACCGCATCTTCCGCAATGCGTTG
>CAZOHS010000148.1:0-781 GCA_964579285.1 uncultured Rhodospirillaceae bacterium | reverse complement strand
GAATTCCGCAATCAATAAAACTGGCCTGTTTAGCGGGAGCAAATTTGTTGCACTACCATTTTCATCTAAAATATTTCCTCGGTTGCCGAGGCGCGTTTTTAAACTCATTACGCCATATTCACGTAAGCTATCGATGGGTGGGTTCGTGACTTGGCTAAAGGATTGGCGAAAAAAATGGTGCAATCCTCGATATTGTTCGGATAATACGGCTAGTGGTGTGTCATCACCCATCGAGCCTACGGCTTCCTTGCCATCTTCCACCATTGGCTGTAACAAAAGTTCGAGTTCTTCTAGTGTGTACCCAGCAGCGACTTGACGTTGACGGAGCGCTGCAATTTCATACTCAGGAAGCACACTTTCTTTTTTAAGCTCGATTTTTTCAATTGGTTTTATGTTTGCAACCCATTCACCATAGGGTTGTGAATGGGCGAGTGAGTTTTTTAATTCTTTATCGTGATAAAGTTTCCCTTCTTTAAGGTCGACGGCGATCATCTGGCCTGGTCCTAGTCGCCCCTTTTCTATAATTTCCGTTTCACGGATGGGCACCATTCCAGTTTCAGATCCGACCACTAATAGCCCATCCGCCGTCACGGTGTACCGCATGGGTCGCAGGCCGTTGCGATCAACGCCCCCTAATACCCAGCGGCCATCGGTTGCTGTTATTGCCGCTGGTCCATCCCATGGTTCCATTACACAATTACAAAAACTATAGAAGTCACGAAGCTCTTGGCTCATCGTCGGTTTTTGAGACCAAGCGTCTGGGATCATCAGACATTTTACC